>CAZKTS010000337.1:0-12734 GCA_964555735.1 uncultured Bifidobacteriaceae bacterium
CGGTGCCGCCGTCGGGCAGACGGCGGGTGACGAGGACGCGCGCCACGCGTCAGTGGTTGGTGTAGTCGATCTCGCCGGCGCCCTCGACGCCGACGGCGAAGCAGAAGCAGTGGATCGGCGCGTTGTCGCTGACCGGCCGCAGGCTGTGCACGAGGTTCGGCGGGATGTGCACGAGGTCGCCCTGGGTGATCTCGCGCTCTTCGCCGTCGATGGTCATGAGGCCCTTGCCCGACGTGACGTAATAGAACTCGTGCGTCGGGTGCGAGTGCGGATCGACGAGCCCGCCACCCGCGACCTCGAACTCGCTCACCAGCTCGAGGTGGCCACCCTTGGTGATGTCATGCATCTCGCGCGGGCTCACCAGCCACCAGACCGGCACCGTGCCGTTGTGCTCGATGACCGGCGCCACGTCCTCGATGGAGCGAACATCCATTCTTCCCGCTCTCCGCACTTCGTGCGGGCCGCACTGCTTTCCAGCCCGCGCAACGTCTCGCTGCGGCGCAGGATACCGAGTCCTCGGGTCGCCTCCGCTTCGCTCCGGCTCCTCGGTGTCGAACGGCGGAGCCCTTCGACACCTGCGCCGCGGTCGCTCGCCTCTGGTTCCCGCTGGCATGCTGGCGCGATGGCCGAGCTGAGGATGGTCCGACTGGAAGCCCGGGAGCTCAGCGCCGAGGAGTGGGCGCCGTTCGGGTGGCTGCCGGTGGCCGACACCGATCCGGCCGACGGCGATCAGACGCTTCGCTTCGAGTGGGCCGATCCCCACCTCAACGTCATCAGCCACGCATACGACGAGGTCGAGCACACCGACACGGGGGCGGTCTGCGCGGTCATGTACCGGCACGCGACGCACACGCAGGCGCTGATGCCGCTGAACGTGGACGCGATCGTCGCGGTCGCGCCCGCTGCACTGGACTTCACCGGCCCGACCGATCTCGACGCGGTGCGGGCGTTCCGCCTGCGACCCCAGGACGTGTTCGTCTTGGCGCAGGGCACGTGGCACTGGGGGCCGTTCCCCGTCGGCACCGAGCCTGTCCGGCTCCTCAACGTCCAAGGGCTCCGCTACGCCGAGGACAACGAGGCGGCCGACCTGCCCGAGCGCGCGGGCGCGGTGGTCGAGGTCGTCTGATCGGGGGTCATCCGTGGACATCCGCGAGCAGAACCGAGCGGTCCTCGACGCGGTCCGCATCCGCCGCGACGACCTGTACGAGGCGATCCTCGGACTCGAGCGTGCACTCACGGTGCCGGCCGGCGACGCGCCTGACGCGTGGGCCGAGCTGGTCGCGCCGCCGGTCCGTCACCTGGCCACGGTCATCGCCACCCACGTCGACGGCACCGAGGGCACCGGTGGCCTGTTCGATCAGATCCGCGACGACGCGCCGCACCTGCTGCCGATGGTCGAGCGGCTCCGCGCCGAGCACGCGCCGCTCGCCGAGCTGGCCGCGCACCTCGAGGAGCGGGTGGCCTCGGTCCGGACCGACGACGACGTCCACGACGTGCGCGACGAGGCGCTCGGGTTGATCCGACGGCTGCTCGAGCACCGGCACCACGGCGCCGAGCTCCTCTACGACGCGTACCAGGTCGACGTGTCGAGCGGTGACTGAGCGCCTGGCGCCTTCAGCAGCAGGTTCAGAAGTAGTAGACGAACACGATCTGGGCGACGCACGCCGGGCGTTCACTGCCCTCGACCTCGAACGTCAGGTCGAGCGTCGCGCGCACGCCGCTGTCGAGCGGCTCGGCCTCGGCGAGCTCGACGCCCACCCGCACGCGTCCTCCCGCGAGCACCGGCGACAGGTGACGCACGCGGTTCGACCCGACGTCGACACCGCCGGCGACCCGCAGCTCCCAGATGTCGCTCATGAGGAACGTGGCCATCGCGAGCACCTGGATGCCGAACGCGATCGTGCCGCCGTAGGGCGTCGACTTCGCGAACTCCGGATCGGTGTGGATCGGCGCCTGGTTGCCGGTCGCGGCGGCGAAGGCGTCGATGTCGGCCTGCTCGATCGGGTGCCAGTCGCTCCACCCGAGATGCGTCCCCACGCGGTCCAGGAGGTCCGCCGGTCGCTCGATCACGATCACGGTGCGAGAGTAGAGGGATGAGCCGCCTCGTCCTCACCAACGCCGACCTCTTCGACGGCGAGCACCCGCTGAAGCCGGGCACGTCCGTGGTCGTCGAAGGTGATCGCATCACCACGGTCACCACCGGCGCCGTCGTCGCGCAGGCCGATGACCGCGTGCTCGACCTCACCGGCCTCACGCTCATGCCCGGCATGGCGACGTGTCACTTCCACTCCACCTACCACGAGCTCGGCTCGACGCCGGCGCCCTACGGGCTCGAGCAGCCCGTGGCGATCCAGACCCTGCGTGCCGCCCGCGCGGTCGAGGACGCGCTCCAGCGCGGGTTCACCGGCGTCGTGTCGGCCGGCGCCGGCCACTCGATCGACGCCGGGCTGCGTCAGGCCGTCGACGCCGGGATCATCGACGGTCCGCGCATCGTCCCGAGCGGCCGCGAGCTCAGCACCACGGGCCACGCCAACGACAGCTCACCCTGGTACTGGGAGGTGCGCGCGCCGGGTGTGGCGCGATGCTGCGACGGCCCCGACGAGTTCCGGTTCGCCACCCGCGACGAGATCAAGCGCGGTGCGCGCATGATCAAGGTGTTCCTCACGGGCGGCCACGGAACGACCGCGCCCAAGGAGCGGATCGAGCTCACGCCCGAGGAGCTCCGCGCCGTGGTGGAGACGGCGCATTCGCGCGGCGCGCGTGTCCGCACCCACGTCGCCAGCAAGCCGGGCATCCTCCTGGCGCTCGAGTGCGGGGTCGACGTGCTCGACCACTGCGACGACATGGACGACGAGTGCATCGAGCGCATCGCCGCCGCCGGTGCGTTCGTGGTGCCGAGCATCTTCTTCCCCCGCGCGTTCCTCGACGTCATGGGCGGCGCCGGTCTCGGCTTCACCGATTCGATGCAGGCCGACCTCGATCGGATGTGCGCGGTGTTGCCCCGTGCCAACGCCGCGGGCGTGAAGCTCGTGCTCGGCGACGACTACGGCGCGGTCGGGTTCCCGCACGGTCGGTACGCCGAGGAGCTCGGGGTCTACGTCCGCGAGGCCGGCATCCCGCCGCTCGAGGTGCTGCGGTGGGCCACGAAGCATGGTGGCGCGCTGGTCGAGCCCGATGACGCGCTCGGCACCGTCACCGAGGGAGCGCTCGCCGACCTGCTCGTCGTGGCCGGTGACCCGACCGGCGACGTGACCGTGCTCGAGGACCCGGCCAACATCCGCGCCATCGTGAAGGCCGGCCGTGTGGTGAAGGAGCAGCTGCCCTCGTGACCGCCACCGATCGCCAAGGGGTCCCGCTCACCGGCTCGGCCGAAGCCGTCGCCGCGTACGACCGCGCGATCGATCACCTCCAGCGGTTCCAGATCGACATGGTGGAGGCGGCGGCGGCCTCGGTGGCCGCCGATCCCACGTTCGTGATGGGCAACCTGATGCTGGCGGAGATGACGCTGATGTCGACCGACGGCGGCGACCTCGCCGCGGCGCAGGAGCTCCTCGCGACCGCCGATGCCCTCGCCGCTGCGAGCACGCTCACGCCGCGCGAGCTGGCGCACCTCGACGCCGTCCGGCAGTGGTGCACAGGCGACATGGCGGGCGCGGGCCGAACGCTCGATGCCCTCGTGTTCGAGGAGCCCCAGGACGTGCTCGCGCTCTTCGTCGGGCATCAGATCGACTTCTTCACCGGCGACGCGGTCACGTTGCGCGACCGTGTCGCGCGCGTGCTGCCCGCCTGGGATCCGGCCGATCCCCGCGTCGGCTTCCTCCATGGCATGCACGCGTTCGGGCTCGAGGAGTCGAACCGCTACGACCGGTCCGCGGAGACCGGGCTGCAAGCGCTGGAGGCGAACGCCGACGACGTCTGGGCGATCCACGCGGTCGTGCACACGTACGAGATGCAGGGGCGCATCGCCGACGGCCTCCGCTTCATGACCGAGCGTCGCAGCGACTGGGCGGACGGCAACTTCCTCAACGTCCACAACGCGTGGCACGACGCGCTGTACCTGCTCCAGGGCGAGCAGACCGCGGCCGCGCTCGACCTCTACGACCGGGTGATCCACCACGACGACTCCGAGGACGTCGCGCTCGAGCTCGTCGACGCGTCGGCGCTGCTCTGGCGACTCCATCTCGACGGCATCGACGTGGGCGATCGCTGGTCGGCCCTCGCCGCCGCGTGGTCGCGATGCCTCGTCCCCGGCTTCTACCCGTTCAACGACACGCACGCAGTGATGAGCTTCATCGGGGCCGGCGACCTCGACCGCGCCCGCGAGCTCTCGGCCACCCTCGACGGCATCGCCGCGTCAGCGGCCCCGGCCGTGACCGGCCAGGTGATGACGGCTCGGGTCGGGGCGGCGGTGTGCCGCGGCCTCGTGCGCTTCGGCGAGGGTGACTTCACCGGTGCGGTCGGCGAGCTGTTCCCGGTCCGCCAGATCGTCCACGAGTTCGGCGGCAGCCACGCGCAGCGGGACGCGATCCAGCGCACGTTGGTGGAGGCCGCGCTCCGGTCCGGCGACCACGCGCTCGTCGACGGCCTGCTCGCCGAGCGGCTCGGCTTGCGGGAGGCGAGCTCGTGGGACTGGCGCGCGGTCGCCGCCGCGCTCGCTGCAAGGGGCGACACCCCGGGATCGGCGCGCGCGACCGAGCGTGCCGATCGCCTGGTCGCCGACATCACCGCCGCGGTCGGCTGAAGGTGCGCGTCGTCAGCCGGTGAAGTCGAGGTCTTCGCTCGTGATCGCCGCGGTGCACGCGTCGGTGACGGTGTCGTAGGCGATCGCGATCTCGCCGTCTCCGATCGGGCTCAAGGCCGACGCCACGTTCGTGGCCCCCGGCGCGGCGAACGACGAACCGCCGCCACCCGCACCGGTGCCGTTCGCGCCGCTGGATCCGCCGGCGCCCGCGCCGTAGCCGCCGCCACCTCCGCCGCCCCCGTACGCGCCGCCCCCGCCGCCGAAGCCGGGACCGCCCGCGCCGCCACCGCCCGGGCCGTTCGCCGAGCCGGCCGTGTCGCCGCCGTCGCCACCGGTGCCGTTGCCGTCGCCGCCCGGTGCGCCGGAACCGGAGCTGACGGTCCCGCCGTCGCCGGTACCGCTGCCTCCGGCGCCACCACCGAGTCCGATGGAGCCGGGGGTGATGCCGCTCGCGCCGCCACCGCCTCCGATGCCTGCGGCGCCATCGCCGCCGTCGCCACCACCGGACGGCGCGATGCCGCCGGTTCCGACGCCACCGCCACCGCCACCGACGCCGCCGTTGCCTGCGATCGCGGCCCCGCCGCCGCCGCTCGCGAGTCCGCCCGCACCACCGACGTCACCGTCGCCCGGCGAGCCGTTCGCGCCGGCGAACCCGGCGGCGCCGCCGTTGTTGGGCGTCGGTCCGCCGCCGACGAGCCCACCGGCGCCGCCGCCGCCGCCGGCCACGACGAGCGGCGTGGGCCCGAAGGTCACAGCAGACGCGCCGCCACCGCCGCCGCCGCCGCCTTCGGCACCACCGTTTGCACCGCCGCCGCCGCCACCACCGAAGCCGCCGGCGCCGCCCTCGTCGGTGATGATGCCGGTCTCGCCCGCGCCGCCGACCGCGACGTCGAGGGTGCTGCCGGGCGTGACCGCGACGCGCGCCGTGATCGTGGCGCCGGCGCCGCCCGAGGAGAGGACGTTGTCACCCCCGGATCCGCCGGTCGCGGTGATCGTGACGAAGCAGATGCCGGCGGGCACCGGGAAGGTTGTCGCCTCGCCGGTGAACTCGAAGGTCTGGGAGACGGTCTCCGCACTCGCGGCCCCACCGGTCAACAGGAAAGCGCCCGCGCTCAGGAGGCTCACGGTGAACACGGTGACGACTCGACGACGCATGGGACTCCCCGCCCTCAGAAGTGCAGCATTTCTACTCGACCCGGTGGGTGGAGCGCCTGACCGGACGGCTCCACGAGAGCGGGTTCCATCGGGCCGTCGGCGGGGACGGCGCGTACACTTGACGTCCCTGCGCTCGTAGCTCAATGGATAGAGCATCTGACTACGGATCAGAAGGTTGGGGGTTCGAATCCCTCCGAGCGCGCTGGTGTCCCCCGGGTCATGAGGCCTCGTGGTGGACGTGGGCGCGGTGGCCATCGCGGTCGAAGATCATGATGAGCTCCGCCGGCCCGTCGGCAGCGACGAACGCGTGCGGGGTCATGGTCGCGAACTCGGCGGCCTCGCCGGTGCCGACGAGGATCTCGCGCTCGCCGAGCAGCAGCCGCACCTGACCCTCGATCACGAAGAACCAGTCGTGGCCGGGGTGCACGCGCTGCTCGGGCGGGCGACGGGTCGGCTCGAGGCGCATCTTGATCGCGACCGTGCTGCTGGTCGGGCGGCTCAGCATCCAGGTGGTGCGGCCACCCGAGCGGCTCGGCGCCGGGTGGATGACGACGTCGTCGTCGCCGGACACCGTGAGCAGCGCATCGAGGTCGACCCCGAGCGCGGTGGCGAGGGGGAGCAGGACGTCGAGGCTGATCGCCCGCTTGCCGGTCTCGATCCGGCTGATCGTCGACGGGCTGAGGTTCGCTCGGGCGGCCAAGGCGTCGAGCGACAGCCCGAGCGTGGTGCGCAGCGTTCGCAGCCGCGCCCGCACGACGCGTTCGATGTCGTCCTCGGCGGTGCTGTCGGGCGGCTGGTCGGCCACGGCGTCCCCCATCCGGTCTTGCGAATCCTGCAAGGCCTCTTGCCAGAATCGGAGGACAGCGTACCCTGCGGCCATGAGCCACGACCACGACCACACCCACCAGCCCCCCGAGCGGCCGGCCGTCGAGCGGCACTGCGACGTCGCCGTCGTCGGCGGGTCGGCGGCCGGTCTCGCCGCCGCGCTCCAGCTCGGACGCCAGCGCCGATCGGTGATCGTCATCGACGCCGGCGAGCCGCGCAACGCGCCGGCCGGCCACATGCACAGCTACCTCGGTCATGAGGGCCTGCCGCCGGCCGAGCTGACCGCCATCGGGCGAGAAGAGGTCCGCAGCTACGGCACCGAGGTGATCGACGGCCGAGTCGTCGAGGTGACGCGTGACGACGACGGTCGGTTCCGCCTCTCGCTGGTCGGTGGGCACACCGTGGTCGCCCGTCGGGTCCTCGCCGCGACCGGGCTGGTCGACGACCTGCCCGACATCGAAGGCCTGGCCGAGCACTGGGGCGGCGACGTCATCCACTGCCCGTACTGCCACGGGTTCGAGGTCCGGGACCGGCGCATCGTCCAGATCATCACGCACCCGAGGGGTCTCCACCCCGCCGCGCTGTTCCGCCAGCTGACGACCGAGCTCACGCTCGTGCTGCACGACGGCGTGGCGCCCGACGCCCCCGAGGTCGCGCTGCTGCGCGCGGCCGGGGTCGAGGTGATCGACGACCGCGTCCGACGCGTCGTGACGGGCGACGACGGGCACGTCGCGTCCGTGGAGCTCGCGAGTGGCGAGCGCCTCCCGGCCGACGCCGTCGCCGTCGGGCCGCCGTACCGCGTGCGCGCGGAGCCGTTCGCATCGCTCGGCCTGCAACCGGCGCCGCACCCGACCGGGCTCGGTGACTTCCTGGAGACGGACCAGACGGGCGCCACCGCGGTCCCGGGCCTCTACGCCGCGGGCAACGTGACCGACCCGAGCCAGCAGGTGCTGCACGCGGCCGCGAACGGCTCGCGCGTCGGGTCGATGATCAGCGCCGGCCTGGCCCAGGAGGACATCGAGGCCGCGGCGCGACCCTCCGCGCAGCACGCCGACTGGGACCACCGCTACGGCGGCGACCGGCTCTGGAGCGGCAACCCCAACGGCTCGCTCGTCGCCGAGATGGCCGACGCGGTCCCCGGCGCCGCGCTCGACGTCGGTGCCGGTGAGGGCGGTGACGCGGTGTGGCTGGCGGAGCACGGTTGGAAGGTGACCGCGAGCGACATCGCGACGCGCGCGCTCGGGCGTGTCGACGCCGAGGCCGAACGGCGGGGACTCCGGATCGAGACCGTCCGGGCCGACGCCAACGCCCTCGACCCGTTCGACGGCCGCACGTTCGATCTCGTGAGCGCGCACTATGCGTCCATCCCACGGACCCCCGACCACCGTGCGGTGTCCAACCTGCTCGACGCGGTCGCGCCGGGCGGGACGCTCCTGGTCGTCGGCCACGACCTCGAGCCCATGCGTGCGCCGGTCGACACGCGTGAGAGCAGCCGACCGTTCGATCCCGACGCCTACGTGCGGGTCGACGACGTCGCGGCGGTGCTCGCCGACGCGCCGGGGTGGGACGTCGAGGTCCACGAGCGCCGACCCCGGGGACCGGGTGCCGCGTCGGCGCAGCACCACGTCGACGACGTCGTCCTCCGCGCCCGACGAAGCGAGGCGTGAGCGACCCGGTGGTCCGGCCGCGTCACCAGAGGCCGTGGATCGGCCCGACGAGGAAGAACGCGATGAACCCGATCGTGTTGTTGAAGCCGTGCGCGAGCACGGATGCCCAGAGGGTTCGGCAGCGGTAGCGCAGGACGCTGAAGGCGACCGCGTCGAGCGTCGTCACCGTCACGCCGATGACGCCCTGTTCGGTGTGCGCGACTCCGAAGAGCACCGACGAGAGGGCGACGGCGACGATGAGCCCCGCGCGACCGTGACCGAAGAGCGCTCGCATCCGCGTCTGGAGGTAGCCGCGGTACGCGAGCTCCTCGCCGAGCGCCGCGAGGGTCCAGCTGAGCAGGAGGAGACCGACGAGCATCGCGACGTCGCCCTGCAGGTCCCGGAAGTCACTCAGGTCCTGGGTGGTGCCGCTCACGCGCTCGGCGATCGGGAGGACGACACCGAGCTGGACCACCGACCACGCGGCGGCGAACCCGAGCATCCGGACGGCGAGCTGCACGCGGGGGCGTCCGCGGAGACCGAGCGCGGCAAGGCCCTCGTGCCGCGCGAGGAGCGACAGGCCCATCAGCGCGAGGAGCACGAGCGTCGGGACGAAGAGGTCGGCGACGATGGCCACCGACGCCGCGAGGACCTCGAGCGCAGTGATCGCGGTCCAGCCCCGCCGACCCAGCGGCAGCCGCCCGTGCCGGGGCGTCGGGCTCGGTGCGGCGTCGACTCCTCGCCCCGGTTCGCTCGGTTCCATCACCCGACGACCATGGCGGTCGGTGCCCGTGCACCGACAGGGACGAAGGACCTTTGCTGTTCGCCACCCGGCCCCCGGGATGTCCCGCGTGGCCGGACGGTCACGCGTCCCAGTCGGGCCAGCGGGTGAAGGTCGGCAGGTCGAGGCCGCGACGACGCTGGTGGGCCTTGCGCACCATGAGGGCCCGGTTCACCATCGCCGGAGCTCGCGCTCCGGTCGAGTTCGCGTCGTGGTGCCGATAGACGAGCGTGACGTCGGGGAGCACGCGGAGGTCGAGTCCCGCCTCGCTGGCTCGCAGCAGCCAGTCGAGGTCCTCGGACGACCGGAGCTCCTCGTCGAACGGTCCGACGCGTTCGAACGAGCGCCGCCGGAACAGACCGGCCGCGACGCTGGGGGCGACGATGGTGTGGAGCCGCGGATCTTCGTACGGGAGGCGCGGGATGCGCCCTCCGTCGGTCGCGACGTACTGGATTCGGCCCAGCACGCCGTCGACGTCGGGCCTCGCGTCGAGCGCCGCGAGCTGACGGTCGAGCCGCCCGTCGGGCCAGAGATCGTCCCCGTCGAGGAAGGCGATGTGCTCACCGGTCGCGGCCGCGATGCCGCGGTTGCGGGCGCGGCTCGGTCCGGCGTTCGGCTGGCGGAGTGCGATCGTGACGACCGGGCACGCGGCGATCACCGCTGCCGTGTCGTCCGTCGAGCCGTCGTCGACGACGATCAGCTCGAGGTCCGGGTGCTGCTGGCGTTCGATGCTCGCGAGCGCCGCACCGAGGAACCGCCCGACGTTGTACGCAGGGACGATCACACTGACCCGCGCGGTGACGAACGGCACGCCCGATGTTCGCGCCCTGGCGTCGCTCAGGAGAGGTGGCCCGAGGTCCAGTCCAGCCAGGTCCCGTACTGCTGCACGGGGCCACGCTCGCGACGGCGGTCGAGCGACTTCTTCAGCATCCGCCGCGTGTCGTGCGCGAGCACCGCCTTGTCGCGGGTCATGTTCGTCGGGTGGAACCGATAGCGCTGCACGACGTCCGGGAGCAGGCGCAGCCGGAGTCCGCCCTCGCGGGCCCGGAGGTACCAGTCCGCGTCCTCGCAGCACCGCAGCTCCTCGTCGAACGTGCCGATCCGGTCGAAGGCCCGTCGTCGGAAGATGCCGGCACCGAGCGTGATGTTGGTCAACGTCTTGTGCTCCGGATCCTCGAACGTGACGTCCGGGATCTCGCCGCCGTCCTCGGCGAAGTACTCGATCCGACCCAGCACACCGTCGAGCGCGGTGTCACCGGCGAGCACTTCGACGAGACGACGCAGTCGCCCGGGCGGCCACAGATCGTCGTCGTCGATGAACGCGATGACGTCACCGGTCGCCACCGCGAGGCCGCGGTTGCGGGCCGCCGCCGGGCCGGCGTGGGCCTGACGAAGCACATGGTCGACGAACGGGATGCCGGCGAGCACCTGGGGCGTCGAGTCGGTGGAGCCGTCGTCGACGACGATCATCTCGAGGCTGTCGTAGTGCTGCACCTCGACACTCGCGAGCGCCTCGGCGAGATAGCGCGTCCGGTTGTGCACCGGCATGATGACGCTCACGCGTGGTGGCCGGCTCACGCTCCACCCTCGGCGCGGCGTCGATCGATGATGGCCTTCAGCGCGTGCACGTAGTCGCTCCGGCGTCCGCGCAGGGTGACCCCCGTGTTCGAACCGTGGATGCGGCGCCGCACCATCGTGCGGTCGATCGTGGTCTCGCGCAGCCCGAGGTCGCGCGCACGGGAGTACCAATCGAGGAAGTCCCCGAACACGGCGCCTTCGACGAAGGGGCCGACACGCGCGAACGACCTCTTGCGCACCACGAGGGAGCTCGGCAGCCGACCGAGGCGCGCGGCCCGGGCGTCGGTGACCGGTGTGTCCATGCGGTTCAGCTCGGGCGAGAAGAACTGCTCGATGCCCACGAAGACGAAGTCCAGGTCGGGATCACGATCGAGTGCGTCGACCTGGAGGGCGAGCTTCTCCGGCAGCCAGACGTCGTCGGAGTCCAGGAAGGCGAGGATCGTGCCGCGCGCCTCGTCGACCCCGGTGTTGCGCGCGGCGCCGGGACCACCACGCTCACGGTGCACGACGCGCACGGGCACCGTGGTCGCCGCGATGGCCGCGGAGAGGTCCGGTGGCTCGCCATCCGCCACCAGGACGATCTCCAGGGGCCGGTGCGACTGCGCGTCGACGCTTGCCAAGGTCTCGGCGAGGTGGTCGATCGGGGCGGTGACGGGCACGATGACGCTGACGGAGGGCGAGAGGACCGGCATGAGGCCGAGCAGTCTCGCGCTCGCTCGATCGGTGTGCCCTACTGACGCACGGTTGCCCACTCGATCACGCGCGTCATCACCTCGTCGGTGGCGAGGTCGGGGTGGCCCATCGAGAACGGCGGCTGCGGGTCGTACTCGATCATCAGCTGCGCGGCTTGGGCGCCGATGTCGTCGAACAGCAGCTCCATCAGGCGAAGCGCCATGTCGATGCCCGACGACACGCCGGCCGCGGTGATGATCCGGCGATCGAGGTGCTCGACGACCCGCTCGGTCGTGGGAACCGCGCCGTACCGGCGCAGGTCCTCGAGCACCGACCAGTGCGTGGTCGCGGTGAGCCCGTCGAGCAGTCCCGCGGCACCGAGCACGAGCGCGCCGGAGCAGACCGACGTCGTGTACCGAGTCGTCGGGTGGACGGCGCGCACCCAGTCGACCAGGTCGCCGCCCTCCGTGTACGCGCGCGTGCCCTGACCGCCAGGAACGACGACCACGTCGGGACGGGGCACCTCGTCGAAGGCGGCGTCGACGCACAGCCCGAGGAGGCCGTTCTCGGTGCGCACCGTCCCGCGCTCGGAGCCCACGAACACGACGTCGATGTCGGGCGTGCGTTGGAGCACCTCGTACGGCCCGATGCCGTCGAGCGCGGTGAGGCGAGGGAAGAGGGGGATCGCGACCTGCATGGTGGTTCCTCTCGGGTCCGTGGGAGGTGGTCAGTGCGCGGTGGTGGCGAAGCGACGGCGGTAGTCGTCGGGCGATGCACCGACGCGGCGCAGGAAGGCTTGGCGCATGGTCTCGGCCGAGCCGAAGCCGCAGCGCTCGGCCGCGACCGCCACCGTGACCGGCTCGGTCTCGAGCAGGCGGCGCGCGTGCTCGACGCGCACCTGCTCGACGTAGCGGCCGGGTGACGCGCCGATCACCCGCGTGAACTCGCGGCTGAGGTGGCGTGCGCTCACGCCCACCCGGCCCGCGAGCACGGGCACGCGGTGATCGTCCTCGGGCGCGCGGTCGATGAGCTCCTGCGCGGCGCGCACCGGGCCCGGTGGTGCGGGCGGCGTCCAGACCGGCCCGGCGAACTGGCTCTGCCCGCCGGGTCGGCGGACGAACATCACCAGCCATCGGGCGACGGTCTGGGCGATCGCCGGCCCGTGGTCGGCCTCGACGATCGCGAGCGCGAGATCGATCCCTGCGGTCACACCCGCCGACGTCCACACGCGGTCATCGCGCACGTAGATCGGATCCACCTCGACCTCGACGGCCGGGTACTCGTCGGCGAGCTGGCGCGCGTACGCCCAGTGGGTGGCCGCCCGGCGGCCATCGAG
>CAZKTS010000338.1:0-8596 GCA_964555735.1 uncultured Bifidobacteriaceae bacterium
TCACCGAGACGTGGCGGGTGCTCGACGACTACCCGGCGTTCGTGCGCGAGGGCGCGCCCGACGCCGACGTCGCCGCACGGCTCGACGGCATGGCCGAGATGGCACGCACCGGCATCACCGAGACGCTGGCGAGCCTCAAGCAGATCGCCGAGGCCTCATCGTGACGGCGGCCGCCACCGATCAGCGCAACCCGCACGCCGGGATCCCGTTCGACGATGACGACGCCACGGTGGCGGCGATGCTCGAAGACGTCGCGGTGCCCGCGCTGGCCTGCTCCCTCGTGCACATGACCGGTGACCCGTCCTGGGTCCGCGGCGAGGCTCGTCCTCGTGCCCTCACCTCGATGGAGTTCCAAGGCGGACTCACCGACGAGGAGCAAGCCGACCTGCGGCGCCGCGCGCTCCCCGCGGTGCTCGCCTACCGCGATGGCGGATGCCGCCCTCACGAGCTCTCGCTCGAGGTGGTGCGCGAGATGATGTCGTACCTCGCGACGCAGCCGATGCGCGACGACCTGTGGCCGATGTTCCTCGACGACCTGCACCTGGACGGTGCCGACAGCGGCGCGGTCACCTGGGGCGACGAGATCCCCGCCGAGGTGAAGGCGGGCTCGCCGACGGTGATCATCGGCTGCGGCGAGTCGGGGATCCTCGCCGCCATCCGTCTCCAGCAGGCCGGGCTGCCGTTCACGATCATCGAGAAGGGCGCCGGGCCCGGTGGCACGTGGCACCACAACCGCTACCCGGGCGCACGCGTCGACGTCGGCAGCCATCACTACTGCTACTCGTTCGAACCGGCCGACCACTGGTCCGAGTACTACTGCCGCCAGCCCGAGCTCGAGGCGTACTTCGCGCGCGTCGTCGACTCGTACGGGCTGCGCGAGCACTGCCGCTTCGGCACCGAGGTCACGCGCGCGACCTGGGACGACGAGCGTGCCCGTTGGTCGGTCGAGGTCCGCACGCCGGGCGGCGATGTCGAGACGATCGACGCCCGGTTCGTCTTCAGCGGCGTCGGCGCGCTCAACGTCCCGAAGCTGCCCGACATCCCGGGCATGGACGACTTCGCCGGGCCGTCCTTCCACTCGGCACGCTGGCCGGCCGACCTCGACCTCCGCGGCAAGAAGCTCGGACTCGTGGGGGCCGGTGCCAGCGGCTTCCAGATCGTGCCGACGGTGGCCGACGAGGTGGAGCACCTCACGGTGTTCCAGCGCACCCCGCAGTGGGTGCTGCCGAATCCCTCGTACCACCGGGCGGTCCCGCAGGGCGACGCGTGGGCGATCCGGCATCTGCCGTTCTACGGGCGCTGGTTCCGCTTCATGATGATCTACCCCGGGGTGTCGATGGGCACGTCGGCCTACAAGTTCGATCCTGACTACGAGGGTGATCCCGACCTGGCGATCAACAACAACAGCGCGCTGCGGCGCGAGCAGCTCGTCGGATGGATGACGAAGCAGCTCGACGGACGGCCCGATCTGCTCGAGCTCTCGATCCCGCACTACCCGCCGGCGGGGAAGCGCATCCTCCAGGACAACGGGTCGTGGTACGCCGCGCTGAAGAAGCCGAACGTGGATCTCGTGCGGACACCGATCGAGCGCATCGAGGCGAACGGGGTGCGCACCACCGACGGCGTGCTCCACGAGGCCGACGTCATCTGCTACGCCACCGGGTTCCTCCACAACCAGTACCTCGCGCCGATCGAGTTCTACGGGCGCGACGGCGTGTCGCTGCACGAGCAGTGGGGCGATCGCCCGAGCGCGTACCTCGGCGTGACCGTGCCCCGGTTCCCGAACCTGTTCCTGCTCTATGGGCCCGGCACCAACCTCGCCCACGGGGCGAGCATCATCATCCACTCCGAGTGCCAGGTGACCTACGCGATGAGCGCGATCCACGCCGCGCTCGGCGCGGGTGGGCACGCCATCGAGGTGCGGCAGGACGCGCTCGACGAGTACATGGAGCGCTACCGCGCCGAGATCGACTCGCTCGTGTGGTCGCACCCCGTGATCGAGCACAGCCACTACAAGAACCCCGAGGGCAAGATCTACACGCTGTCGCCGTGGCCCATCGAGACCTACTGGGGATGGACGCGCGAGGCCGACCCCGCTCAGTACGTCATCACCTGACGGCCGGGAGCAGCTGATCACTCGCACGACCGGCCTCCTCGTCGTCTCCTCGAAGTGCCTCCGTGCGGACGAGGAGCCGGCATGGAGTGACTGGCAGGACGACGTCCACCTTCCCGCGCTCTGTGCCGGCACGGGGCCGTGGGCGGCGACCCGCTTCGAGCTGACCGCGCGTCCGCAGCCGGGGATGCCCGGCATCGGCTTCACGCACGTGACGATCTTCGAGCTCGACGACGCGGACGTGTCGGCGCAAGCGGACCGCACGCTCGCGGCCGGCGACGCGCTCCGAGCCGAGGGTCGGTTCCATCCCGCGCACGCGACCATCGCCGCCGAGGTCTTTGCCGCTCACGGTCCGTACGGCACGAAGCCCGAGCCGTCCGACGCGCTCCGCGGGCACATCCTCACGAACGTGCTGTGCAGCGACCCGTCGCGCGAAGCCGAGTGGGACGCCTGGTATGACGACCAGCACGTGCCCGACATGCTCGCGTGCGGGGCGTTCGGCGCGATGTCGCGCTGGGCGCGGGTGCCGCGGCGCCGGGTCGGCCCGAACCACCTGACGCTCTACGACGTCGTGACCGACACCGTCGACGAAGCGGTCGAGCGTTCGGCCGGCGCACTTGCCGATGTCGTCGCGGCGGGGCGCAAGCACGAGTGTCACACGGGAGGCCTCACGGTCACGCTGCAGCCCACCGGTCGCCACGGCGGATCGGGCGTGCGCCGCGTCGGCTGAGCGCGCTCCGGTACGGTGCGCCGGCGGCGATCGCCGCCATCGGACGGGCACGACGAGAGCGACGAGAAGGACGAGATCATGGAGATGCGGCAGCTCGGGCGCACGGGCACGAAGGTGTCGGAGCTGTGCCTCGGCGCGATGACGTTCGGCCGCGAGGCCGACGAAGCCACCAGCCGCGCGATCGTCGACCGCTTCCTGGACGCCGGCGGCAACTTCGTCGACACCGCCAACGTCTACTCGCTCGGGATCTCCGAAGAGATCACCGGACGCGCGATCGCCGCGAAGCGCGACGCGGTGGTCCTCGCCACCAAGGTGCGCTTCCGGATGGGTGACGGCCCCAACGACGTCGGGCTGTCGCGCCGCCACATCCGGATGCAGGTCGAGGCATCGCTTCGGCGGCTGGGCACCGACTGGATCGACCTGTACCAGGTGCACTGCTGGGACAACCACACGCCGCTCGAGGAGACGATCTCCACGCTCGACGACCTCGTCCGCGAGGGCAAGGTCCGCTACGTCGGTGCGAGCAACTACACCGCGTGGCAGCTCGCCAAGGCGCTCGGCATCGCGGCGCTGCGCGGGTGGGAGCCCTTCGTCTCGCTCCAGCCCGAGTACTCGCTCATCACCCGCGACATCGAGCGCGAGCTCCTCCCGCTGTGCCGCGACGCCGGGCTCGCGGTGCTGCCCTGGAGCCCGCTCGCCGGCGGCATCCTCTCGGGGAAGTACCGCGAGGGAGAGGAGCTTCCCGCCGGCACCCGCGGTGGCGACACCGAGGAAGCCATCACCTTCACCTATCGCCTCGACGAGCGCGCGTGGCGCATCGTCGAGGCAGTGCGCAGCGTCGCGGGCCAGGTCGGGCGCACGCCCGCGCAGGTCGCGCTCAACTGGGTGGTGAACCGGCGGGGGGTCACCGCGCCGATCATCGGCGTGCGCAACCTCGAGCAGCTCGAGGCCAACCTCGACGCGGTGGGCTGGCAGCTCGAGGACGAGCAGCGCAAGGCCCTGCTCTGGGCCAGCGCGTTCCCGCGTGGCTACCCGTACGACTTCATCGAGTACGCCGACGCCTGAGTCGGACACCAGGGAACGAATGGCGGGGGAGCAGATGCCGTACGAGCGGCCGGCGTGGGCTCGGCGGCTGGTCGCGATGGGGCCGAGCGTGGGCGGCGCGGCCGAGATGGTGTCGCTCGACCCCGAGGAGCTCATCGTCGCGGCAACGCGCGCGACCGGGCTGGAGGACTTCGGCCCGCCGACCTGGGAGGAGCCCTTCCGTCAGCTGATCACCTCGCTCGAGCGGGAGGCGAACCTCCACGCGCTCGGGCGGCTCATGACGCGCCACGATCTGTTGCGGCACCTCCAGACGCGCTTGCGCATCGTGGACCTGGTCGGGCGCGAGCCGGCGATCAGCGAGGATCGTGTGCGCGCACCGGTGTTCATCACGGGACCGGCGCGCTCGGGCACGAGCATCCTCCAGGAGCTCCTGAACGAGGATCCGAACCTGCGCGCGCCGCTCGGATGGGAGCTCGCGCACCCCGTTCCGCCGGCACCCGGCGTCCCGGACGAGCGCGTCGCCTGGGCCGAGAGCGAGTTCGACCTCTGGGGCGACGTGCAGCCGGAGTTCCGCGCGGTCCACGAGCTCACCGCCGGCCTGCCCGAAGAGTGCCTGTGGCTGCTCGCGCCGGAGTTCGACAGCGGGTTCTGGGCCGCGTGCGTCGACGTTCCCAGCTTCATGATCTGGCGGGCGGGCACCGATGCCACGCCCGCATACGAGTTCCATCGCACGATGCTGCAGGTGCTCCAGCGTCGCGGGCCGCGGGATCCGGAGGGGGCGCGGCCCTGGGCCCTCAAGTCGCCGGTGCACCAGATGCGCCTCGCCACGGTGTTCGCGGTGTACCCCGATGCACGCGTGATCCAGACGCACCGCGACCCCGCCAAGGTCGTGCCGTCCGCAGCGAGCACGGTGTCGCTCGGGCGCTGGATCCGCTCCGACGCGGTCGACCCCGTCGAGGTGGCCGCCACGGTCTCCTTCGGGATGAGCATCTTGCTCAACGCCGCGGCCGAGCAGCGGCGCGCGGGCGAGCTGCCCGAGCACCAGATCGCCGACCTCCACTACCAGGACCTGCTGCGCGATCCGGTGACCGCGATCACGACGGCCTACGAGCGCCTCGGCCTGCCGATCGACCCCGGCCTCCCCGAGGCCATCACGGGCTACCTCGCGGCCCGGCCCCAGGACAAGCACGGCACGCACCGCTACGCCGCTGCGGACTTCGGCATCGACCCTGATGCGATCAGAGCCGAGTACGCGCCGTACATCGAGGACTTCGGCGTCGAACTGGAGTGAGAGGACGCGACCGCGGCAACGCCGGCTCGGAGTCGCGTTACGGTCGAGTCACCAGGGCGCAGGGGGAAGCACCATGAAGCTCCGACGGACCGTGGCACTGCTTGGATCGATCGTGTTCGTCGCGGTCGCCGCGTCGGGGGGCCTGGCGGCCGCCGACACCTCGGCATCCGCGGGAAGCGGCAAGGGAGGCGGAGGCGGCAAGGCCGGAGGCGGCGGCTCCCTGGTGTTCGGACTCGAAGCCGAGACCACCAACTACTGCTTGAGCCGCGCGCAGCTCGCGCTCTCGGGCATCCAGGTCGTGGACGCGGTCTACGACACGCTCACCCAGCCCGACGCCGACGGCGTCCCGCAGCCCTACCTTGCGAAGTCGGTGGAGCCCAACGCCGACTTCACCGAGTGGACGATCACGCTGCGCGACGGCATCACCTTCCACGACGGGTCGCCGCTCGACGCGGAGGTGCTCAAGGCCAACATCGACTCGTGGCGCGGTGCACCCGGTGCCCCGAACTCCGGGCCCTTGTTCTCGATCGTGTTCAAGTTCGTCGACGACGTGCAGGTGGTCGACCCGATGACGGTGAAGATGGTGCTGAACCGGCCGGTCGCCGACCTCGCGTACGGCCTCTACGGCAACGGGCGACTCGGGATCATGGCGCTCGCCCAGCTCAACGCGGGCGAGGAGTGCGCGACGAAGATGATCGGCACCGGGCCGTTCAAGCTCGACGAGTACCGACCCAACGAGCAGACCGTCGTGGTCCGGAACCCCGACTACTGGCGGGCGGGCTATCCGAAGGCCGACAAGATCACCTTCGTGCCGGTGCCCGACGGCAGCGCGCGGGTCACCCAGCTCCAGGGTGGCGAGCTCGATCTCATTCACACCGACAACGCGCTCCAGCTCGACGCGCTGCGCAACCTCGGTGACCAGGTGAAGCTGCTGGAGCAGAAGCCCGGGTTCCGTGAGGTCCGCTACTACATCCTGCTCACCAGCAAGGCGCCGTTCAGCGATCCCGAGGCGCGCGAGGCGTTCGCGCTCGCGCTCGACCGGGCGAAGAACACGTCGATCCGCAACAAGGACATCTTCCCGGTCGCGAACGGACTCATGGACCGCGAGGCGCCGGGCTACCTGAAGAACGCCGGGTACCCGAAGTACAACCTCGCCAAGGCCAAGGAGCTCGTCGACTCGGTGAAGCAGCGCACGGGCGGGTTCTCGGTGCTCCTGGGCACCACCAACGATCCCGATGACGGCGCCGAGGCCCAGCTCATGAAGCAGCAGCTCGAGGCGGCAGGGATCACCGCCGACATCGCGGCGTTCGACCAGGCCACGCTCATCAACAAGACGCTCGCCGGCGACATCGACGTCGTCTTCTGGCGCAACGAGCACGGCGCGTCGTCGGTCCACAACAACACCGACACCTACCCGTGGTTCGAGAACGCCGACGCCGGCAACATCCTGAACTTCTCGGGCTTCAGCGACCCCACCACGCAGGGGCTGCTCGACGGCGGGCGCACCACCACCGACCAGGCCGAGGTCCGGACCACGTACCAGGACTTCAACCGGGCGATGGCCGACGGCCTCTACGTGATCCCGGCCTGGTACGTGACCTGGACGATCGGCTCGCAGTCCGACGTGAAGGTGGCGTTCCCGGCGCTCCCTGACGGCGAAGGGAAGCCGCAGTACATCGGCAAGGTCGCCACTCTGGGCTTGTCGAAGGGCTGACCGTCGCGGCCAGACTGACCCGATGCCGTCGGTCGCCCTCGTCACCGCGACCGCCGCGCTCGGTACCGACGACGACCTCGAGCCCTTGCTGGCCGCGCTCGCGGCTGCGGGCGTCGATGCCGACGCGCCGTGCTGGGACGATCCCGAGGTCGAATGGGGTGCGTACCGCCTCGTCGTGATGCGGTCGCCATGGGACTACGTGCCGCGGTACGCGGAGTTCCTGGCGTGGCTCGATCGCGTCGAGGCGCTGGCACCGGTGCTCAACCCTCCCGCGACGATCCGGTGGAGCACGGACAAGCGGTATCTCGCCGACCTCGCGACGTCAGGTGTGCCGGTCGTGCCGACGACGTTCCTCGATCCGAACGACTCAGGGGCCGCGGCACGGGCGCTCGACGCGCTCGGCCCGGGTGAGCACGTGGTGAAGCCGACGGTCTCGGCCGGCTCGAAGGACACCATGCGCCACTCGACACCCGGTGGCGTTCGCGATCACGCGCGCGCCCTTCTCAACGCCGGACGCGGCGTGATGGTGCAGCCCTACCTCGCCGCGATCGACACCTACGGCGAGACCGGGCTCGTCTACTTCGACGCGGAGCTGTCGCACGCATTCCGCAAGGCGCCGATCCTGGCCCTCGATGCCCCGCCGACCGACGAGTTCTACGCCCCCGAGGAGATCAGCGGCCGGGAGCCGTCGGCTGCCGAGCGGGCGGTCGGAGCGGCGACGATCGCGGCGTGTGGGGGCAGCGAGCTGCTCTATGGCCGCGTGGACCTGGTGCCCGGCCCGGACGGCGCGCCGTTGGTGCTCGAGGTCGAGCTGGCCGAGCCCTCGTACTTCGTGCGGGTGGCGCCGACGGCCGCGGGGCGCTTCGCCGCGGCGGTGCGTCGGCGGCTGCGCTGATCGTCAGCGGGCCGGGTTCCGACGCGGACGTCGCTGTGCCGCGAGACTCCAATCGACGACGTCAGCGACGACCGCGAGGGGCGATCATGACCGACGCCGAAGCACCGATCGAGGAGCGGCTCCCGGGCTACGAGTACGGGATCGTGCTCGTGCTGGTGTTCATCACCTACGTCTTCATGGCCGCGGGGTTCACGGGCGCCTGGACGAGACCGGTGACCGCGGCGCTCCAGGGGGCGACGCTGCTGGCCGCGCTGATCGCATCCCGGGTCAGTCGTCGGTTCCTGCGCATCGGGGTCGTGGTGGTGGCGTTGTCGCTCATCGCGTCGCTCGTCTCGGTCGCAACCGACGGCGACAGCGCTCGAGCCTCGTTCTTCGGGATCGACGTCCTCCTCGTCGCGGCCGCGCCGGTCGCGATCGCCGTTTCGCTGTTCCGGCGCCGGGTCGTCGACGTCCGGACGGTCCTCGGTGCGCTCTGCATCTACGTCCTCATCGGCATGGCGTTCGCGTTCACGTACGCGGCGATCGGCGAGATGATCTCGGGCCCGTTCTTCGCCCAGACCAACACCGCGACGACCGCCGACTTCCTGTACTTCAGCTTCGTCACGCTCTCGACGGTCGGCTACGGCGACTTCACCGCGGCCGAAGGTCTTGGACGCGCGGTCTCGTCGCTCGAGGCGCTCACCGGTCAGCTGTACCTGGTCACCATCGTTGCGGTGCTCGTCAGCCGCATGGCGGTGGGCCCCCGGCCCGCATGGCGTCGCTCACGCGGACGAGCGGCACCGACCGACGACGACTGACGGCTCTGGCGG
>CAZKTS010000339.1:0-9443 GCA_964555735.1 uncultured Bifidobacteriaceae bacterium
CGTGCGACGCCGTTGGCCATGAAGAGCAGCACGACCGCCAGCACGGGCGTGATCACCAAGCTCGCCACGAGCGCGACGTGCTGGTCGGCCGGGAACGGGTCGAGGTTGAGCGCGTGGTAGCCGAGATGCGGCAGCCACGCCACGAGCCAGACGAGCCCGGTGGTCAGCAGCAACGGCCGGCTGATCCAGACGAACGCGCAGATCGCGAGCACGACCAGCCCGAGCAGGGTGGCGCCGTAGTCACGGAGCAGATGCTCGTTGTACGGGCCGTCGGGCGACACCCACGCGGCTCCGAGCCCGGGGAAGTCGTCGAAGAACGACCGCGGCGCGACGAGGCTCCACACCGCGATGACCGCGCTCGGGACTGCCATCAGGACCAGCACGATCCGTGCTGCGGTCGACGTTCTCATGTCTGTGCTCCCTGCTCTCGCGCGGGTGCGCGTCGGTCGTCCGTCATCGCGGCGGCCACCTGCTGCCAACCGTCGCGGACGCTCGGGTAGCGCGGCCGCCACGACGTGGCGGTCTCGAAGCGGTCGTTCGAGACCCGCTGCGAGCGCTGGAACAGGCCGGCCTTCGAGCCGGCGAGCTTCCCCAGCGCGCGCATCGTGAGGCGAGGCCGCTTGAAGCCGAACGCATCGGCGAGCGCCGCGTAGAACTCCTCGACGGTCACCGGCTCGTCGTCCACCACGTTGAAGACGCCCGACGGCGCGCCGAGCGCCGTGACCACGGCGGACGCGGCGTCGTCGAGGTGGATCGATGCCCAGTACGCGTCCGACGGTCCGAGCTGCGACGCGACCCGTCGTCGCGCGAGCCGCACCATGTCGTCGGTGTGCTTCGAACCCGCGCCGTAGAAGTAGCCGAACCGCAGCACCACGCCCGCGCCACCGGCCGCAGCGAAGCGCGCGGCTTCGGCCTCGGCGACGAGCATCGCGTCCACGAACGGCGGGACGTCGAGCGGAACGTCTTCATCGATCCAGGTGTCGCCGCGGTCGGGATACAGGAAGGCGATCGACTCCTGGACGAAGTGCTCGGCGCGGGCGGAGAGCGCGGCGTCGACCAGAGAGCGGGAGGCCTCGCGCCGCAGGCGGTCGTTGGTTGCCCACGCCGTGGCGCGCAACGCCTTCGCGGGAGGCGGGATGTTGGTGGCGAGGTTGCAGACCGCGTCGTGACCCGCGACCGCGTCGACGAGCGCGGGTGGGTCGAACAGGTCGACCCGGGCCGGTGTGGCACCCGCGGCCCGCAGCTGCTCGGCCTTGGCGTCGCTGCGCGCGACGCCGGTGACCTCGTGCCCCGCGCCGACGAGGGCGGGGACCACCCGGCTGCCGATCGCTCCGGTCGCACCGCTGACGAACACCTTCATCGCAGAACCTCCTGGAACCAGTCGATGCCCTTCTCGATGGCCGCGGCCGGCGCGCTCGCGGCGATCATCCCGACCAGATCGGCGAGGGTGACCGCCGCCAGCTCGGCCCGCCACGCCGCGTCGGCGCGGTCCATCACCGCGTGGATCGAGCACGGCACCCGGTACTCCCGCGCGGGGAGCGCGGTGGGGCCGCGGCGGCGGATCTCGGTGCAGCGGAACGCCGGCGTCTCGCCGTCGATGGCCTCGACGACGTCGAGCATCGTCACCTCGGTGGCGGGGCGGGCGAGCCGGTACCCACCGCGCCGCCCGGGGACCGACTCGAGGATCCCGGCGTTCGAGAGCGCCTGGAGGTGCTTGGCGAGGTAGGCCGGCGGCACGCCGTGGTACTCGGCCATGCGCGAGGCGGGGAGGGCGTGGCCCGGTGGCACCAGCGCCACGAGGCCGGCGCAGTGGAGTCCCCACTCGACGCCTTCGCTCAGCTTCATCGGGACCACCGGCACATACCCGGACTCTACATATCCGGATATCTGGTGTCCAGGTCTGGGCTCAGCCTCCCGGCAGATGGTCGACGAGCAGCGACTGGAGCGAGCGGCCGATGCGGCCGTCGGCGTCGTGGAGGACGCTCTCGGCCAGGCCCACTCCCCGGGTCTCGGCGTGGGTGACCGCGTCGATCGCGACCCACTCGCCCACCGGATGACGGTGCAGGTACAGGGTGAGGTCCGGGTTGATGAAGAGGTACCGGCCGCGCTCGAGCGCCGCGCTCACCCCGTTGCCGAAGTCGCCCGCGGCGGCGGCCCGCTGAAGGGGCGAGATCGGCTCGCCGGCGACCACCGGTTGGCGGAGCCGGAACCACACCGCGGCCGGACCGGTCTCGGCCCAGCTGCCCCGGGCCATGCGCACGTCGACCGCGCGCCAGAACCCCACGGGCATGAGCGCGCTCGGCCGCTGGTCGCTCAGCGCGAAGTTGATGAAGAACGGATCCGCGTCGTCGGGGCGCGGGAAGTCCAGCGCGACCCGCTCGGGCACCGGCAGCTCGAGGTCGTCGGTGCGCAGACGCAACGCCGTGCCACGCGCGACCTCGACGTCATCGTGGAGCAGTCGCGACTGCACCCACTGCACCTTCTTACCGGGACGCAGGGTCTCGGTCGCCACGGTCAACGGCGCGAGCGGCACCGGACGCAGCAGCTCGATCGTCAGCCGGGCGACGAAGTGCGCCGGACCGGGATCCCACCGCTCCACCTCGCCCGCGAGCAGCGCGGCGGGAGCACCGCCATGCTGCGCGTCCGGTGACCACGGGCCGCGCGCGAGATCGGTCGGGACGACCCGCTCACCGTCGCGGTGGAAGACCGCGTCGGGCAGCTCGTCGTCGCTCACGGCGTCGGGCACGGCGCGCAGCGTACGCTGCGGGACGCCGACGGCGGCTGTGTCATCCGGCACACCGCCCCATCCGGACGGGGGAACCAATGGCGCACTCGCGCGAAGAGGTCGAAGCGGAGTTCAAGAAGTACGTCGAGCGCGGCGAGGCCAACGACTGGAGCGCGTGGGCCGACCAGTTCACGGAGGACGCGCGCTACATCGAGCACGCCATGGGCACGTTCCAGGGTCGCGAGGCCATCCGCGAGTGGATCGTCGCAACGATGGGGTCGGTGTCGGGGATGAGCTTCCCGCACGACTGGTACGTCATCGACGGTGACCGCGTGATCATGTACTGCTGGAACGTGTTCGACCCGCTGCCGGGGATGAAGGGCGAGTACAAGTTCGCGGTCGTCACCATCCTCGAGTACGCGGGCGACGGCCTGTGGTCGCTCGAGGAGGACGTCTACAACGAGAAGGAGGCCGAGGAGGTCCTCGGTCGCTTCCTCACCGAGGCCGCCGCCGCCGGTCACGCCCCGCCCGCCGGCCCCGAGTAGCGCCGGGAACCGGAGGCGCCGTCGCCACCGTCCAAGGGGTTCCACGCAACCCCACGACGGGAGCAGACCGATGCGCCACCACCTCACCGGAGCCCGCCGCCTCACCGCGGCACTGATCCTCGGCATCGTCGCCGTGGCCCTCGTGGCCGTGCCGGCCGGGGCCCGCACCGCGGGCCAGACCGACGACGACCCGCCGACGACCAGCACCGAGGAGCCGCGCACGATCACCGTGTCGGCGACCGGTGACGTCCGGGGCATCCCCGACGTCATGGAGCTCACCATCGGCGTGTCGTCGCGCGAGAGCTCGGCCGGTGAGGCGCTCCTGCGCAACAGCGAGCGCGCCGCGAAGGTGATCGACGTGCTTCGCGAGGCGGGGGTCGACGAGCAGGACATCCAGACGAGCAGCCTCTACGTGTCGCCGGTCTACGACGACGAGGGCGAGAACGTCATCGCCTACTCCGTGAGCAACACCGTCGAGGCGCGCATCAAGGCGCTCGACAAGGTGGGCAAGGTCGTCGACGCGGCCACCAGCGTCGCCGGCAACGACATCGTCGTGAGCGGCCTCTCCTTCTCCTTCGACGACAACACCGAGCTGGTGACCCAGGCCCGCACGACCGCGGTGAAGCGGGCGCGCGCGCAGGCGGAGCAGCTCGCCGCGGCGGCCGACGTGCAGCTCGGCGACCTGCTCACGCTGACCGAGGACTCGACGCCGCAGGGCCCGGTGGTGGACGCCGCACCCCGCGCCGCGTCGGAGTCGGCCGCCGACGCCGCGCCCCCGGTGGAGCCCGGCTCGCAGGCGCTCTCGGTGCGGGTGACGATGGTCTACGCGATCCGCTGACGCCGGCGACGCGCCCGCCCCGCTCCTCGCTCCGGGACCCGGGGCGGGCGCAAATGCCGCGAAGGCGACGAGCCCGTTCTCCGGGGAGGGCCGCGCGAGACTGACCGGGCCCCATGCTCTTTCCCACCGTCACCTTCGCGATCTTCTTCATGATCGTGCTTCCGGTGTCGTGGCTGTTGATGCCGCGCCGACGCCGCTGGAAGCTGTTCATGCTCGCGGCGTCGTATTTCTTCTACGGCTACTGGGACTGGCGGTTCGTCCTCCTCATCGCCGCCTCGACGGTCGCCAACCAGTTCTTCGCCACACGCATCCACGCGGCCGACGTCGAGCGGCACCGGCGCCTCTGGCTGACCGCCGCGGTCGTCGTCAACCTCGGCGTCCTCGGCTACTTCAAGTACTACGACTTCTTCGTCACGTCGGCGACGAACACGCTCGACCAGCTGGGCATCGGC
This sequence comes from uncultured Bifidobacteriaceae bacterium, assembly GCA_964555735.1. Lineage (GTDB taxonomy): Bacteria > Actinomycetota > Acidimicrobiia > IMCC26256 > PALSA-555 > CAZKTS01. Next base: position 4,561 of record CAZKTS010000339.1, read on the forward strand.
ATCTCGCCGGAGATCGTGGCGATCACGCTGCCCGTCGGGATCTCGTTCTTCACCTTCCAGGCCCTCAGCTACGTCATCGACACGTACCGGCGCACGTACCAGCCCGGACGGCTCATCGACTTCGCCGTCTACCTCTCGTTCTTCCCGCACATCGTCGCCGGACCGATCGTGCGGGCCGCCGAGTTCATGCCGCAGCTCAAGGAGCGGCACGACCCCCGGAAGATCGACTCGAGCCGCGCCTTCTTCCTGATCTTCATCGGTCTGTTCAAGAAGGTGGTGATCGCCAACGTCTTGGCGACGGAGATCGTCGACCAGGTGTTCGCGTCGCCCAACCGCTACTCCGGCTTCACCGTCCTGATCGCGGTCTACGCGTACGCGGTGCAGATCTACGCCGACTTCAGCGGCTACACGGACATGGCGATCGGACTCGCGCTGCTGCTCGGCTTCCGGTTCCCCCAGAACTTCGACAGCCCGTACGCGTCGACGTCGATCCAGGACTTCTGGCGGCGGTGGCACATGACGCTGTCGCGCTGGCTGCGCGACTACCTCTACATCCCGCTCGGCGGGAACCGCGGATCCAGCTTCGCGACCTACCGCAACCTGATGATCACCATGGTGCTCGGCGGGCTGTGGCACGGCGCGGCGTGGACGTTCGTCGTGTGGGGCGCGATCCACGGGTTCTTCTTGTGCGTCGAGCACGCGCGGCGGACGCGACGCGAGCGACTCGGGCTGCCCGACCCGGTCGACACGCTGCGGCGACGCGTCGTCAGCCGCATCATCACGTTCAACATCGTCTGCCTCGCGTGGGTGTTCTTCCGTGCGGAGTCGTTCTCGAACGCGTGGGACGTCCTCGGCCGGATCGTCGACTTCTCGAGCTGGCTCGACCCCGCGCCGCTCGTCACCGTGGGGGTGTTGCTCGCCATCGCGGCGGGCATGGGTGAGCAGTACATCCCGCGCGACGTCATGGGGCGGGCCATGGCCCGGTTCTCGCGCCTCGCGCCGATGGCGCAGGGCGCGGTGCTCGGCGTCGCGCTCCTGGTGACCAACACGATGGGCCCGGCCGGCGTGGCCCCCTTCATCTACTTCAAGTTCTGAGCTCCCGGTCCCCGAGGAACCGAGCATGGCAACCACCAACCCGACACCCGAGGAGGTGACCACCAGGGCCGGCCGCGACGCGGCCGACCACCCGACGCGCGCGCAGCGCCAGCGCCAGGTGCACGAGACCGGCGATCCGCCCCGCCGCCTCATGCCCGTCGGACGCGTCTGGGTGATCGGGCTGGTGTGCTTCCTGATCGGCGCGCTGCTCAACGCGCCCGGCATCCGCAAGACCGCGCTCGGCCAGGACGTCGGCTGGCACCGGGACGTCGCGACGTTCTTCGCCGACCCACTGTTCGACGTCAGCCACGCCCTGCTCCTCGACCGCCCGCGCGAGGGGCTCCAGGAGATCATCGGCCGCAGCGGTCAGGACGACGTCGACTTCACACTGCCGAGCCCGACGCTGCCCGACGACGACCCGACCACGCCCACGACGCTGCCGCCCAAGCGCGCCTTCTCGCCGACGAACCAGATGCGCCTGTGGGTGGGCGGCGACTCGCTCGCGATCACGCCGGGCGAGTCGGTCATCAACCAGGCGATCGGCACGAACGTCATCGGCATCACCGACGCCGTCGACGGCCACGTCGCGACCGGGCTCGCCCGACCCGAGGTCTTCAACTGGCCCGCCTATCTCCAAGAGGTGATCAGCTCGAAGAACCCGGACTCGGTGGTCCTGACCATCGGGTCGAACGACGACCAGTCGCTCACCGGCGACGGCGGCGGGCAGGCCTTCGGCTACCCGGACTGGCAAGAGGAGTACCGCCGCCGGGTCGGCGGGCTCATGGACCTCGTCACCGGCAGCGGCGACCGCACGCTGTTCTGGGTGGGCATCCCGCTCGTGCGCAACGGCGCGCGCATCGAGGGCTACACGCTGATCAACGACATCGTGAAGAGCGAAGCCGCGAAGCGGCCCGGGAAGGTCGTGTTCGTCGACACCGTGCCGGTGCTGTCCGGTCCCGACGGCGGCTACGCCGACTACCTCGCCAACGCCGACGGCACGGTGGTGCAGGTGCGGGCCGGCGACGGCATCCACTTCACGCGCGAGGGCGGCGATCGCATCGCCACCGCGGTGCTCGCGGCGATGGGCAAGACGTTCGACCTCACGTCGTGGCAGTCGTCGACCACGACGACGACCGCGCCGACCACGCCGACCACCAAGGCGAAGAAGAAGGCCGCGGGCAACGAGTAGGTCGGTGCGACCACCGCGCCGCTAGCCTCCGGTCATGCCGCAGCTGGTGCTGCTCCGTCACGGTCAGAGCGAGTGGAACCTCGCCAACCGCTTCACGGGGTGGGTCGACGTCGACCTCAGCCCCCAGGGCGAGGCCGAGGCCGTCGCCGCCGGGCAGGTGCTGCGCGCCGAGGGGATCGCACCGGACGTGCTGCACACGTCGCGCCAGGTACGGGCGATCCGGACCGCCGAGCTCGCCCTGCGGGAGCTCGATCGCTCGTGGATCCCGGTGCGGCGCTCGTGGCGCCTGAACGAGCGGCACTACGGCGCGCTCCAGGGCCTCGACAAGAAGGAGACGTCGGACCGGTACGGCCCGGACCAGGTGAAGGTGTGGCGGCGCTCCTACTCGACGCCGCCGCCACCGCTCGACGAGGCGGCGCAGGCCGAGCAGCGCGCCGACCCGCGCTACGCCGACCTGCCCGACGAGCTGCTGCCGGTGGCCGAGTGCCTCGAGGACGTCGTCGCGCGCATGCTGCCGTACTGGTACGACGGCATCGTCCCGGACCTCGGTGCGGGCCGGACGGTGCTCGTGGCCGCGCACGGCAACTCGCTGCGCGGGCTGGTGATGCACCTCGACGGTCTGACCGAGGACGAGGTGCTCGAGCTCAACATCCCCACCGGCGTCCCCCGCGTCTACGACCTCGACGACGCGTTCCGCCCCCGCGGCTGGCGCGACCTCGGCGACCCCGCCGCCATCGCCGCCGCGGCCGCCGCCGTCGCCAACCAAGCCGGTTGAGGCGCGGGGTCGAGGTCACGATCAAGAGACAAGGTCAAGAGACAAGGTCAAGAGCCAGGGCCGGTTCTTGGCACGTTGACTCAGTCCAGGTGACACCCAACGTGCCAAGTTTCGGGGTCTAGGCGACGCGCTCCTGCCGACGGCGGAGCGCGGCGCGGATCTCGTCCGCGACGGACTGCGCTTCGCGCTCGACCTCGTCCCACGTGAAGTGGAGCGGCTCCCAGCCTGCGTCGTGCAGGAGCCGGTCCCGCTGGTGACCGCGCTTGAAGCCCTGCAGCGACGAATGCGGCTCGTAGCCGTCGACCTCGACGGCAACCCGCTCGTCGACGAACGCGAAGTCGACGACGGCCACGAATCCGCCGTGCTCGTCGACGACCACGTGCTCCGTGCTCGGCGCAGGAAGGCCGTGTCGCCTCAGCAGCGACGCCATGCGCGCCTCGAACACGCCGGCGGGGACGTCGGCCGCGCCACGGGCGTCGAGCAGCACGCGGGCGGTCCGGACGCCACGGCGGCCGCGGCGGGCGACCGCCACCATCGCCCGACGGACGTCGCGCAGCACCACCCGGCGGAGCCCGACGGCGCGGTCGAGCGCGGCCTCGACGGTCCCGATCTTGGCGACGGCGCCGAGATCGACGATCGTGCGGGCGACGTCGGTGACCGGGATGCCGTCGACCTCCGTGACCCACGTGGAGTGGTGGTCGGCGAGCCGGTGGACGACCACGCCGTCGAGCTCGGGCGAACGCAGCCGGTTGGTGGACACCTCGACGGGAGGCTCGCGGTAGCGCAGGAGGTCGTGCAGAACTGCGGCGCTGCGGTGCGAGGCCGCGGCTTCAGGGCCGATGGCCAGGCACGCTGCGAGCACGCGTTGGGCGTACGACTCCGGCAGTCCGGCCACGCGATACACGCCGCGATGGACGCGCTCCCAGCGTCCGCGCTCGACGCGCCAGTGCACCGCCTGATGGTCGAGCCCAGCGGCGATGGCCTGGTCGAGGGTGATGAGCCCGTGCTGGGCGCGGGCCGTCGTCGCGAGGATTCGTTCGGACATGGGCCTGCGGACACCGCGCCGCCCGGAACGCAACGCGCGACCCCGAGAGCCTGTTCTCGGCACGTTGGGTGTCATATGGACTGAGGCAACGTGCCAAGAACGGGGTCGTACTCTTGGACGTGGTGGTGGACGACGACGTGCGGCAGCCGGCGGACGGGGATCGCACCGACGCGGTCGTCGGCGCCGCCACCGAGGCTCGGGGCGCACCCATCGGGCGCCGGGTGTTCCTCGGCGTCCTCGGCGCCGGCGCCCTCGGCATCCTCGCCGGCTCGACCATCCAGGGCTGGCTCGAGTCGTCGGTCGGCCCGGTCCTCGCCAAGGACCCCACCGGGCTGCTCTCCCTCCTCCCCATCGGGCGCTTCCGCATCTACAGCGTCACCGCCGACCTCCCGAGCGAGAGCCCGGCCGAGTACCACCTCCACGTGCGGGGCCTGGTCGACGAGCCGCTCGACCTCGACTTCGACGACCTGCTCGCGATGCGTCCGCTCGCCCTCACGCGCGACTTCCAGTGCGTCACCGGCTGGCGGGTGCCCGACGTCGCGTGGCGCGGCGTGCGCCTCGCCGACCTCCTCGACCGTGCCGGCGTGCAAGACGGCGCGCGGGCGATCCGCTTCGTCAGCTTCGACGGCGCCTACACCGAGAGCCTCACGCTCGAGCAGGCTCGCCGCGGCGACGTCATGGTCGCCTATGAGCTCGAGGGCGAGCCGATCTCGAGCGCGCACGGCGGGCCGGTACGGCTCTACGTCGCGCCGATGTACGGCTACAAGTCGCTGAAGTGG
>CAZKTS010000340.1:0-2459 GCA_964555735.1 uncultured Bifidobacteriaceae bacterium
GCGCCGAGGACCCCTTCGCGCCGCCGCCGCCGCTCGTCCCGGACGCGCCGCTCGCGCCGGAGTCGTTCGACATCCTGCCGGCCGACCCGTTCGCGCCGCCGCCCTCGTCGGCACCCGTAGCCGCGGGGCCGGCCCCGGCCGATCCGGCCCTCGTGCCCCCGCTCACGGAGCCCTTCGCGACGCTCGACGCGCCGGTGGCGCCCGCGCCGATGACGGCGACCGAGCCTCCGCTCGGCGCGCCCGTCCCGCCGGATCCCTCACCGTTCGCCGCCGGCACGCCCACGATCACCCCGCTGGCCGGATGGGGCGCCGACCGTCCCCTGCCCGACGGGCTCGTGGTCGACCACGGCGTGCCCGATGCACCGCCGTCGCCCGCGGATCCGTTCGCTCCGCCTGCGCCGACGCTGCCGCCGCTCGAGGGCTACGTGGCACCGGACGACCCGTTCGGCTTCGGGTCGAACGGCAACGGCGCCACCACCAACGGGAACGGCCACCACGACGCCACCGCGATCGTCGAGCTGCCGGTCCAGGACGTCGCCACCGACCCCGAGACCGACGCCGAGGCCGACGAGCGGGACGGGTACGTCAGCGACACGCCGCTCCTCGCGGAGTCGAGCGTGCTCGATCCGGATGCCGACCTGCTCGACCCCGCGCTCGACGCGGTCATCGACGAGATGGTGAGCAACGCGGCTGCCCCGCCGACCATCACGCCCGAGCCCGAGATCGACGAACCCCTCGACGTCGTCCTCGGCGACGAGCCGCCGGTGTTGGACCTCGGCATCGACGTCGCCCCGGACCCCCTCGACGACGTCGCACCCATCTCGTGGAGTGCACAGGACGCCCCGGTCGCGACGCCGACCGTCGCGGCGGCACCACCGCGCTTCGAGCAGGTCGGCGCGAACTGGCGCGTCGGCGGCATGGCGCCGGCGACCGCGGCCGCCGACGACGGCGCACTTGCCATCCGTCGTGCAGACGCCCGGTGGGCACTGGCCGACATCGACGCGCCGGGCGACTTCACGATCGACGCCACCGTCGACTTCACCGCGGGCACCGGCTTCGGCATCGTGTTCCGTGCCGCGACCGACAGCGCCGAGCGCCTCGACGGCTACTCGTTCGACATCGACACCGTCGCCGCCGGCGGCGGGTACCTGCTCCGCCAGTGGGAAGGCGGCCGCCAGCACTGGCGCCCGCTCGCCCACGCGCCGGTCGCCGACCCGACGCACCTCTACGGTCGGCGCGCCGTGCAGGTCGTCGTGCACGGCGACCACCTCACGGTCACCGTGGACGGCGAGCTCGTGCTCTCGGTCCCCGGCCTCAGCCGGGCGTCCGTCGCCCTGGGCCGCACGCCCTGCCGCGGCGGCGCGGTCGGCGTCCAGGCCTCGGCCACCACCGACCTCACCGTCGACGCCTTCCGCATCGCCAGGTAATCCACTCTTCCGAATCGCCCGGTAAGGGACCAGAGGCGAGGATCAGGGCGGTAGGTATCCTGCCGCCCCCGAGCCGGGGCCCGAGCGGCCCGGCGCGAAGCGCCGAGAGCGGAGAAGTGGAAACAGAGGAGTACCAGCGCATCGCGGACGCGGAGGACGAGCACTGGTGGTATCGCTCGACGCGTGCCACGTGCGAGGCGCTGCTCGGCCCGTGGCTGCGAGACGGCGGCACGTTCCTGGACGCGGGGTGCGGACCCGGCGGCAACGGGGCGTGGCTCGCCCGCCACGGCACGGCCATCGGAGTCGACCTCGCCGCGGAAGGCCTCGCGTTCGTACGGGACCGCCGGCCCGAGCTCGCGCCGGCGCAGGCGTCGATCACCCATCTCCCCTTCCCGGACGCGACGTTCGACGCGGTGCTCGAGATCACCGTGGTCACCTGCGTCCCCGACGACGCGGCCGCGGTTCGCGAGCTCGCACGCGTGGTCAAGCCCGGCGGCGCGCTCTTGCTCTTCGAGCCCGCGTTCCCCTCCCTGCGCCGCGAGCACGACAAGACCGTGCACAGCCTCCATCGCTATCGCCGCAGCGGGCTCGCGTCGCTCGCGGTGCGAGCCGGGCTCCGGGTCGAGCGGACCACGTACGCGTACTCGTTCCTCGCACCGCCCGCCGCCGCGCTCGCGCTCACCGACCGGGTCCGGAACCGTCCGGCCGGGGCCACGGACTCCGACGTCGAGCGTCGGTCGCTCGATCGGGTGTTCGCGCCGCTCGCGTCGCTCGAGGCGCGACGACTACGACGAGGTGCGGTGCCGTTCGGCAGCTCCGTGATCGTCCTCGCCTCGCGCCCCTGACGGCGCCGGCGTGGTCGCGTCGGCCGGCGACGCGCCCTCGCCCCGACGGAAGACCACGAGCCGGAACCAGAGCGCCGCGAGGTCGCGGAGCGAGCGCGCCACGCTGGCGAAGTTGAAGAACTGGGACTGCCCGTGCGTGCGGGGATAGTGGTGCACCGGGACCTCGACGAAGCGCGCACCGGAGTCC
>CAZKTS010000341.1:0-5720 GCA_964555735.1 uncultured Bifidobacteriaceae bacterium
GATCTCGACCGCGTCGCCGCGCAGCAGGCCGCGCACCTGCTCGGCGAACGACGAGACCTCGCGCCAGGTGGCGGGACGCTGGCCGAGCATGCAGCGCGCGGTGAAGCCGGTCCCGACCGCGAGCGCGACCCGGCCCGGCGCGAGCGCTTCGAGCGTGGCCGTCGCGGACGCGGTCACGAGCGGGTGCCGGAGCCCGGGCACGGTGACGCCGACGCCGACGTCGATCTCGTCGCAGTGCTCCACGACGAGCGCGAGCGTCATCCAGACGTCGCGGTAGAGCGCGGGCGAGTCGTGGAGCCAGATCCGGCGGTACCCGAGCGACTCGGCGAGCCGGGCCATCTCGACGGAGTCCGGCCCGGGCGTGACGCTGCACGAGATGTCCATCAGTCGCACCTCACCAAGTTCGAGCGCAGCTCGTGCTTCAACGGCTTGCCGCTCGCGTTCCGCGGGAAGTCGTCGACGACCTCGAGCTGCTCCGGCCACTTCTGCTTCGCGAGCCCCGCAGCGTCGCACGCCGCGGTCAGCTCGGCGAGGGTGGGCAGATCGTCCGCCGAGCGCGGGATCACGACGGCGACGGCGCGCTCGCCGAGCAGCGGGTCCGGGACGCCCACCACCACGACGTCGGCGACCTTCGGGTGGTCGTAGAGCACGCCCTCGACCTCGGTCGCAGAGATGTTCTCGCCGCGCCGGATGATCACGTCCTTGAGTCGGCCCGACACGGTGACGTAGCCATCGTCGTCGAGGGATCCGAGATCGCCGGTGCGGAACCAGCCGTCGTCGTCGAAGGCGGCGGCGTCGCGCTCGCCGTTCAGGTAGCCGCGGAACAGCACGACCCCACGCGCGCGGATCTCGCCGGTCTCGCCCGGTCCGCACACCCTCCCCTGCTCGTCGACGACGCGGAGCTCGACGCCCGGCACCGGCCGACCCTCGGTCGTCGCGAGCTTCTCGTCGGGATCTCGCACCGACCCGCACACGAGGAACGGTGCTTCGGTGAGTCCGTACACCGAGACCGCGCCGATGCCGCCGAGCTCGTTGCGCAGCTCGGCGTGCAGTCCCGGCGGCTTGGGTGCCGCGCCCGTCATCGCGGCCCGCACCTTCGGGAACACCCATCGCTCGGCGTGCGCGCGCTGGTACTGGAGGTACAGCAGCGCGAGGGGCGTGCCCCCCGCCGCGATCGTGAGGCCCCGCTCGCCGAGCAACGGCGGGCTCACCTCGGGGTCGAAGCGCTCGACCGCGATGGCGCCCGCGCCGGTGAGGAGCTGCACGACGAGCATGCCGACCCCGCCGATGTGGGTGAACGGGAAGACCACGGGATAGCGGTCGGACTCGTCGAACGCGAACGCCCGGGCGATGCCCTCGGCGCCCGCGGCGATGGTGGCGTCCGAGTGCAGCGCACCCTTCGGGTCGGCGGTCGTGCCCGACGTGTAGAAGACCCACCGCACCGCGTGGGGATCCGTCGGCGGCGGCGGGAGGCTCGCGGGATCCCCGTCCGGGAGCGACCGGTCGCACACGAGCGTCCGGCAGTCGAGCCCTTCCTCGGCCACGATCCGGCTCGCGAGCGCGGCGTAGTCGAAGTCGCGCCAGGTGCTCGGCGTCACCAAGAGGTCCGGTGCGACCTCGCGCGTGATGAAGCGAACCTCGCGCTCGCGGTAGATCGGCAACAGCGGGTTCTGGAGCGCGCCCAGGCGGCTGAGCGCGGCGACCAGCACGAACGACTCGATCCACGTCGGCAGCTGCCAGGACACGCGCGAGGTCGCGTCGATGCCCATCGCCGCGAGCCCTGCGGCAACGCGCTCAGCCCGGTCGTGCAGCTCCGCGAACGTCATGGCACCATCACCGTCGTCGAGCACCGCGTAGAGATCGGGCGTGAGGCGCGCGCGCTGCGCGATGAGGTCCCACAGAGTTGCGTCGTTCGCCGTCGGCTGCTCTGCTCTGACGCGTGGCGATGCACCTCGAGCGGGTGGGCGCGGAGTCGGAACCGATTCGGTTCTCATGGCGCCCCCGCGACTGCAGCCTCTACGCACTGGCCGTCGGTGCCCGCGTCGACGACGTGGCGTACACGACCGAAGGCAACACCGGCGTGCCCCAGCAGGTGCTCCCGACCTTCGCGTTCGCGGCGGTCGCCGCCGCGGCGGCCGACTGGCCCGACCCGTGCTTCGGGACGGGCGACTTCCCGCTCGAACGCGCGCTGCTCGGCGAGCAGCTGCTCGCCGTGCACGAGCCGTTCGAGCCGGCGGGCGAGGTCGACATCCGCGTGCGCGTGGCGGGGATCCACGACAAGGGCTCGGGCGCGCTCGTGGTGCTCGAGCAGGTCGCCACGGCGGTCGGCGCGCGCGACGCGATGTTCACGTCGAACGTCGGGCTGTTCGTCCGCGGCGAGGGCGGCTTCGGGGGCCCACCATCCCCGCCGAGTGCCTTCGTGCCGTTGCCCGAGCGCGAGCCGGACCAGCGGGTCGAGACCGTGCTGCCGACGATGCAGACCGCGCTCTACCGGCACGCGGGGAACGACACCAACCCGGTACACGTCGATCCCGACTTCGCGCGTCGAGCGGGGTTCGACGGCCCGATCCTCACCGGCCAGAACTCGCTCGGCATCGCGTGCCGCGCCGTGGTCGACGCCATCTGCGCCGGCGACCCCGCGCGGGTGGAGCGCATCGGCGGGCGCTTCGCCGCGCCGGCCTACCACGGCGACCGGCTGACCACGGAGCTCTGGCGCGAGGACGACGCCGGCGTGCGATTCCGGGTCGTCGGTCGCGACGGCGCGGCGGTCGTCGACCGCGGGGTGGCGCAGCTCCGCTGACGTCGCGCGGGCCCGAAGGCGCCCGGCTCCCCTCCGTCGCATCGTTCGTCGTGCTCCCCCCTCGGAAGGCCTTGACGGCCGCCCGGCTCGGTGCGACTGTATCGCCTCAACCAAGCGCTTGCTAGAGCGCCTGATCGGGGGGTCAGCGTGGCTGAGTCGATGAAGTTCGGTCTGTTCTCGGAGATCACGGTGCCGAGGCCCTGGACGCCGTCCAGCGACCTCCAGGCCTACCGGGACACCGTGGACCAGGCCCTGCTCGCCGAGGAGCTCGGGTACGACTCCTTCTGGACGGTCGAGCACCACTTCACCGAGGAGTTCTCGCACTGCTCGGCACCCGAGGTGCTCTACGCGTACCTCGCCGGCCGCACCACGAAGCTCCGCTTCGGCCACGCGGTGAAGCTCCTGCCGTTCCCGTACAACCACCCGGTGCGAGTGGCGGAGCAGGCGGCGGTGCTCGACCTCCTCTGCGAAGGACGGTTCGAGTTCGGCACCGGGCGCTCGGCGACCCGCACCGAGATCGAGGGCTTCGGCATCGACCCGCACCAGACCCGCGAGCTCTACGACGAGGCGCTCCAGGTGGTCGTGCACGCGTGGACCGACGACGAGCTCGAGTGGCACGGCAAGCACTTCGACATCCCGAAGCGGCGCGTGGTGCCGAAGCCGTTCCAGCAGCCGCACCCGCCGGTGTGGATGGCGACGACCAGCACCGAAGGCCACAAGACCGTCGGTGAGCACGGGCTCGGCCTGCTCTCGTTCACGGTCGCGCACTCGATCGACAGCCTGGCCGAGCGGATCCAGCTCTACAAGGACGGGCTGAAGGTCGCGCAGCCGATCACCGCCGCGCTGAACGACCGCGTTGCGGCGTACACGATGGTCTACTGCGCGGAGTCCACCGAGCGCGCGTACGAGGAAGCCGAGGCGGCGTTCCTCTGGTACGTCGAGAACAGCTTCAAGCAGTTCGCGACCCTCGCGTCATGGATGGAGGGCAAGGACTTCGGCACGTACGAGCACCTGAAGGCGCTCCTCGACGTCGACTTCAACGACCTCACCCTCGAGCTCCTCGTGGACATCGGCGCGGTGGTCATCGGCGACCCGGAGCAGTGCATCAAGCTCGCCACCGGGTACCGCGAGGCCGGCTGCGACATCCTGCTGTGCCACGTGAACCCGAAGGACCTGCCCCAGGACCGGGTGCTCGAGTCGATCCGCCTGCTCGGCGAACACGTGCTGCCCGAGCTCGCGTAGCGTCGGTAGGAGTGGACGACGCAGCACACTCGACGGGGCGCGGCGACCTCGACTGGTCGAGCATCCCGCGCCTCGTCGACGCGTCGGCGGTGTCCTTCGGTGATGCACCCGCGATCGTCGACGGGCCGACGCGACTCACCTTCGTCGACGTGGCCGCGGCGATGCGGCGCGCGGCGCGTGCATTCCTCGCGATCGGCATCGAGCCCGGTGATCGCGTCGGCATCTGGGCCCCGAACCGCGCCGATTGGATCGTCGCCGCGCTGGGCGTGCAGGCCGCGGGCGGGATCATCGTGCCGATCAGCACGCGCTTCAAGGGCGACGAGACCGCCTGGGTGCTCGGTCGCAGCGGCGCCAGAGCGCTCGTCACCGTCGGCGACTTCCTCGGCGCCGACTACCCCGCCATGCTCCGACGCGCCGAACAGGTGCTGCCCGCGCTGGAGCACGTGGTGGTGCTCGACGACGTTGCGTCCGACGGCGCGACGCCGTGGTCGGAGCATCTGGCTCGGGCCGAGGAGGTCGCGGCGGAGACGGCGAAAGCTCGTCTCGCGGCCGTCGGGCCCGACGACGTCGCCGACATCCTCTTCACCTCGGGCACCACCGGCCGACCGAAGGGCGCGATGACCACCCACGGGCAGAACCTGCGGGTGTTCGACGTCTACACGCGCGCGCTCGGCTTGCGGGCGGGTGACCGCTACCTCGTGGTCAACCCGTTCTTCCACAGCTTCGGGTACAAGGCCGGCTGGCTGTCCGCGATCATGCGCGGCGCGACCGTGTACCCGCTCGCGGTCTTCGACCTCGACACGGTGCTCGACACCGTGGAACGCGAGCGGATCACCGTGCTCCCGGGTCCGCCGACGCTGCTCCAGGACGTGCTCGACGCGCCCGACCGCGACGCGCGGGACCTCTCGTCACTCCGGCTCACGATCACCGGCTCGGCGTCGGTCCCGGCGAGCCTGATCCGTCGGCTGCGCGACGAGATGAGCTTCGACACCGTGCTCACCGGCTACGGGCTCACGGAGACGAGCGCAGTCGTCTCGGTCAGCCGTCACGACGACGACCCCGAGACCGCCGCCGAGTGGGCGGGCCAGGCCGTGGCCGACACCGAGGTCCGCGCCGTCGACGACGACGGCCAGGCGGTGCCGGTGGGCGAGCCTGGCGAGATCCTCGTGCGGGGCTACAACGTCATGCGGGGCTATTGGGACGACCCGGACGCCACCGCGGCGACGATCGACGCCGACGGCTGGCTGCACACCGGCGACATCGGCGTGATCGACGAGCGCGGCTACGTGAAGGTCACCGACCGCAAGAAGGACATGTTCATCGTCGGCGGCTTCAACGCCTACCCCGCCGAGATCGAGTCGCGGCTCCTCGGGCACCCCGGCATCGGACCGGTCGCGGTCGTGGCCACGACCGACGACCGCCTCGGTGAGGTGGGCGTGGCGTTCGTGGTGCCCGCGCGCGGCGCGAGCGTCGACCCCGCCGAGGTCGTCGCGTGGTCACGCGAGCACATGGCCAACTTCAAGGTGCCGCGCCGCGTCGAGGTCGTCGACGAGCTCCCGCTCAACGCGAGCGGGAAGGTGCTGAAGTACGAGCTCCGGGCGCGGGTCGCCGCTCAGCCGGCGCCGTCAACGGGGGCTCAGCCGGCTCCGTAGACCGGAGCAGGCGCTGGAGCCTTGGC
>CAZKTS010000342.1:0-2346 GCA_964555735.1 uncultured Bifidobacteriaceae bacterium
CGCATCCCGAACTACAAGGACGGCACCGACGCCTTCTTCCAGCCCGACGTCGAGTTCCCGGTGTCGTGGTCGCAGAACGCGACCAACATCGTCGCCCAGAAGTACTTCCGCGGCACCCTCGGCACCGACGAGCGCGAGCACTCGCTCAAGCAGGTCATCGACCGCGTCGCCGACACCATCACCGCGTGGGGTGTGCGCGACGGCTACTTCGTCGACGATCGCGAGGGTGCGGCGTTCCGCAACGAGCTGAAGTACATCCTCTTGCACCAGCGAGCGGCCTTCAACAGCCCGGTGTGGTTCAACATCGGCGTCGAGGGCGTGCCGCAGCAGGCCAGCGCGTGCCAGCCCTACGACGCGCTCGTCAGCACGCCGGAGGGTCTCGTCCCGATCGGCAAGCTCGTCGAGACCGACGCGGTCGGCGCGAAGGTCTTCGACGCACACGGCATCACCAAGATCGTCGCGGTCAAGCACAACGGCACCAAGCAGGTGCTGCGCATCCACACCAAGGCGGGCATGACGCTCGATGTCACGCCCGATCACCTCGTGTGGCGTTCGAGCGACTACCGGTCCGGGCGGTTCGTCGAAGCTCGTGAGCTGCGTCCGGGCGACACGCTCGACTGGCACCGCGCCGAGTCGTGGGGCGTCGGCGAGATCTCGACACCTGAGATGGCCGAAGCCGCGCTCGCCGGCTGGCTGCAGTCCGACGGCTTCGTCGGCCAGTACGACGGCACGAACCGGTCGCTCACGATTGAGGCGATGACCGTCACCGACGCAGAGCGCCGCTGGGTGCAGTGGGCCGTCGACGAGGTGTTCCCGGACGTCCACCGCCACGAGCGCTCCGTCGAGACCCAGGACGAGACCCTCGACTGTCGGCGTCTCCGCCTGTACGGCAACGGCCTTCGAGAGTTCGTCGAGCGGTGGGGGCTGATGACGCGCGGCCTCGAGATGACGGTGCCGGAGGAGCTCTACGCCGCGCCGTTGCCGGTGGTGGCTGCGTACCTCCGCAGCGTGTTCCAGGCCGAGGGCTACGTCTCCCAGCGCGAGCGGAGCTGCACCGTCGGCCTCGACATGATCTCCGAGGGCATCGTCCGAGGCGTGCAGCGGCTGCTGATGCGCTTCGGCATCTACTCCCGCGTTCGCTTCAAGGCCGACGCGCGTGCCGATCGCCGGGGTTGCTGGTCACTCGCCATCCGCGTCGCGGGCGACCGTCGCCGCTTCGCCGACGAGGTCGGGTTCCTCGACGCCCGCAAGGCCGAGAAGCTCGAGGCGTCGTTCGACGTCCCTGGGCAGCGGGCCGGCGCGGTGAAGCGGCTCGAGATCGAGCGGATCGAGGTGCTGGGCGAGACGGATGTCTACGACATCCAGACCGAGAGCGGTGAGTACCTCTCGGGCAACCTTCGCGTGCACAACTGCTTCATCCTCGCGGTCGAGGACACGATGGACGGGATCCTCAACTGGTACCGCGAGGAAGGCGTCATCTTCAAGGGCGGCTCCGGTTCGGGCATCAACCTCTCCAACATCCGCTCGTCGGTCGAGGGCCTGGCCGGTGGCGGCACCGCGAGCGGGCCGGTGAGCTTCATGCGCGGCGCCGACGCGTCGGCCGGCACGATCAAGTCGGGCGACAAGACCCGCCGCGCCGCCAAGATGGTGATCCTCGACGTCGACCACCCCGACATCGAGGAGTTCATCTGGTGCAAGGCGCGCGAGGAGCGCAAGGCGCGTGCGCTCGCGCAGGCCGGGTTCGACATGGACCTCGACGGCCGCGACTACCACTCCATCCAGTACCAGAACGCCAACAACTCGGTGCGCGTGAGCGACGAGTTCATGCAGGCGGTCGAGGACGACGCCGACTGGCACCTCAAGGCCGTCATCAGCGGCGAGACCACGAAGACGATCAAGGCGCGCGACCTGATGCGCCAGATCAACGAGGCGGCGTGGGAGTGCGCCGACCCCGGCATGCAGTTCGACACCACGATCAACCGCTGGCACACCGCGCCCAACACCGGCCGGATCAACGGCTCGAACCCGTGCTCGGAGTACATGCACCTCGACAACTCGGCGTGCAACCTCGCCAGCATCAACCTGCTGAAGTACCTCGACGACGAGGACGTCTTCGACGTCGAGGGCTACCGCCACACCGTCGAGGTGATGTTCACCGCGCAGGAGATCCTCGTCGGCAACGCCGACTACCCGACGGAGCCGATCGCCGAGAACAGCCGGCGCTTCCGCCAGCTCGGCCTCGGCTACGCCAACCTCGGTGCGCTGCTGATGGCCCAGGGCCTGCCCTACGACTCCGACGCCGGCCGCGCGTGGGCGGCGGCGCTCACCGCCCTCATGACCGGGCAC
>CAZKTS010000343.1:0-3738 GCA_964555735.1 uncultured Bifidobacteriaceae bacterium
CCGACGCGGCGCGGCGGCCCGGCGATGAGCGCAGCGAAGAGCGAGGCAAGGCGATGAGCGGGTTCGTGTCCGTGTTGGCGGTCGACACCGGCGATCCGACCACGCGCATCGTCATCGCGGTGCTCATGGCTGCCGCCGTCCTGGCGCTCGCGCTCGCGGTGCTGCTCATCAGCGGCGACAACCGCAGCGGCCTGGAGAAGCGCCTGACCGGGTTCGGGCTCGATGCCCCGCCCGACGAGCCCGATCCGCTCGCGCCCCAGCGCGGCGACCAGCAGCTCGCCGAGACCCGCCTCATGCAGGAGATGGTTGGGTTCACCGGTCGCATGGCCGAGCGCGTCGGCATCCTGAACCGGGTCGAGGACAAGCTCGAGCAGGCCGACCTGCCGCTGCGACCGCCGGAGGCGATCTTCTTCTACCTGGCCGGCATGTTCATCGTGCTCGTCGGCGGGCTGCTGCTGCTCGCTCCGCCCATCGCGCTGATCCTGGTGATCGTCGCGGCCATCCTCCCGTTCGCCTGGCTCGAGTTCCGGCGCAAGAGCCGGCTGCGCAAGTTCGAGGAGCAGTTGCCGGACGTGCTCAACCTGCTCGCGGGCTCGATGCGCGCGGGCTTCTCGTTCGCCCAGGGCCTGGAGGCCGTCGCGGACGAGGCGTCGGAGCCGTCGCGCCGAGAGCTGCAGCGGGTCTTCGCCGAGAGCCGGCTCGGCCGCCCGATCGAGGATGCCCTCGAGGAGTCGGCGAACCGCATGCACAGCGTCGACCTGATGTGGGCCGTGATGGCGATCCGGATCCAGCGCGAGGTGGGCGGCAACCTCGCCGAGCTGCTCGACACCGTCGCGCACACGATGACCGACCGGGAGCGCCTGAAGCGCGAGATCTTGTCGCTCACCGCGGAGGGCCGGCTCTCCGCATGGATCCTCGGCGTGTTCCCGCCCGGCTTCGCGCTCGTGCTCTACATGATCCAGCCCGACTACATGAAGGTGCTGTTCGACAGCTCGATCGGGATCATGGCCCTCGGGATCTCCGCGGTGATGGCCGGCATCGGCTTCTTCTGGCTCCGCAAGATGATGGCGATCGAGGTCTGACGTGGAGCCGCTGCTGATCGCTGGCCTGGTCGCCGGCGCGATCCTCCTCGTCGGGTTCCTGACCATGTCGATCGTCGTCGAGCGCGCGGAGGTGCGCGACTCACTGCGCCGACTCGAGGGCTACCAGATCCAGGACGTGCGCGACCAGGAGATGCTCGCCCCGATGTCGGACCGCGTCGTCGCGCCGGTCCTCGAAGGCCTCGCCGGCCTCGCACAGCGCTTCACGCCACAGGGCTATCGAGAAGCGGTGGCCAAGAAGCTGGTGCTCGCGGGCAACCCCGGCAACCTGAACGTCGACCAGATCCTGGTGCTGAAGCTGCTCGGCCTCGTGTCAGGGATCGTGTGGCTCCCGCTGATCCTGGTGCTGCTCGGCCTCAGCGGCCTGTTCGCCTTCGCGATCATCATCTTCCTCTGGGCCGCGTCCTTCATGTTCCCGGACGTCTACCTGAGCCGGAAGATCGAAGAGCGCCAGCACGAGATCGCGGTGCAGCTGCCCGACATCCTCGACCTGCTCGTGATCTCGGTCGAGGCGGGGCTCGGCTTCGAGCAGGCGCTCGAGCGCACCACCACCGCGGTGCCGGGCCCGCTGTCCGACGAGTTCCGCCGAATGCTCCGGGAGACGCGCATCGGTGCGACGCGGGCCGACGCGCTGAAGGCGATGGACGAGCGTGCCGACGTACCCGAGCTCCGCACGTTCATCCTCGCGATGCTCCAGGCGGACACGTTCGGTGTGTCGATCTCGCGGCTGCTGCGCTCGCAGGCCGACGAGATGCGCGTGCGTCGCCGCCTCCGGGCGCAGCAGCAGGCGCAGAAGCTCCCGGTGAAGATGCTGTTCCCGCTGGTGTTCTGCATCTTCCCGTCGATCTTCGTCGTCATCCTGGGGCCGGCGATGATCTCGCTGTCGACCACGCTCTGAGGCAGGGGACCGTGGCCGCCATCGCGCCGCCCCGTGGTGCCGATCCCATCGACGCGGCGGAGCGCGCACCGTCCGACCCACCCGTGCAGCCGCGCCGAACGCCGCGGCTGTCGCCGCCGGGGCTCGACACGCTGTTCACCGCGGTCTTCGCGGTGTTCGGGTGGGGCGTCGGCATCGAGCGCCTGTCGGACAACTCGTTCCTCTGGCACCTGCGCACCGGCCACCTGATCCTCGACCAGGGCATCCCGCACTCCGACCCGTTCTCGTACACGGCGCGCGGCACGAGCTGGGTTGCGCAGTCGTGGCTGGCCGAGGTGCTCTACGCGGGCGCCGACCGGCTCGCGGGGCCGTTCGGCATCCGGTTGCTGGTCGGGCTGGTGGGGATGGCGATCACCGTCCTCGTGTTCCGGCTCGCGCTGCGGCTGACCCGGGAGCGGATGCGCGCCGCGGGGTTGGCCATCGCCTCGCTTGCCGCGCTGTACACGCTCTGGTCCGAGCGGCCGCTGCTGCTCGGTGTCCTGTTCTTCGTGGTGCTGCTGTGGGTCGTCGAGGTACCCGACTCGCTCGTCGGACGGCACCCGCTCGTCAGCCTGCCGATCCTCTTCTGGTGCTGGGCCAACGTCCACGGCTCGTTCGCGCTCGGCTTCGCGTTCCTCGGGCTGCACGTGCTCGGGCGCTGGCTCGAGGGCAACCGGCCGTGGGTCGCAGGGTCGCGGGAGCGCACCTTGGTGATCGGCAGCGTCATCGCCTTCGGTGTGTGCTTCCTGAACCCGTACGGCGCCGCGCTGGTGACGTTCCCGCTCGACCTCATGCGCCGGGGCGAGGCCCTCAAGGGCGTCATCGAGTGGTCGTCGCCCGACTTCCACTCCGTGCGCGGCCTCGCGTTCGCGCTCTGGGTCGCGGTGTTCCTCGTCATCGTCGCCAAGGCCCGTCGACGGGTGACGGTGCGCGACCTCGTGGTCACCGTCCCGTTCCTGCTGCTGGGCTTCTGGGCGCTGCGCAACATCGTCCTCGCGCCACTGGTGTGCCTGCCCGTCGCCGCGCGCGCCGTCGCCGTCGATCGTCCCGAGGGGGAGAAGGAGCCGGAACCCGCGCTCCGGCTGGGGTGGTTCTTCGCCGCCGCGTTGCTGTTCGTCGCCGTCGCGATGGGCGTGCGCGCCTCGGGCCAGCCCGACTTCGCACTCGACAGCTATCCGGTGCGAGCGATGGACGCCGTCGAGGCGCAGGGCCTGCTCGGCCAGCGCGTGCTCACCGACGACGCCGACGCCGGCTACGTGATCATGCGCTACGGCACCGAGCAGCCGGTCTTCATGGACGATCGCTTCGACATGTTCCCGCTGCCGGTGATCCGTGACTTCACGACGGTGAATGCGGGCAGCGTCGGCTGGGAGCGCGTCCTCGACGACCACGACGTCCAGGTCGTGGTGTGGGGGAGGGATCGCGTCCTCAGCCAGCTCCTCCGCGCCTCCGACGACTGGCAGATCACCCACCGCGACCCCGACTACTTCGTCTTCGTCAGGACCTAGAGCCGCTTCTTGGCACGTTGTCTCAGTCCATGTGACACGCAGCGTGCCAAGAACGGATTTGTGAGGTTTCTTCGCGCGAGGGGCTCGTTTCGGGGGGTGACTGTCACACCCCCGTGGTTGAGTTGGCGGCATGAGCACGTTGTCGGAGGTCGTCGACGGACTGCGGGACTACGCGTCTGCGGTGGAGGCGGAGTGCTTCGAGGGTCGTGAGGTG
>CAZKTS010000344.1:0-4746 GCA_964555735.1 uncultured Bifidobacteriaceae bacterium
AGCACCACCGCCTCGGTGGTCGCCGGCCGGACCGTACCCACCGCGCCGAGGACCCGACCGGCCTCGTCGAGCGCGCGTGTGAAGTCGCCGAGGGAGTCGCCGAGGCCCGCGAGGATCAGGTTCCCGAGCGAGTGGCCTCCGAGCTCGCCGGCACCGAAGCGGTGCTCGAACGCGTCGGCCCACACGTTGCCGGGAGCCGCGAGCGCGACCAGGGCCTTGCGCAGGTCGCCGGGCGGCGCGACGCCGAGCTCGCGTCGCAGTCGTCCCGACGACCCGCCGTCGTCGGCGACGCTGACCACGCCGGTCACGGAGCCCGCGTAGGTCCGCACCGCGCGCAGCACCACCGCCAGTCCGTGCCCCCCACCGAGCGCGACGACTGCTCCACTACTCACGGTCGAGGTCCCGGTGGTGGACGCGTGCGTCGAAGCCGAGGCGCGACATCACCTTCGCGAGCTCGGTGGCGATCACGACACTGCGGTGCCGGCCTCCGGTGCAGCCGATGCCGACCGAGAGGTACGACTTCCCTTCCCGCACGTACGCGGGGAGCAGCAGCGCGAACAGCTGCTCGAGCTGCTCGAGGAACGCCCCCGCCTCCGGCTGCTGGAGCACGTAGCGCCGCACCTTGGCGTCGGTGCCGGGCAGCGGCCGCAACCGATCGACCCAGTGTGGGTTCGGGAGGAAGCGACAATCGAACAGCAGGTCGACGTCGACCGGCACCCCGTGCTTGTAGCCGAACGAGACGAGCGTGGTCTGGAGCTCACCGCTGCCGGGGACGTCCGGGCCGAAGAGCTCGCGCAGGCGGTCACGCAGCTGGTGCACGTTCAGGTCGCTGGTGTCGAGGATGACGTCGGCCTGGCCCTTGAGCTCCTCGAGCAGCGTGCGCTCCCGCGCGATGCCGTCCGACACCCGGTCGGCGTCGGCGAGCGGGTGGAGTCGGCGCGACGCCTCGAAGCGGCGCAGGAGTGCGGCGTCGCTCGCGTCGAGGAAGAGGATGCGCGTGCGGGCGCCGCTCTCGCGCAGCTCGGCGAGCGCGGCCTCGAGGTCGCCGATGAACACGCCCGAGCGAACGTCGACCACGAACGCGAAGCGGTTGGGTCCGCCGTCGCTCCGGGCGAGCTCCGCCACCTTCGGGATCAGCTCCGGCGGGAGGTTGTCGATCACGAAGAACCCGAGATCCTCGAGCACGTCGCTCGCCGACGACCGCCCGGCGCCCGACATGCCGGTGATGATGGTCAGGTCCTGCTGGGTGGACGCGCTCACGAGTGCAGCCTCTCGTACACGGCCCGCCCGACCGCATCGGGCAGCCACCCCAGCGCGAGCAGGTCCGCTTCCTCGAGCTCGCGCAGTCGCTTCACCGACCCGAACTCCCGCAGGAGGCGGGTGCGACGCGTCGGTCCGAGCCCGGGCACGTCGTCGAGGATCGACTTCGTGGCCGAGCGCTCACGCAGCTTGCGGTGATAGGTGATGGCGAACCGGTGCGCCTCGTCGCGAACCTGCTGCAGCAAGAAGAGGGCCTCCGAGTCGCGGGCGATGCGGATCGGCTCTGCGCGGTCGGGCACGTAGACCTCCTCGAACCGCTTGGCGAGGGACGCCACCGCGATCTCCTCGAGGCCGAGCTCTTCCAGCACGCGCACCGCGACGTTGAGCTGACCGCGACCACCGTCGACGAGCAGCAAGTTCGGCGGGTATGCGAAGCGCTTGCCGGCACGCGCGCCCTGGTCACGCTCTTCCAGGTAGCGACGGAAGCGACGGGTCAGGACCTCCTCCATGGCCGCGAAGTCGTCCTGGCCGCCCTGGTGGCGCACCTTGAACCGCCGGTAGTCGGATCGCTTGGCGAGGCCGTCCTCCATCACCACCATCGACGCGACGATCTCGGTGCCCTGGAGGTTCGAGATGTCGAAGCACTCGATGCGCAACGGCGCCTCCGCGAGCCCGAGCGCCTCCTGGAGCGACGTGAGCGCCCGCGCCCGCGCGTTGTGGTCGGACGCGCGCTTGAGCTTGTGCTGGGTGAACGCCTCGGTCGCGTTCCGCGCGACGGTCGTGAGCAGCTCGCGCTTGGCGCCACGTTGCGGCACCCGGACCTTGACCCGACTGCCGCGCACCTCGGTGAGGAACTGCTCCATGAGCTCGCAGTCGTCGGGGACGACCGGCACGAGGATCTCCCTCGGCACGTCGTCGGCCGGCGCGTCGGCGTAGAGCTGCTCCAGCAGCCGGAAGACCAGCGCCGGGGTGTCGAGGTCCTCCACCTTGTCGACGACGAGCCCCTTGCGACCGACCACCCTCCCCCGGCGCACGAGGAACACCTGCGCCGCGGCCTCCAGCTGGTCCTCGGCGAGCGCGATGACGTCGAAGTCCTCTTCCTTCGCTGCGACCATCTGCTGGCGCTCGATGGCCTTGCTGACCGACGTGATCTGGTCGCGCAGACGCGCCGCACGCTCGAACTCCAGCGCGTCGGACGCCTCGTGCATGGCCTTGTCCAGCCGGTCGAGCACCGGTGCGGTGTCGCCGTCGAGGAAGGCGACCAGCTCTTCGACCAGGTGGTCGTACTGCTCGCGGCCGATCGCGTCGACGCACGGCGCGGCGCACTTCTCGATGTGGGCATAGAGGCACGGCCGGCCCAGCCGGTGGTGGCGGTCGAACTTGGCCTTGGTGCAGGTGCGGATCGGGAACGTCCGCAGCAGCAGGTCGAGCGTCTCCCGGATCGCGTAGGCGTGCGCGTACGGCCCGAAGTAGCGGACCCCCTTGCGCTTGGCCCCCCGGAGCACCATCGCCCGCGGCCACTCCTCGTCGAGGGTCACCGCGAGGTACGGGTACGACTTGTCGTCCTTGTAGCGGACGTTGAACCGGGGACGGTGGCGCTTGATGAGGTTGTACTCGAGGAAGAGCGCCTCGACCTCGTTGCGCACCTCGATCCACTCGACGGTCGACGCCGCCGCCACCATCTGGCGGGTGCGCGGCATGAGCGTCTCGGGCGGCGCGAAGTAGTTGGACAGACGACTCCGGAGGTTGGCCGCCTTCCCGACGTAGAGGACCCGCCCCTGGGCATCCTTGAACTGGTACGACCCGGGCGTCTCCGGGATCGTCCCGGTCGCCGGCCGCTGCACCATGGCTCCATTGTCCCGCACGCGAAGGAAACATCGCGCCAGGTGCAGCCGTTACCATTCGGTGAGGCCGGCCTGGATGTACCGGCCACAGATGAGTCCCGGGGCCGACAACCCCGCGGTGGGCGACCAGGCTGTCCCCGCCGGCCAACACCGGGACTTCCCGAGAGGCATTCGTGCCTCTGGAGGACGACAACCGATGCTGCGACTGCAGACCCCGCTGCCGGATCGCTACACCGAGGCGACGCCCGACGAGCTCGAGGCCTGGATCACCGCCGCCAAGGCCGACCTCGGCGAGCGCCTGCTGATCCTCGGCCACCACTACCAGCGCCCCGAGGTCATCCGCTGGGCCGATCAGCGGGGCGACTCGTTCAAGCTCGCCCAGTTCGCCGCGGACAACCACCAGGCCACCGACATCGTGTTCTGCGGCGTCCACTTCATGGCCGAGTCGGCCGACATCCTCACCGCCGACCACCAGCGGGTGATCCTCCCCGATCTGAACGCCGGCTGCTCGATGGCCGACATGGCGGACCTCGACCAGGTCGAGGAGTGCTGGGACGCGCTGGCCGACGTCACCGACATCGGCCGGATCGTGCCCATCACCTACATGAACTCGTCCGCCGCGCTGAAGGCCTTCGTCGGCGAGCACGGCGGTGCGGTGTGCACGTCGTCGAACTGCCGCGTCGTGCTCGAGTGGGCGTTCGAGCGGGGCGACAAGGTCCTCTTCTTCCCCGATCAGCACCTGGGTCGCAACACGGGCTTCGACATGGGCTACGACGAGTCGCACATGCGGGTCTGGAACCCGCACCGCGAGCTCGGCGGGCTCGACGAGAAGGACGTCAAGGAGACCACGTTCCTGCTCTGGAAGGGCCACTGCACGGTCCACCAGCGCTTCCTGCCCGAGCACGTCGCCGCGTTCCGCGCCGAGCACCCCGACGGCGAGGTGATCGTGCACCCCGAGTGCCGCCACGAGACCGCGGTGCTCGCCGACAAGGTGGGTTCCACCGAGCGCATCCTCGAATGGGTCACCGACGCGCCTGCGGGCGCGACGATCGCCGTGGGCACCGAGATCCACATGGTGCAGCGGCTCGCGGCCGACAACCCGACCAAGACCGTCGTGTCGCTCGACCCCCTGGTGTGCCCCTGCTCGACGATGTTCCGCATCGACGAGCCCCACCTCGCGTGGTGCCTCGAGTCGCTGGTCCGCGGCGACGTCGTGAACCAGATCGTCGTCGACGAGCGGACGTCGAAGTGGGCGCTCGTGGCGCTCGAGCGGATGCTCGAGCTCAAGGGCGCGCCGACGGCTCCTTCGAAGGTCGACTGACCGCACTCGCCATCAGGCGTCGCACCGCGTCGAGCACCTCGCGCGGCCGACTCCCTGCGCGCCACGCGTCGCCGACCGTGGCGACGAGCGTCTCGTCGGCCGGGATCCGGCCGAGGAACGGACGGTGCGCAGCGCGGTACGGCCGCCAGCCGGCGGCACCGAAGCGCTCGGTGAACGCCTCGACGCCCAACCACCGCAGCACCTCGCGACTCCCGGCGTCGAGCGCGCTGCCGCTCGCACCCGCGTGCTCGACCACGACCTGGGGCGCGAACACGCCCCGGTGGCCCGCCTGCTCCATCCGGTGCCAGAGATCGAGGTCCT
>CAZKTS010000345.1:0-5737 GCA_964555735.1 uncultured Bifidobacteriaceae bacterium
CCCGCGCCCGCGCCCTCGCCGAGCGCGCCCGACGACCTGGCGCGCACGGCCGATCCCGACGCGGCGGCCGCCGGTCGCGCGATCGTCGCCGAGGCGCGCGCGGTTCGCCGGCGGATGCTCGAAGACGTCGACCGCCGACGCGCGGCGGTGCGGGCCGACCTGCTCGCAGCGCGCGACGCCATCGATGCCGCACTCGCCGCGCTCGAGGTCCCGGCCCCGCCCGAGGGCTCGGTGCCGCCGCCCGCAGCGCCGGCCACCCCGGACCCCGCCGGTCCGCCCGCGGCGGCAACCCCGCCGGCCGGTGCAGCGCCGGGCCCGGCCGCCGACGTCTTCGCCCGCCTGCGTTCCGAAGCGGCCGGTCCACCGGCTGTCGCCGACGCCCCGCCGAGCCCCCCGGCCCCGATGCCGGATGCGGATGCCTCGGTCGACGAGACACCGGCGTCCGACGTCGCGGCCCCCGGGCCGGCGGTCGGCGAAGACGCGGACGCGGACGGCGCGGCGCCGGCGAGCGGGGAGTCGCCCGCGGCCGAGTCGCCCGACGACGCAGTGCGGGCGCGTCGCGACGCCGTCCTCGCGCCGCTCGTGCCGGAGATGATGCGCGCGTCGAAGCGACTCCTCCAGGACGAGCAGAACATCCTCCTGGACGCGGTGCGGCGCGCCCGCCAGCGCGTCGAGCCGAGCCGGCTCCTCCCCGAGCCGATCTACCACCGGGACGCGTGGGCGGCGGTGCTCGCCCCCGCGGTCAACGTGGCCTACGCGAGCGGGCGCACCGCGGTCGGTCCCCGGCGCAAGCCGATGAACGCGCCCGGTCGCGTGATCAACGAGCTCGCGGCCGGACTCGTCGCCCCACTGCGCGAGCGGCTCACCGTGACGATCGATGCGGTGATCGCCGAGGGTCCGTTCGACTCGCTCCCGGAGCTGCACCGCGCGCTCGCCAGCGCCATCAGTGCCCGCTACCGGGAGTGGCGCTCCCGCGACCTCGAGATCCACCTGGGCGACGTGCTGGCGGCGGCCTACGCGCGGGGTGCGTACGACGCGTCACCGAGCGGGGTCCGCCTGCGGTGGGTGCCCGATCGTGCCGGTCAGTGCCCGGACTGCGACGACGACGCGCTCGAGCACGCGGTGAAGGGCAAGCCGTTCCCGACCGGCCAGCACCACCCCCCGGCGCACCCGGGCTGTCGCTGCGTCGTCGTGCCCGCGCCTGACAGCGGGGCCGAGACCGCCAACCTCTAGTCTTTCCCCGGCATGCGGGTACCGGCGAGCGAGCAGCGCGAACGACGGCCGTTCCGGGTCCGCGGCTGGATGATCGCCGCCGTCCTGGTGATCCTGGTCCTGCTGTTCTCGTTGCGGGGGCTCGCCGGCTTCTACACCGACTCCCTGTGGTTCAGCTCGCTGGGCCAGGGCAGCACGTTCCGGGCGCTGCTCGGGGCGAAGGTGATCCCGGCGCTGGTCTTCACGCTGGCGTTCTTCCTGCTCCTCCTGGTCAACCTCGTGCTCGCCGACCGGCTCGCGCCGAAGGTGCGGCCGATGGGCCCCCCGACGCCCGAAGACGAGATGGTCGGGCGCTACCAGCAGGCCACCAGCCGGTACACGGGTCGGATCCGCATCGGCGTCTCCGTCTTCTTCGCGCTGATCGCAGGCATCGGCGTCGCGTCGCAGTGGAAGGAGTGGATCCTCTTCACGCACGCGACCGAGTTCGGTCGCGAGGACCCGCAGTTCCACAAGGACATCGGCTTCTACGTCTTCAAGCTGCCGTTCATCAACTTCATCATCGACTGGCTCTTCGCCGGGCTGGTGATCGTGCTGCTGCTCACGGCCGTCGCCCACTACCTGAACGGGGGCATCCGCTTCCAGAGCCCGATGCAGCGCTTCACCCCGCAGGTGAAGGCGCACCTCTCGGTGATCCTGGCGATCATGGCGCTGGTCAAGACCGCGGAGTACTACTTCTCGCGCTACGAGCTCACCCTCTCGGACCGCGGCGCGGTCGACGGCGCGGGCTACACGGACGTGCACGCGCAGCTGCCCGCGCTCAACTTCCTGATCTTCGTCTCGGTGATCGCCGCCGCACTGTTCGTGTGGAACATCTGGCGGCGCGGGTGGGTGCTGCCGGTCATCGCGGTGGGGCTCTGGGCGTTCATCTCGCTCGTGGTCGGCACCATCTATCCGGCCGCGATCCAGAACTTCAAGGTCACGCCGAACGAGTACGCGAACGAAGCGCCCTACATCAACCGCAACATCAACGCGACTCGTGACGCGTTCGACCTGGCGAGCGTCGACGTCGAGGACTTCGACTTCACCCCCGATCTCGACGCGAACGTCGTGTCCTCGAACCTGGCCACCATCGACAACGCGCGCCTCTGGGACCCCGACGTCATCAGCTCGACGTACCAGGCGCTCCAGGCGTTCCAGACCTACTACAAGATCAACGACGTCGACATCGATCGCTACGTCGTCGACGGCCAGGTGCGCCAGGTCCTGATCTCGGCGCGCGACCTCAACAGCAGCGAGCTGCCGAGCCAGTCGTGGGTGAACGAGCGGCTCGTGTACACGCACGGGTACGGCGGCATCGCGTCGCCGAGCAACGCGGCCGAGGACGACGGTGCGCCGGTCTTCTTCCTGGGTGACATCCCGGCCGAGGATCGGGGCATCGGACTCGACGGTCAGGGTGCGGAGCTCTACCTCGGCGAGGGTCTCAACGACTACGTCGTCACCGGCGCCAAGCAGGACGAGTTCAACTTCCCGCGGCAGGGCAAGCGCGACGCCCAGACCCGCTACGACGGCGCCGACGGCGTCGACCTGTCCAACATCTTCAAGCGCGCCGCGTTCGCGCTCCGCTTCAGCGACCCGAACCTGCTGATCTCCGGGCAGATCACCAGCGACTCGAAGATCCTCATGCTGCGCAACGTGGCCGAGCGCGCCCAGAAGCTCGCACCGTTCCTCGATTTCGACGACGACCCGTACCCGGTCGTCGTCGACAAGAAGATGTACTGGGTCCTCGACGGCTACACGACGTCGAACCAGTACCCCTACTCGCAGCAGGAGGGCGGCGCGGGCGGCATCGCCGGCGACGTCAACTACGTGCGGAACTCCGTGAAGGTCACGGTCGACGCGTACGAGGGGACGATCAAGTTCTACGTGATCGACCAGAAGGACCCGGTGATCCGGGCGTACGAGAAGGCGTTCCCGGATCTCTTCACCCCGGGTTCCGAGATGCCCAAGGCGATCCGTGCGCACCTGCGGTACCCGGAGGACCTCTTCCAGGTGCAGTCGAACGTGTTCTCCTCGTACCACGTGACCGAGCCGCGGCGCTTCTACCAGGGCAGCGAGCGCTGGCTGCTCACGCCCGACCCGAACGTCGTGACCCCGATCACGACCGCGACCACGAACGCGTCGGGGCAGCGCACCACGAGCCGCGCGCCGCAGATCACAGCGAGCACCAAGCGTCAGGACCCCTACTACCTCTACATCCGGCTGCCGGGTGACAAGACCGAGAGCTTCTTGATCCTCCAGCCGTTCGTGCCGGTGTCGAACGACAACAAGCAGACCCGCCTGATCTCGTTCATGACCGCCAAGTCGGACCCGGCGAACTACGGCGACCTCCAGGCGTTCGTCATGCCGCAGGGCACCAACGTCGTCGGGCCGGTGCAGGCCGCCAACAACATCCAGAGCGAGCCGAACATCTCCGAGCAGCTCACGCTGCTGAGCCGGGGTGGGTCGACGGTGCGCTTCGGCAACCTCCAGCTCATCCCCGTCGGCGAGTCGGTGGTCTACATCCAGCCGATCTTCGTGCAGCAGACCAACCAGGGCTATCCGCAGTTCCGGTTCGTCGCGGTGTTCGTGCCCGGCGGCGACCGCAACCCGGTCATCGCGACGTCGGTGCAGGAGGGCCTCAACCAGCTCTACGACCTGAACGTCCCCGAGCCCGAGGGTCCGGACACGCCACCCACGCCCACCGAGAACAACGACGTCTCGGCGTCGGAGCTCCTGCGCCAGGCGGGCGAGAAGTTCCTGGCCGCCGACGACGCGCTGAAGTCCGGCGACCTCGGCCGCTACCAGGACCTCGTCGCCGAGGCCAAGGACCTCGTGGACCATGCCGCCCGGGTGCTCTCGGGCGAAGGCGGCGGGGGGTCGGGGAGCGGCTCGACCACCACGACCACCGCCCCGCGCGCCCAGGCGCAGCAGACCGCGCTCCGTCCGTAGGCGCCGCGCCGGATCCCGGACCCCCGGGATTGTTGGGGTGGGGTGGGATTGTTACTATCGCCGTAGTGGAAACTCCCGACGGTCCCCCGCCGTCCGGACGCCGTCCCACACGGAGCGCACCATGGCCGCCACCGGCATCGATCTCGGCAAGTACAAGCTCGGCTGGCACGACTCGACGGACGACTACGCCTTCGTCCCGAAGAAGGGCCTGAACGAGGAGATCGTGCGCGAGATCTCGGGCCACAAGGAAGAGCCCGAGTGGATGACGAAGTTCCGGCTGAACGCGCTGAAGCGGTTCGAGCGCAAGCCGATGCTCGAGTGGTTCGCGAAGAACATGCCCGACATGGACTTCGACGACATCTACTACTACCTGAAGCCGACGTCGGGTGCGCAGGTGTCGGACTGGGACATGCTCCCCGAGAGCATGAAGGCCACCTACGAGAAGCTCGGCATCCCCGAAGCCGAGCGCAAGTTCCTCGCCGGCGTGACGGCCCAGTTCGAGAGCGAGGTCGTGTACCACAAGAACCGCGACGACCTCGAGCGTCAGGGCATCCTCTTCACGAGCATGGACCAGGCGCTCAAGGACTACCCGGACATCGTCCGCGAGCACTTCGGCACGGTCATCCCGCCGGGTGACAACAAGTTCGCCGCGCTCAACTCCGCCGTGTGGTCCGGCGGGTCGTTCATCTACGTGCCGCCCGGGGTGCACGTCGACATGCCGCTCCAGGCGTACTTCCGCATCAACGCGGAGAACGCGGGGCAGTTCGAGCGCACGCTGATCATCGCCGACGAGGGTGCGTCGGTGCACTACGTCGAGGGCTGCTCGGCGCCGGTGTACTCGACCGACTCGCTGCACTCGGCGGTCGTCGAGCTCATCGCCAAGCCCGGTGCACGCATCCGGTACACGACGATCCAGAACTGGTCGCCGAACGTCTACAACCTGGTCACCAAGCGGGCGCGAGCCGAGGCCGAGTCGCGAGTCGAGTGGATCGATGGCAACCTCGGGTCGAAGCTGACGATGAAGTACCCGGCGGTCGTGATGACCGGTCCGAAGGCCCACGGCGAAGTGCTGTCGGTCGCGTACGCGGGGCCGGGCCAGCACCAGGACGCCGGGGCCAAGATGACCCACGCCGCGCCCGAGACCACGTCGATCATCGACTCCAAGTCGATCTCGAAGGACGGCGGCCGCACCACCTACCGAGGCCTCGTGAAGGTCGAGGAGGGGGCGCACCGGGTGAAGAGCCACGTTCGCTGCGACGCGCTGATCCTCGACGAGGAGAGCCGCTCCGACACCTACCCATACATGGAGGTCGACGAGAAGGACGCCCGCATCGGCCACGAGGCGACCGTCTCCAAGGTCGGCGACGACCAGCTCTTCTACCTCATGTCGCGTGGCCTCACGGAGCAGCAGGCCACCGCGATGATCGTGAACGGCTTCATCGAGCCGATCACCAAGACCCTCCCGATGGAGTACGCGGTCGAGCTGAGCCGGCTCATCGAGCTCAACATGGAGGGCGCGGTCGGTTGACGGGCAGAC
>CAZKTS010000346.1:0-5503 GCA_964555735.1 uncultured Bifidobacteriaceae bacterium
GCTCGCCGCCGAGGAGCTCGGGTACGAGTCGGTCTGGCTGCCGGAGCACCTGATCTTCACGTCGAAGATGAGCCGCTCGCCGCACCCGGGCGAGACGCATCCGCCGGTGCCGCCCGACACGCCGATCTTCGACGCGTTCGCGTACCTCTCGTACTTCGCCGGCATCACCGACCGGGTGCGCTTGGGCACGCACGTCTACAACCTCGGGCTCCGGCACCCGTTCGTCGCGGCGCGGGCCGTCCAGACGCTCGACATCGTGTCGGGGGGGCGGGTCGAGTTCGGCATCGGTGCGAGCTGGCTCGAGGAGGAGTGGATCGCCGCCGAGCTGGAGTTCGCGACGCGCGGCAAGCGGGTCGACGAGGCACTCGAGGTGTGCAAGCTCCTCTGGACGGAGGACGACGTCTCGTTCCACGGCGAGTTCTTCGACTTCGAGGGTGCGGTGTTCGAGCCCAAGTGCACGCAGGAGCCGTACCCGCCGGTGCTGGTCGGCGGCGAGAGCGGCGCGGCGCTGCGGCGCGCCGCGCGCGCGGGCGACGGCTGGATCGGCATGGCGCACGACTTCGAGTCGGGCGCGGCGCAGATCGCCAAGCTGCGCGGGCTCCTGGCCGAGCAGGGGCGGGATCCCGACGACTTCCAGTACTGCCTCGGTGGGCCGGTCGAGTCGGCCGACGACGTCAAGCGCTGGGAGGACATCGGCGTGACCCGCCTGGTCTTCTCGCCGTGGCGGCGTTCGAAGGAGGCCGTCGACGGCATGCGCCGCTTCGCCGACCTGGTCGGCCTACCGGGCTGAGGGCTTTTGGCGTCAGCAGCTCGACTCTGAGTCGAGTCTGCGACGCCAAAACCCCTCAGCGCAGGAGCTGGTCGGGGTGCGCGTCGAAGTCGCGGACGGTGCCCTTGTTGCGCAGGCCGATGTGAATCTGCTCGGGCTGCATGGTGAAGCACACGCCGGCCATCGCGCCCTCGAGCTCGTCGGCGCGGTCGACGGCGTCGAGGTCCATGCCCCGGCCCATGCCGATGTCAATGGCGCGCCGCAGCACCATGACGGCCTCGGCGGTGTCGGCGTCGAACGTCTCGTTCGCCCAGCGGAAGAACCCGCCCCGCCACTTCGTCTCCGAGAACGGCGGCGGCGCGACGCAGGTGAGCCCCTCGAGCGTCCACGCGTGCACCAGCTCGCCGTCGCGCCAGAGCTTCACCACCCGCGCGCTGCCGTCGCGCGGCAGCATCGGGATCTCCGCGTCGTACTGACGCACGGTTCCGAGCGGACCGCCGCGCGCCGCGTGGGCGATCGCGAGGCCGGCGAGGTCGAAGAGGTGCGTGCAGTTGGCCCGCGGGTCGGCGCGTTCGCCGGCCGACAGGAACCGGTCCGACAACGGCATCCCTTCGAGGTCGCGCACCGGCTCGACCGCCCCCGGGCACGTCGTCCACGGGAAGCGGACGGCCCGACCCTCGACGTCGGTGACGACGTCGTCGTCGACCCGGACGGTCACCTCGAAGTGGTGGAAGTCGTCCTCGAGGCCGCCCTCGACCTCGCCGAGACCGGTCGTGACCAGCCGGATGCGCCGCCGGTAGGCGCCGTGGTCGAGACCGCCGGGGGGCGGATGACCGCCGCGGGTGGTCATGCGCTGCGCACGTTGCCGCCGGGGTAGTTGCCCCCGCCGTACGTGTCGTCGAGCGCGTCGTAGTCGACCACCCAGCCGTCGCGGGGAAGTGCGTCGGCGAACTCCACGAACCGCGGCTTCTTGTACGACGCGATGCGCGCCCGGCAGTGCTCGATGACGTCGTCGGGCGTCACCGTCGCGCCGTCGCGCACCACGACGATCGCCTTCACGCTCTGCACCCACTTCGGGTCCGGCACGCCGATGACGGCCACCTCGGCGACCGCCTCGTGCTCGGCGATGCAGCGCTCGACCTCGGTCGGGTAGATGTTCTCCGCCGCCGACTTGATCATCCGGGTCTTCGGCCCGATGAAGGTGATCGAGCCGTCGGGCTCGCGCCGACCGAGGTCGTTGGTGTGGTGCCAGCCATTGCTGGCGCGTCGCTCGTTCTCCTCGGGGCGGTTCCAGTACCCGTTCATCACGGTGGGGCCCCGGGTCACGATCTCGCCCACGTCGCCGACGGCCGCGTCGCCCTCGTCGGCGTCGACCACCCGGATCTGGAGCAGCGGCGACGTGCGCCCGTGCGTGCCGAGGGCTTCGGCACCGAGGCAGCTGAACGTCATCATGCCGACGACCTCGGTCTGGCCGTAGCCGCCGGGGCGGCCGGCCCACGGGCTGGTGTCGCGCGTCGTCATCGCGTTCCACGCCGACGACCCGCCCGCGGTGCGCAGCGACGTCAGGTCGTACTTCCCGTCGGCGTTGGCCTCGAGGATCTGGTCGAAGATCGGGCCGACGAGGAACGCGCCGGTGCAGCGCTCGGCCTCGATGATGCGGCACAGCTCGGCACCCTCGACGCGCCGCACGAACGCGTTGGTGCCACCGAACACGAACGTCGCGAGCGTGTGCATGAGGGTGCCGAGATGGAACATGGGCCCGCTGTTCAGGTACACGTCGTCGCCGCTCGTGCGCGTGAAGTGGCCGTACACCAGCCCCTGCGAGATGCACGCGGTGTGGCTGAGCATGGCGCCATTCGGGCGGCCGGCGAACGCGGCGGTGTAGATGATGAGCGACGACGTGCGCGGGTCGACCGCCTCGTCAAGCGGGCCGTCGGCACCGTTCGCCGCGAGGAATGCCTCGTACCCGTCGGCGTCGTCGGTGTCGTGCCGCAGCCAGCGGGCTTCGGCGGTCACGAGGTCGCGGGCCGCCCGTACCGGGTCGCCGACCTCCTCCTCTTGCCACAGCACGAGCCTCGGTGCGAGGTCGTCGATGACGAACGCGAGCTCTTCGGGGCTCTGGCGCCAGTTGGCCGGGCAGAACATCGCGCTCAGCCGGCCGCACGCGAGCCACAGCTCGAGGATGCGGAACGAGTTCTGCCCGAGCCAGAGCACGCGCTCGCCAGGACCGACGCCTTCGGTGCGCAGTGCGTGCGCGAGGCGGTCGACCCGGGCGTCGAGCTCCGGGAACGTCAGGCGCACGTCGCCGTCGACGATCGCGAGCTGCTGCGGCCGGCTGCGCGCGTGCTCGCGCAGCACGTCGCCGAGCGTCAGCGCGTGGAGCGTGTCGACGGCGGGCTCGGGCACGTCAGTCGCGGACGGAGTCGGCGTACGCCATCGGCAGCAGCTCGATGAGCTGGCCGTCGGGATCGCGCACGAAGATGCCGACGTCGATGTCGGTGTCGGTGAGCACCTCGCCGCCGTGCTCGGCGACGGCCGCGCACGTCGCGGGGATGTCGTCGACGCTCACCGAGATGTGGGTGAGGCCGGGTTCGTTCATCGCCCGCGGCTTCGGCGCCTGCGTCTGGCCCGCGGCGGCGAAGTGCAGCAGCTCGAGCACGAGGCCGTCGCGGCGCAGGTAGCAGGCCGTCATGCCGAGCGGCGCGTCGAGGCCGAGCAGCTTCGCGGAGAGCTCGTCGGGCGGGTGGATCTCACGCCACGGCTCGAACCCGAGCACCTCGACGTAGAACCGGCGGGACCGATCGAGGTCGGTCACGCACTGCCCGAGGTGGTTGAAGACGCCCACGGCGCGAGCTCCCGGGGGTGGTCAGTCCTGCTTCGGCGGGCGGACGTTGATGACGAGCGTGAAGATGGTCGTGCAGACCGGGTCGCCCGACTTGGCGTCCTTCCAGTCGGTCTCGGTCACGTAGAACTCGAGCTTGCCCCCGTTGGAGCGCTCCTTCTCGTACACGTCGGTGATGGTGCCCGTGCCTTCGAGCACGTCGCCGACCTTCGGCCAGCGGTGGTACTCGAACGCCTGGTTGCCGTGGAGGATCGCCCGGCCGGGGCCGCGCAGCTTCTCGATCGGCAGGCCGGCCGCGCCGCCCTCGCCCATCGAGCCCCAGTACGACATCACGAACGGGAAGGTGGGGGGCACCGGCGCGCCGTCCTGGGCGTAGACCGGGTCGTCGTCGCCGAGCGCCTCGGCGAACACGCGGACCGGGCCGCGCTCGATGACGATGGTCTGGGTGCCGGTGGGCTGGCCCTTGAGCTCGGTGAGTGCCACGGCGCTCGATCCCCCTGGGTGTGCGTCGGTCGTTCCTGACGTGTGCGTCAGGGGACGCTAGCCGAGCCCCGGGACCCGCTCCGGCGGGACCCCGAGCAGCACCCCGATGCTCAGGACGCGGCGGGTGCCGCGGCCAGGAGGACGGTCGTGTTGGCGCGATGGGCGAGCGCGCCCGCGGTCGAGCCGAGCGCCAGGCGCTTCCACGGGGTGAGGCCGCGCGTGCCGAGGACCACCAGGTCGGGTCGCCACGTGCTCACGTGCACGAGCAGGGCGGAGGTCGGGCGGCCCTCCAGGCGCTCGACGCCCGGCGTCAACCCGGCGGCAGTCACCACGTCGGTCGCCTCCTCGAGCACGGCATCGACGTCGATGCGGCCGTCGTCGACCGCCACGAGCGACACGGCGGCATCGCGAGCGAGGGGGAGCGAGAGGTACGCGTCGAGCGCGCGACGGGCGTGCGCGGAGCCGTCGACGCAGCACAGGACCGACACCACCGCCGCGCCGCGCACGATCGCGATCGGGTGCGACGGGTGGTGCAGCAGCCACTCGGCGGTGCTGCCGAGCCAGCCGAGCAGCTCGGGCTCGTGTCCGGCCGGCCCGACGACGGTGAGGTCGGCCGCCTGGCCGTCGAGCAGCACGCGCGGATCGGCGTCGGCGTAGAGGACCTCCACCGAGTCGAAGGTGCTCGGCGAGGGGCGGGCGTCGGCCCACGGTGGCGTCCATGGCGCGGGTGTAGCGGGTGCGGCCCAGTCCTCGAACGGGGGCTCGTGGCCGGTGAGGACGGTGAGCGCCCAGCCCGGCCACGGGTGCTCGCTGATCCAGCGCCACGCGCGGTCGGCGCCGGGCGAGCCGTCGTCGCCGAACACGAGCGAGCGGCGCGCGTCGGCAGCCACGTCAGCTGCCGGGTTGGCTCGTGAGGTGGTGCTTCATGACCTTGCCGGTCGCGTTGCGCGGCAGCTCGTCGAGGACGTGCACCTGGCGCGGGCGCTTGTAGTCGGCCAGGCGCTCGGCGCAGAAGGCGTCGAGCTCGTCGAGGTCGAGCTCCACGCCGTCGTTCGCCACCACCCACGCGCCGACGTCCTCGCCGAGCACGGTGTGCGGGACCCCGGCGACCGCCGCCTCGCGGATGCCGGGATGCTCCAGCAGCACCGCCTCTACGTCGGTCGCGTAGATGTTGTTGCCACCGCGGATGATCATGTCCTTCTTGCGGCCGCAGATGTAGAGGAAGCCGTCCTCGTCGAGGTAGGCGAGGTCGCCGGTGCGCAACCAGCCGTCGTCGGTCCACGTGCTCGCGGTCGCGCCGTCGTCCTTGTAGTACTCCCGCTGCTTGCCCTGCATGCGCATGAGCAGCTCGCCGACGTCGCGGGCCGGCAGGTCGTTGCCGTCGTCGTCGGCGATGCGGATCTCCATCG
>CAZKTS010000347.1:0-14116 GCA_964555735.1 uncultured Bifidobacteriaceae bacterium
ACCTCGGCGTAGTGGCCGGGCTTGGCGTGCAGCGTGAACTCGACGACGTGCATGACGGCGCCCCCTTGGTCGCTCGTGGTGGCGTCAGCCTAGGGACCGGCGCACCGCCCGCCGGGGAGCCGTACGATCGGCCGCCGTGCAGCCGCTCCCCTCGACGATGCCCGCCGCGGTCTACGTGGGCAACGGCGCCATGACGGTGCGCGACCTCGCCGTCCCGACACCCGGCCCGGGTGAGGCGCTGATCGAGGTCTCGCACTGCGGGATCTGCGGGACCGACCTCCACCTGGTGCTCGAGCAGTACGCCCGGCCCGACTCGGTGCTCGGCCACGAGTGGGCCGGCACCGTCGTCGCTGTCGGCACCGAGGACGACGCGTCCTGGCTCGACGCCCGGGTCGTGTGCGACACGACGCCGGGGTGCGGCGAGTGCCGCCCGTGCCGGCTCGGGCGCCCGGCGGTGTGCCTGCGGCGCGAGCCGGCCGACTTCCTCTCGTTTCGCGGCGCGTTCGCGCGGTACGTGACCGCACCGGTCGCGCGACTGCTGCGGATCCCCGACGCGCTGTCGACCCGCGACGCTGCGCTCACCGAGCCCACCGCGATCGCGATCAACACCGTCGGCCTGTCCGGCGTGCAGCCCGGCGAGCGGGTGCTCGTCACCGGCGGTGGTCCGGTCGGCCTGCTGACGACGGCGGTGCTGCGCGCCAACGGCGTCGACGACATCACGGTCTCGGAGCCGTCGCCCGAACGACGCGAGCGCGCGTCGGCCGTCGGGGCGCGTCGCGTGTGCACGCCCGACGACCTGCCGCGTGCGCCGATGGGCCGCCCGGTCGACGCACCGTTCGACGTCGCGTTCGAGTGCTCGGGCCGGGCGTCGGCCGCGGAGCAGGCGCTCGATCAGCTCGACGCCGCGGGCACGCTGGTGTTCGTGGGCACCGGCTCGGCCATGCCGCAGATCAACCACAACCGGGCGATCATCCTGGAGCTCACGATCATCGGCGCCTACAACTACGACGCCGGCGGCTTCGGCCCTGCGCTCGAGCTGCTCGCGTCGGGCCGGCTCCCGCTCGAACTGCTGGTGGAGCCGGTCGACGTCGGCCTCGACGGCGTGCTCACGGCCATGCAGCGTTGCGCCGCCGGCGAGCTCCCCGGCAAGGTGATGGTGTCGCCGTCGGCGAACGGAGGTGCGACGTGAGCCCGCTGCGGATGAACCACGTGGCCGTGAGCATGGACCCGAAGGTGCTCGACGAACGCGGGCGCCAGGAGGTCCTCGACTTCTACGGCGAGGTGTTCGGCTGGACCGAGGGCGACAACACCGGCGAGACCGGCAACCCGCTCATCCTCTATACCGGCGCGTTCGGGGAGTTCGTCTACCTCCTGCCCGGCGATCCCGAGACCGGCGACTACATGCGCACGCCGCGCCTCGACCACTTCGGCTACTCGGTGCCGAGCCTCGACGAGCTCCACGCGATCGTGGACCGCGCCAAGGCCGTCGCCGAGCGCGACGACCGGGTGAGCATCATCGACGTCAAGGCGCGGGTCTTCCCGGGCCCCGAGCACGACTACACGCTCACCAGCGCCTACATCGGCTTCCTCCTCCCGCTCATGGTGGAGCTCCAGCACCTCGCCCCCGTCGAGCGCTGACCCCCGGTCAACCCTGAGCCCCGGTCAAGACCTTGTTTGGTCGATCCGTGCCGCCATGGCGGCACGGAATGACCAAACAGAGGAACGGTCGTGGCACCATGGGTCGGTGACCGCGCCGCTCGCTCCTGATTCGTTCGCCGCTCCGGTCGCCCCCGAAGCAGTCACGATGGACCTCCTCGCCGACCGGCCACGTCTGCGCGGGCGGCTCCACCAGATCGCCGCGGTCGTGTCGGTCGCCGGGCTCGCGTGGATGATCGCCGTCGCGCACACCGGCACCGCCGTGACCGCGGCCGTCGTGTACGGCCTGGCCACGATCGTGCTCTACGGCACCAGCTCCTCGTACCACCTCTACGCGCGCTCGCCGCGGGCCCGGCTCGTGATGCAGCGCCTCGACCACTCGATGATCTACGTCCTCATCGCCGGCACCTACACCCCGGTCTGCCTGCTCGCACTCCAAGGCTCGTTCCGCTGGGTGCTGCTCGCGCTGGTGTGGACGGGCGCGATCGCGGGCGTCCTCGTCGCGATGCTCGCCCTCGACCGCTTCCCCCGCCTGCACTGGGCGCTCTACCTCGTGCTCGGCTGGTGCGCGGTGATCGCGCTCCCCGACCTCGTCGACCGCCCGTGGCTGCTCGTGCTCGCCGGGATCGGCGGCGTCGCGTACACGGCCGGGGCGATCATGTTCGCCCTCAAGTGGCCGGGCCGGGCCGCCAAGTGGTTCGGCTACCACGAGTACTGGCACGCGTTCGGCATCGCCGCCGGCGCGGTGTTCTTCGCCATGAACCTGGTCCTCATCACCGGCGCCTGATGGCGTACAGCGAGGCGCTCGCCGAGCGGGTGCGCGACGCCCTCGACGACCGCGCCGACGTCCGGGAGCAGAAGATGTTCGGCGGCCTCGCCTTCATGGTGAGCGGCAACATGTGCTGCGGGATCATGGGTGACGACCTCCTCGTGCGCGTCGGCAAGGACGGCTACGACGACGCCATGGCGCGGCCCCACACCCGCGAGATGGACTTCACCGGTCGCCCGATGCGCGGGTTCGTGGTCGTCGACGCCGAGGGGGTCACGGCCGACCCCGACCTCGACGCCTGGGTCGAGCGTGCCCGCGCGTTCGTCGACACTCTGCCGGCGAAATGAGCGAGCCGGCACCGCTGTCGGACCGCATGCTCGAGCTGCTCGGACGGCCCGACGGCCCGCTCGCCGGCGCGTCGCTCTGGGCCCTCGAGGTCGTCGACGCCCGGCCCCTCACCCCGCTCGTCCGCCGCATCGACCTCACCGGCGACGGCCTGACCGACCTCGACTGGCTGCCCGGCCAGGACCTCATGTTCCGCCTTCCGCTCCCGACCGGGAAGATCGGCAACCGCCGCTACACGATCCGCACGCTCGATCGCGCCCGCGCCGTCGTCACCATCGACGCCGTGATCCACGGCCACGGCCCCGGCGCGCGCTGGGCCGCCGAGACGGCTCCCGGCGACCGCATCGACGCCATCGGCCCGCGCGGCAAGATCACCGTCGATCCCGACGCAACCTGGCACTGGTTCTGCGCCGACGAGTCGGGCGTCCCCGCCACGCTCGCGATGATCGAGGCCCTGCCCGCCGGCACGAGCGCGCTCGCGCTCTGCGAGGTGCGCGACGCCGACGAGCACCAGCCGTTCCTCGCCGAGCCCGCGGCCGACGTCGAGATGGTCTGGCTCCACCGCGGCGACGTCGCGCCGGGCCACGGCACCGCGATCGCCGACGCCCTCGGCGCGCGCACCCTCCCCGACGGCGACGGCCGCGCCTATCTCGCAGCCGAGGCCAAGCAGGTGCGCGCCTGGACCGAGCAGCTCAAGGTCGCCGGCCTCCCCGCCGACCGGATCTCGGGCAAGAGCTACTGGGTCCTGGGCCGCGAATCCGAAGGCCGCTAACCCCCGGCCAATCCCAGAGCTCAGTCGAGGAAGCGGCGGATCTTCTCGATGTCGATCGGGCCGTCGTAGGCGAGGACGCCGTCGTGCAGGGCGATGCAGCGGTCGGCGTTGGTGAGGAACCCGAGCTGGTGGGTGGCGACGACCACGGCCATGCCGTCGTCGCGCGCCGCGCGCAGGAGCTCGGTGAGCGACTCCTGGCCCGCGGGGTCGAGCCCCACGAACGGCTCGTCGATGAGCAGGATCGACAGCGGCCGCACGAAGCCGAGCACCAGCGCGCTCTTCTGGCGCATGCCGCGGCTGAAGCGCGCGGGCAGGTCGTCGGACCGCTCGGTGAGCCCGAACGTCTCGAGCAGCTGGTCGGCCGACGCGGCGCGCTCGTCGAGCCCGTGCAGGCGCGACACGAACTCGACGTGCTCGTCGAGGCTCAGGTCGTCGTAGAGCGCGGGTGTGTCGCCGATGTAGGAGAGGTAGGTGCGGGCCTCGATCGAGCCCGACGGCGACCCCTCGATGCGCACCTCGCCGGCCGTCGCGTCGAGCAGCCCCGCAGCCAGTCGCAGGAACGTCGACTTCCCGGCGCCGTTGGGCCCCACGAGCGCGACCATCTCGCCGCGCTCGATGCTCACGGTCAGGTCGTCGAGCGCGACCAGGTCGCCGTAGGCCTTGCCCAGCTCTTCGGCCCGCAGTGCGGGCGCGACTGCACTCATCGCTCGCTCCTCATCACCGCTCCCGTCATCCCATCCCCACCTTCCGCGCCCGCACGAACGCGCCTGCCGCGAGCACGACCAGGGCGATCACGGGCAAGAAGCTGACCGCCGCGCTCACCCCACCGTCGGCGCCGGTGTGGTCGATCGCCAGGGGCACGAACGCGACGACCGCGATCGCCGGCGGCAGCACCTGGCCCAGGATCAGGATCAGCGGGCCGAGCTCCGGCAACGACGCGAACGCGAGCTCGGTCTCCGGCTTCGGCACGCCGAGCACGAGCGACGCACCCGCGCCGACGGCGGCCGCGACGGCCGCGGGGATCAGGAGCACCCCGGCGGTCTCGAACGCAGCCACCGAGCCGGTGAACGCGTAGACCACACCGGTCGTCACCACGAGCACGAACATGCACCACACCGCGGGCACGACGAGGTGCAGGAGCGCGAGGTCGCCGAACGCGCGCGGATACGACGACGGCAGCTCGAGGTGGTCGGTCTCCTGCCCGAGCCCCTCGGCCGCGTCGAGCGCCACGAAGAACACCGCCGCGCCCGCCACGAGCACGAGCGCGATCGCGCCGTTCCACACCGCCCCGAGCGCGACGCCGGCCACGATGCCGAGCGCGAGGGAACGCACGAAGCGGGTGCCCGGCCAGCGGGCGATCCCCTGCCAGTCGCGGTACCAGCACCCGCGGCCCGCGGCACGCGGTCGGACCCGCCACCACGGGCGACGGCGCGGCTGCTCGTCACTGAGCTGGCGGTGGAGCACCATCGTCGTGCGGACGTCGCGCATCGTCGCCGCGAACCGCAGCTGGCCGACCAGCCCCGATCGCCGCTGCGCGGCCTCCACGGATGCACCGCCGATCACCATGAGCCCGATCGCCGGCACCGCGAGCGCGAGCACCGCGCCGACGATCGCGAGCGGCGACCAGTCGATCGGCGCGATGCCGATCCGCCCGATGAGCGCCATCGGCGAGGTCGTGGTCTCGAGCGCGACGTCCAGCGCCGCCCACGCCAGCAGCGCGATCCCCACGAGGTTGGCGAGGGCCCGGCCGATGCGCAGCCCCGAGCCGATGAGCGCTGCGCCCCACGCCACGAGCGCGACGAGAATCGCGAACGCGCCCGCCGCGGGCACCCACTCCCACACTTGGCCGGGCAGCCGCATCGACGCGAGGCACCCGAGCACCGCACCCACGACGGCCCCCATGAAGAGGACGCCACGCGCCTGGCGGAACGCCGACGAGCGCATGGTGGTGGAGCGCGGCACCGGCGCGAGCAGCACGAGCTGGACGTCGGCGTGCTCGAGCGCGAGCGGCCCGCCGCGGCTGCCGGATCGCAGCCCGAGCGCGGCGACCAGCGCGACGCCCACCCCGAGCACCGCGGGGCCGTGGGTCGCGATCTCGTGGACGAAGTCGGCGGAGGCGTTCTCCTCGCCGAGCAACGGGGCGAGGTAGAAGATCGCGACGCCGATGCCGATGACGGTCAGGTACGACTTGTAGAGCGCGTCGATCAGGTCTTCGTCGTGGAAGTGGCGAACCCGCCGTGCTCGGTGCGCCCACCGGAGTGCCCGGGAGGTGGCGCGGCCGTCGAGCACGATGCGGAGCGTATCGGTGCGCCGGCCCGGGGCCGCATCAGCGGGTCCCCGCACGCGCGGGCCGCCGTGCGTACGCTCGGCCCGCTGCCCAGCCCAGGAGTCGTCCCATGCGCCAGGTCGTCCGTCGTGTTGCCGTCGGTCTCGTCGCGGTCGTGGTGCTCGGTGCGCTCGCGGTGCCCAGTGCCGGTGCGGGCACGGGCACCAAGCCCGACGACGAGGCGAAGGGCCAGGAGCTGGTCGAGCGCTTCCTCGACGCGCTGCACCCCGACGCGTCGGGCGAGGTCGACGTCGCCGAGCTCGAGAAGTTCCTGTCGTCGGCGTGGATCCTCCAGCGGGCCAACGGCACGTCGTCGACCAAGCCCGAGTACCTCGAGGCCCCGGCGACGGTCGAGAGCTACCGGATCCTGGACCTCGAGGTGACGCGCGACGGCCCGGTGCTCGTGGCCCGCTACGAGGTCATCGTCGACTCGACGGTCGACGGCCAACCGCAGTCGACCAACCCCGCGCCGCGCCTCTCGGTCTTCTACAAGGGCCCGAAGGGCTGGAAGATGGTCTCGCACTCGAACTTCAACGAGATCCTCCCGACGCCGCCCGCGACCTAGGCGCCCGCGCCGGTCGCGCGCGGCGCCGACGGCGTGAAGCGCACCGGCATCGACGTGATCGCGCCGAGCGATCGCGGCAACGGCGCGTCGGTCGCGAGCTCGAGGTCCGGCAGTCGCTCGAGCATGCGCGCGGTCATCGTCTGCACCTCGAGGCGGGCGAGGCTGGCACCGAGGCAGAAGTGCGCACCGAACCCGAACGCGAGGTGGTCGTTGGGCGTGCGGGTGACGTCGAAGCGCTCGGGCTCGTCGAACTGCGCCGGGTCGAAGTTGGCCGACTCGTAGAGCACCACCAGCTGGTCGCCCTCGCGGAGCTGCTGACCGTCGAGCACGACGTCGCGGGTCGTCACCCTGGCCATGTTCTTGATCGGCGACACCCAGCGCAGCATCTCCTCGACCG
This sequence comes from uncultured Bifidobacteriaceae bacterium, assembly GCA_964555735.1. Lineage (GTDB taxonomy): Bacteria > Actinomycetota > Acidimicrobiia > IMCC26256 > PALSA-555 > CAZKTS01. The sequence goes on from CAZKTS010000347.1 coordinate 6,831, forward strand.
CGCACGGCAGCCGGCCCGGGTCCTCGACGAGGAGCGCGCGCTGGTCGGGGTGGCGGAGCAGCTGCTCGGTGCCGCCGGTGATGACGTGGCGGGTGGTCTCGTCGCCGCCCACGAGGAGGAGCAGGGTCTCGAACACGATCTCGTCGTCGGTGAGGCGGTCGCCGTCCACCTCGGCGTGGGCGAGCACGCTCACGAGGTCGTCGGTGGGGGCGGCACGACGGTCGGCGAGCATGGCGCGCGCGTAGGCGTCGAACTCGGTGAAGCCGACGGCCGCGGCGGCGATGGCTTCGTCGGTGCCGCCGAGCGAGCCGAGCATGAGGTCGGACCAGTGCAGGAGCCGGTCGCGGTCCTCGGGTGGCACGCCGAGCATGTCGCCGATGACGATCATCGGCAGCGGCGCGGCGAGGTCGCGCACCACGTCGCACTCGCCCGCCGCGCACACGCGGTCGATGAGCTCATCGCAGAGGTCGACGAGGTGGTCGGTCGTGCCACGCACCCGCGCCGGCGTGAAGCCACGGCTCACGAGCTTGCGGCGCTTCCGGTGGTCGCTCCCGTCCATGTCGATCATCCACGGGAGCGGCCCGGTGTCGGGTCGGCTGCCGCCCGCGTTGGAGAACGTCGCCGGGTCGCCGCCGACCGCGCGCACCGCGTCGTAGCGGGCGACGCCCCAGAGCCGGTTGGCCTCGTCGAAGTAGACCGGCGCGTGGTCGCGCATCCACGCGTAGGCGGTGGCGGCGCGCTCACCGTAGAAGTCGCCGGCCAGCAGGTCGTAGTGCGGTGACGCCATCGTCGTTCCCCCGTCGACGCGACGCCGGAACCGTAGCCCGGTGCCGTCCGGCGTAGCGTGGGCCGATGTCGCTCGCGGTGCTCGACTGGCGGCGCCGGACGCAGGCGCTCTACGCGGAGGTTCGGATGACGCCCGACCCGGCCGCCGCGCACGCGCGCTGGTGTGCGGGGCGCAACGCGATGTTCGCGACCCACCCCGCGTCGCCGCTGCTACCCGAGGCCAAGGCGTCGTTCACCGGACTCCCGTTCGCGCCGTACGACGAGGCGATGCGGTTCGACGCGCTGGTCGAGACCGATGTCGAGCCCGAGCGACTCGAGGTGCCCACCGGCACCGACGGCGTCGTGCCGTTCGAGCGCATCGGGAGCGTCGACCTCGGCGCGATCGGGTCGCTCGACGTGTGGTGGCTCGACTCCTACGGCGGCGGCGTGTTCGTGCCCATGAAGGACCGCAACCCGCGCACGTACGGCGGCGGCCGCTACGTGATCGACACCGTGAAGGGCGCCGACCTCGGCGGGATGATCGACCCGGCCAAGGGTGGCACGCTCATGATCGACCTCAACTTCGCCTACAACCCGTCGTGCGCGTACGACCCGGCGTGGGCGTGCCCGCTCGCCCCGCCGGGCAACACGCTGGCCGTCGAGATCGAGGCCGGCGAGCTCTCGCTCCCAGCGTCCTAGGGTGACGGGCGATGACGGCGATGCAGGTGCGGCCGGTGGTGGACGCGCTCACGGCCCAGCAGGCCGAGCTGGCCGGTCTGCTGGAGGGTCGGAGCAGCGAGGAGTGGGCGAAGCCCACACCGTGTGAGGGGTGGTCGGTCGCCGACGTCGTGCTCCACCTCGCGCAGACCGACGAGCTGGCGATCGCGAGCCTCGAGGGGCGACTGCCGGCCGTCGGCGAGGAGCTGGGCTGGAGCACCGAGCGCGGTCGAGACGTCGACGACGCCGCCGATGCGCTCGTGGTGGCCAACCGCGACCAGGCGCCCGAGGAGATCGCCGCGCAGTGGAAGGACGCCGCGGCACGGCTCATCGCCGCGTTCCGAGAGGCCGACCCCCACGCCCGCGTGCAGTGGGTGGCGGGCGAGCTGTCGGTGCGCACGCTCACGACCACGCGCCTCGCCGAGACGTGGATCCACACCGGCGACGTCGCCACCGCGTTCGGGGTCGAGCTCGAGCCGACCGACTGCCTGTGGGACATCGCCCGGCTCGCGTGGCGGACGCTGCCCTACGCGTTCGCGCGTGCGGGACGCGAGCTGCACGGCCCGGTGCGCTTCTCGCTCGACGCGCCGGCCGAGGGCGTCTGGGACTTCGTGCCCGACGCCGAGCCGGCCACCACCGTCTACGGGCCGGTGCTCGACCTGTGTCTCGTGGCCGCGCGTCGACGCGATCCGTCCGACGCGGCGCTGCGCGCCGAGGGCGTCGACGCCGACGCGGTGCTCGAGCTCGTCCGCACCTACGCGTGATCGCGCGCCGATGAGCGCACGCGGCCGAACCCGAGTACGGTCCGTCGATGGCCAAGCAGAAGTCACGCCGCGACAACCCCAAGGACCACACCGAGGGCGGGGGTGCCGGCGGACGACCCGGCAAGAAGCAGCGTCGCAAGGTGCGACGCAACGCGCGTCGGGTGAACGGCGCCTAGCTCCTCGGCCATGACCGACCCGGTTGCGATCGCCGGCGGCCTGCTCGGCGCCGCGGACGTGGGCGGCGGGCCCACGCCCGAGCAGCGGTCGGTGATCACGCACCTCCTGCACGGCTACTTCGGCAGCGACGCGGACGTCGCCGCGATCCCGCCGCTCGACCCGGCCGGTCTCGCTGCGGCCGTCGACGCCGACGATCGCCAGCGCATCACCGACCTGCTGATCCTGGTCGAGTTCTGCCGTCACCCCGGCGACGTGGCCCAGGCGGATCGGGTCGAGGCATACGCCGCCGCGCTCGGCGTCGACCAGCGCTACCTGGCCGTCGCGCGCGACGCGCTCGTCGCCACGCAGGTGGAGGTGATGGCCGACTGGGGACGCTTCCGTGACCCGCTGCCCACCGAGCCCGGTGCGCCCACGGCCGATGCCGCGCTCGCGGCGCGTCTGCGCGGGCTGGCCGACTGCGAGCCCGGCACGCTCGGCCGGGCCTACTTCGAGTTCCTGGACCGGTGGAAGATCCCGTTCCCCGGTGAGGAGGGGGGCGGCGACGCGACGTTGGTGCCGCACGACTTCAGCCACGTGCTCGCCGGCTACGACGCCGACGCACCCGGCGAGCTCGCGCTCCAGGCGATGCTCGCCAGCGCGACCGGCTTCGACCACCACTTCTCCGGCCTGGTCGCGTCGCTGTCGCTCTACGAGGCGGGCAAGTTCGACATCCTCGGGATCACGCCCAAGGTCGCCGCGCTCGACCGTCCCGGCGCGGCCGCGGAGCTGGCCGAGGCGTTCCGCCGGGGTTCGCAGTGCACGTGCGACTTCTCGGCGATCGACCATCTCGCCCGCGTCGACGACCCGCTCGAGCAGGTGCGCGCCGACTGCGGGATCCTGCCCCGGGCCCGGTAGCGCGCGCCCGACGCGGCCCGCGTGGGAATCGCGAGGCGCACCGCCTACGATGGCCGGACCGACCTCGAGCACGAGGCCGGTCGCTTGCGCCGCTCCTGACCTCGGTGGTGCGATCTCAGCCCCGAGGTGTTCATGTCCGTCGCTCTGTCGAACTCCCCCGTGTCGACGCGCGCCCCGATCGCGGGCGTCACCGAGGGTCACGGGCCCGCACTGTGGCTCGGCCGTCTGCTCACGGTGGCCGTCATCGCCATCCCGCTGGCGGCCGTCGTCCTGGTGGCCACGGGCACGATCGCCGATTCCGTCGCCTGGTGGAACGTCGCCCTCGCCATCCTCTTCTATGTGGTCATCGGCCACGGCGTCACGGTGGGCTTCCACCGCCTGTTCACCCACCACGGCTTCGAGGCGAAGCGGCCGCTCAAGATCGCCCTCGCCGTCCTCGGCTCGATGGGCGTCCAGGGATCGGTGATCGGCTGGGTCGCCGACCACCGGCGTCATCACCGCTTCGTGGAGCAGCCGGGCGACCCGCACTCGCCCAAGCGCCCGGCCGAGCAGCGTCTCGGCCGTCTCCGCGGGCTGTACCACGCTCACCTGGGCTGGTTCTTCGAGGGCGCGCGGACGTCGCGCGAGAAGTACGCGCCTGACCTGCTCGCCGACCGTGACCTCGTGTGGGTCGACCGGCTGTTCATCCCCATCGCCGCCGTCAGCTTCGTGCTGCCGTTCGGCATCGGGTATGCCATCACCGGTCGGTTCAGCGGCGGGCTCGCCGCGTTCATCTGGGCCGGCGTGCTGCGGGTGGGGCTGTTCCACCACGTCACGTGGTGCACCAACTCGCTGTGTCACATGTTCGGCCGGCGGCCGTTCCGCACCACGGACACGAGCACCAACTTCGCGCCGTTCGCCCTGCTCTCCATGGGTGAGGCGTGGCACAACGCGCATCACGCGTTCCCGACCCTGGCGCGCCACGGCGTCGACCGGGGGCAGGTCGACACGTCGGGGCGGGTCATCCGCGTGCTCGAGCGGTTCGGGTGGGTCACGCAGGTGCGCTGGCCGACGCCCGCGCTGCTCGCGTCGCGTCGCCTGGACCGCTAGGGCCGCGAGCCTGCGCCGACGCTCGGCCCCTGCCTACGCTGGCCGGGTTCGAGAGGGATGGCGCGCGCCGGGGGCGCGACGCCGGCTGCGGAGGTGGACGGCAGCGCGCGATGGCCGACCGTGAAGCGCTCCTCGCGCGCACCTTCGTCCACCTGGCCGACACGCTGGTCGAGGACTTCGACATCGTCGAGCTCCTCACCGAGCTCACCGCGAGCTCGGTGGAGCTGTTCGGCCTCGTCACCGCGGGCCTGCTGCTCGTCGACGCCGATGGCGTCCTCCGGCTCGTGGCCGCGTCCGACCACACCACCGACACGTTCGCCCTCCTCGACACCCACGAGCACGAGAGCCCGATGGTCGAGTGCTTCCGCAGCGGTGGCGCGGTCGCGGCCGACGACCTGGCCGCATCGGAGGATCGCTGGCCGGAGCTGGCGGTTCGGGCGGCCGGACTGGGGTGGGCGTCGGCGCACGCGCTGCCCATGCGCCTGCGCGGCGAGGTGATCGGGGTGCTGGCGCTGGTGCGGGACGTTCCCGGCGCGTTGCCCGCGGAGGACCTCGCCGCCGCGCAGGCGCTGGCCGACGTCGCGACGATCGGGATCCTCCAGCAACGCGCGGTCGAGGAGCACCGGGTCCTCGCCGGCCAGCTTCAGCACGCGCTCGACAGCCGGGTCGCGATCGAGCAGGCCAAGGGCGTGCTGGCCGAGTCGGCCCGCCTCGACATGGTCAACGCGTTCGAAGCGCTGCGCGCCTACGCGCGCTCGCGCAACCAGCGTCTCGTCGATGTCGCCCGGGCCGTCGTGGACCGGCGGCTGCCGGCCAAGGCCGTCGCGGCGGCGCGCGCTCGGTAGGGACCGCGGACTACGGCGGCGGCGCGCTCGGCACCAGCTCGGGTCCGGTCGCGTCGGGCGTACGACGCCACGCGGCGAGCTGGAGGTAGATGAGGGTGCTCACGCCGGCGGCCCAGAGGCACCAGAGCGACGTGAGGCCGTCGGCCTGCACCCAACCGATCACGGCGAGCGCGGCGATGTCGAGGATGCCGAACCACACGATGCCGCGATGGCTCGAGAGCAGGGGCGGGGTGCACGTCGCGATGACGTAGAGCACGGTGACGAGCACGCCGAGATCGCCCGCGCCGCCGTACTTGATCGTGTGCGGCGCGGCCTCGGCGGTGATGCCGTTGGTGAGCATCGACCAGAGCAGGTAGCCCCCCGCCGCCGCGCCGAGCGCGACGAAGGGCGCCATGGCTCGCTTGCGGACGCGGTCGGGCTCCACGAGGAGGACGGCGAGCGGCACCAGGATCGGCACGATCACCCACGCGAAGGCGAGGTAGATCGCCGCCGCGACGCTGCCGGTCTCGTGCGGCGCGCCGCCCTCCCGACCGAGCCACACGAAGCCCTCCACCACCTGGTGGGCGGCGAAGGCGAGCGGCAGCACCGCGAGCGGCAGCTCACGCGGATGCTCGACCTTGGCGAGCGCGGCGACGCCGATCGCGCCGATCACCGCACCGGCCGCGAAGTCGGCTTCGGCAGAGAAGCACATTCGGCGGTCCTCACCGTCGGCACTAGGGGCGTCGCGCCTGCATCGTCCCACGTCCGTCGCAGCCGTCGGGCCCGCCACCGCGGGTAGGTTCTCGACCGGCAGGTGCGGGCGAGCGAAGAGGGACAAGTCATGGGCGTGCTGATCGACGACGCGGCGGTGGAGCCCGTCGTGCGGATGCTGGCGGGGGCGATCGACACCGGCGACGGCGGCACCGACGAGCAGCGGGCGGTGCTCGCGGCACTGGTGGCCGGTGCATGGGGCCGGACCGACCTCGACGTGGCCAAGCTCGATCCGCTCGCGCCGAGCGAGGTCGCGGCCGCGCTCCCCGATGCCGCGACCCGCAAGCGCGGCCGCGAGCTGCTCGTGCTGATGGAGCTGTGCCGGCACCCGCTCACCGAGGCGCAGGTCGCGCGGGTCGACGAGTACGCCACCGCGCTCGACGCCGGCGACGAGGGCATCGACGCGGTGCGCGACCTCGTGCGCGACGGCGCCGAGCACGCGACCGCCGACTTCTTCCGGTACGTGGCCGGTCCCGACGCCTCGCAGCTCGAGCCGTCGATGGCGGCGAAGTACGCCCAGAAGCTCGACCAGCCGGATCACGAGCTGGCCGCCAGGCTGCGAGCGATGCACGACCTGCCCAAGGGGACGCTCGGGTGGGCGTACGTGGAGTTCTACCGGCGCAACGGGATCACGCTGCCGGGCGACGACCCGAACGAGCCGTCGGTGTTCGTCTCCCACGACATGTGCCACGTGATCGGCGGGTACGAGCCGACGGGCCAGGGCGAGATCGCGCTCGGCGCGATGCAGCTGGCGGTCACCGACTCCGAGGCGCACTGGGTGGGCTTCATGGGGAACCTCGCGCTGCACGAGGGCGGGTACCTGCAGGGCACGTCGATCACGCCAAAGACCGCGTCGCTGGCGCGCCCGGGCGCGAAGGAGCTGGTGGCCGACGCCTTCCGCCGCGGCGCGGCGTCCGACGACTTCACGACCGCCGACCACCTCGCGATGGCCGACGTGCCCCTCGAGGAAGTGCGGGCCCGGTTCAACATCCCGCCGCTCACGCTGCCCCAGTGAAGCCGGCGCGGTGACGGACGCGCCCTGGGCGGCCGACGCCTGCTCGCTCGTCGACGCGTTCCGAGCCGGCGAGCGATCACCGGTCGAGGAGCTCGAGGCGTCGCTGGCCGCGATCGAGGCGAGCGACCTCAACGCCTTCGCGTTCCTCGACCCCGAGCGCGCGCTCGACGCGGCCCGCGCGGCCGACGTCTCGAAGCCGTTCGGCGGCGTGCCGACGGCGATCAAGGAGCTCGAGCCGCTCGCCGGCTGGCCGCACACCGAGGCGTCGCT
>CAZKTS010000348.1:0-15019 GCA_964555735.1 uncultured Bifidobacteriaceae bacterium
TCCAGACCTTCCATCCGCTGCACAAGCGGCCGAGCTTCGAGCCGCTCCTCGACCTGCCGCTCGACGAGAAGGTCGCGGCGATGCGCGACCCCGACCTGCGGGCACAGATCCTGTCGGAGGGCCCGGCGGCCGACGACCGCATGGCTTTCATCGGCATGGGCCTCGACCGGATCTTCCGCCTCGGCGAGCCACCCGACTACGAGCCGGCACCCGACCAGAGCCTCGCGGCGATGGCCGAGCGCGCCGGCGTCGACCCGTCGGAGTTCCTCTACGACCTCCTGCTGGAGAACGACGGGCGTGAGCTCCTGCTCCGGCCGCTGCTCGGCTACAGCAACTTCACCCAGGATCCGATTCGCGAGATGGTCATGCACCCGGCCACCGCGCTCGGCCTCGGCGACGGCGGCGCGCATGTCGGCGCGATCTGCGACGCCAGCATCGAGACCTACATGCTCACGCACTGGGCGCGCGACCGCAGTCGCGGCGAGAAGCTCCCGGTCGAGCTGGTGGTGCGCAAGATGACGAGCGACACCGCGTCGCTGTACGGCCTGAATGACCGGGGCGTCCTCGCGCCGGGCAAGAAGGGCGACGTCAACGTCATCGACCACGCCAACCTCACGCTGCACCGCCCGGAGATGGTCTACGACCTCCCCGGCGGCGCGCGGCGTCTGCTCCAGTACGCCACCGGCTACGACGCGACGATCGTCAGCGGCCAGGTCGTCATGCAGGATGGCAAGGACACCGGCGCCCGTCCCGGCGCCCTCCTCAGGGGTGCGCGGTAGCCGGAGCGAACCAGAGGCGAGGACCAGCTGCGCAGGTGACCGTGCTAAGCACGAGTCGAGCGCAGCCCGAGCCGTGGCCCGAGCGGCCCGGCACGAAGTGCCAGGAGCGGAAGATGAGCAAGAAGTCGATCGTCGCGACCATCGTGGTGAAGGAAGACAAGGCGGACGACTTCCCCGCCGCGTGGGACGACTTGTTCGCCCACATCGACGCGAACGAGCCGGGCTGCGAGCACTACACGCTGCACCGCTCGGCGACGGAGCCGAACAAGTTCTTCGTGACCGAGGTGTACGCAGACCAGGCCGCACTCGACGCCCACATGGCGAGCGACGCGTTCGCTGCGTTCGGCGGCTCGCTCGGCGACTTCGTGGAGTCGGCCGACCTCCAGTTCGCCGAGCCGGTCAAGGCCGCGAAGTCCTGAGCCGCGCCGGATGAGCTTCGGTCGGGCGGAGGTCGAGGAGGCGTTCCGGCGCTACCTCGTGTGCGGGATCGTCGAGGAGGACTGGGGTGCGTGGGTCCGGTGCTTCACGCCGGACGTGGCGTACCACGAGCATCAGCTCGGCACGCTGCACGGCCGCGACGCGGTCCTGCAGTGGATCGTGCCGCTCATGGACCAGTTCCCCGAGATCTACAACGCGGTGCTCTGGCACGTGATCGACGGTGACCGCGTGGTCTTCGACGCCACCAACCGTCGCGACAACCCGCAGCTCGGTGGGCCGCCCATCGACTTCGAGGGCGTGACCGTGCTCACCTACGCCGGCGACGGCATGTTCTCGCGCGAGGACGACTGGTGGGACATGAAGGGCGCGATGCGCGCCGCCGAGGAGTACGGTCGCCTTGCCGCCGAGCACGACCCCCAGCACGCGCAGAAGCGCACCCGCCTGGCCCGCACCCTCCCCCTCGGCCTGAGCTGACGGCTCGGGCGCTACCGTGCGAGACCCCGCTCCGCAGGCGGATGACTTCCCGACGGGGGGTCATGCCGACGAGCGGGAGATGTACCTCGACTTCCTGCGGTTCCTGCGCGGGGCGGTGGTGCGCGACCTCGACGGCGTGAGCGACGAGCGCGGGCACTGGACGCCCGACGGTGCGCTCATCCCCCTGGTCGGCATCGTCAACCACCTCACCCACGTCGAGTGGCGTTGGATCGACGGCGGCTTCCTCGGTGCCGACGTCTCGCGCGCAGAGGCCGAGTTCTCGCCTTCACCCGACCTGACCGTCGCGGCCGCCATCGCTGCGTACCGGGAGCGCGCCGCTGCGACCGATGCCGTCGTCCGGTCGCTCCGGCTCGACACGCCGTGTCAGCGGGAGGAGGGCGCCGACCTCCGTTGGGTGCTCGTGCACCTGATCAACGAGACCGCCCGCCACGCTGGCCACGCCGACGCCACCCGTGAGCTCCTCGACGGCACGAGGGGCGAGTAGTGCGTTGGCTGCTGCATGCGGCCGCGCGACTACGGCTGGCGTACATCCGCTGCTACTACGGGCGCTCACCTCGGTGGCGCCCGTTGCCGGAGGACCGCGGGGTCGCGGGCTACCTGCTCGCACTCATGGTGCTCGTCCTCGGCGCGTATGCGACGTGGGGTCTATGGATCGCACTCGCGGTGGCGGCCGTGGTCCCTGTCCCGCTGGCACTCGTCGCCGTGGGACTCGCGAGGGTCGATCAATGGCTCTACGAGACGATGTTCGCCGACGGTGCGTACGAGCGGCGTCGCGAAGAGGCGTTCGAGCGAGAGCGCGAGCGCGCCGGGTCGTGAATCGTCAGACCTGCACCTGCTCGATGAGCTCGATCATCGTGCCGTCGGGGTCGGGGAAGAGGAGGGCGCGCAGCTCGGGGATGCCGGGTCCCATGTCGAGCGTCGCCGGGGGCGAGAGGCACTCGACGCCCCGCTCGCCGAGCGCCGTGTAGTCGCGGTCGATGTCGTCGGTGATGAGCGCCATCCGGAAGATCCCGAGCTGGTTGGCGGAGACAGCCGGGGGGCCCTGCACCGGCGGGTCGGTCCACTGCACGAGGTCGAGCGCGAACGCGCCCGTGCCGCGCGGGTCGTCGAGGTACGCCATCTCCCACTCGATCGACGGCCCGAGCCGAAGGGCCTCGCCGTCCGACGGTCCGGGCGCGAACCGCGCCAGCGGCCGGAAGCCGAGGACCTCCGAATAGAACGCGATCGACCGCTCGAGGTCGCGGCACCCGATGGCGACGAACGACAGGCGGTCGCCGTTCCCGGAGATGAGCTCGAACATCGTGCCGTCGGGATCGGCCGCACAGAACGCCCGCAGTGGTGGTGCGCCTTCGACGCCGATGTCGTGCGGCGGTCCGAAGACGTCGGCGCCGCCTTCCACGAGGCGCGCGTGCGCGGCGTCGATGTCGGTCGTGGTGAACCCGAGTCGCGTGAAGCCGAGATGGTTCGCGCTCGGCGGCGGCGCGCCCGTCGGAGGCGGGGTCTGCCACTCGAGCAGGTCCAGCACCACGCCGTCGTAGCCGCGGTCGCCGGTGAGGATCCACGCATCCCACGCGACCTCGTCGAGCCCGAACGCCGCCCCCGGCTGCACGGGTGACGTCGTGCGCACGGTCGTCTGGAGCCCGACGAGGTCGCGGTAGAACGCGAGCGAGCGACCGAGCTCGGAACAGTTCACGTTGAGGTGGAAGACGTGCGACACCCCGATGGGTGCGGCAGGGGCGGGCATGGCCGAGGAAGGTAACGTCCCGCCGTGCCCGCCACCAGCCCGCCATCCGGTAGCCCGCCACCCGAGAGCCTCGGTCCGGTCGAGGACGTACGCGACGCGATCGAGCACATCGTCTACGGGTACGCGGACCGCGTCGACCACGGCGACTTCGCCGGCGTCGCCGCGTTCTTCGCCCACGCGACGTACAAGGGCGGTGGGCCCGAGGACCCCGGTGTCGTCGGGTCGGCGCCGGTGCAGCAGATCCTCGAGGCCATGGTGCAGCGCTACGACGACGGCACGCCGCGCACGAAGCACCTCACCACGAACCTCGTGATCGACGTCGCCGACGGCGGCACCCTCGCGACCAGCCGCTCGTACTACACGGTGCTCCAGCAGCTCGACGGCTTCGCGCTCCAGCCGATCATCTCGGGTCGCTATCACGACACGTTCCACCTGATCGACGGCGAGTGGTGGCTGACCGAGCGCGTGATCTTCTGCGACCTGATCGGCGACATCAGTCGTCACCTCAAGATCGACCCCTTCGCCGGCGCGGACCGCTGAGCCATGCTCCGCATCGACGACGCCGACCGCGTCCGCCTGATCACGTTCGACCGGCCTGACGCGCGCAACGCCTTCGACAGCGCGATGTACGGCGCGGTCGCCGACGCCCTCGACGACGCGCTCGCGCGCGACGACCTCGCCGTCGCGGTGATGACCGGCGAGGGCAAGGCCTATTGCGCCGGCCAGGATCTCGGCGAGATGGGGCGGCTCGCGTCGGCGTCGCCGGCGGAGCGGGCCGACGCGGGGGAGTACGGCTTCACCAAGTTCATCGGCGCGCTCGAGCGGTTCGAGAAGCCGCTCCTGGCCGCGGTGAACGGCGTTGCGGTGGGCGTCGGTCTCACCATGCTCCCGTACTGCGACCTGGTGCTCGTCTCCGACGCCGCGCGCTTCCGGGCCCCGTTCGTGAACCTGGGTGTCGTACCCGAAGCGGGGAGCAGCTTCACGCTCCCCGCGGTCATGGGTCGCCAGGCCGCCGCCCACGCGCTGTTCACCGCCGAGTGGTTCGACGCCGAGACCGCCGTCGAGAGCGGCCTGGCCTGGCGCCGGTGCGCACCCGACGACCTCGTCGACGAGGCGCTGACGGTCGCGCGCTCGATCGCGAAGATGCCCGTGACATCGCTGCGCGAGACCAAGCGCCTGCTGCTCGCCACCCGCCTCGCCGACGCCCGGGCGGCGCGCGAGCGTGAGGAGGCCGTCTTCGCCCACATGATCCACGGCGAGGCCAGCAAGGAGGCGATCTCCGCCTTCTTGGAGAAGCGGGAGCCCGACTTCACCAACCTCTAGGCCCGACGGGACCGGGGGTAGAGTCCGCACCGGGCTCGCCCGAGCCGACCAGCGTGAAGGAGCCAGCATCATGGCGTGGAAGGTCGTCGTCGACTTCGACGTGTGCGAGAGCAACGCGATCTGCATGGGGGTCGCCCCGGAGGTCTTCGAGGTGCGTGACGACGACTTCCTCTACCTGCTCCAGGAGGAGCCGCCCGACGACCTGCGCCCCAAGGTGGAGCAGGCCGTGCGGCAGTGCCCGAAGCAGGCGATCTCGATCGTCGACGAGTAGCCCCGGCGCTCGCTCCGGCGCCTCGCGCACGCGCTCGTGACCGAGCCTTCCCTGTCGCCCGAACCGGGCATCGTCGACGGCCACGCCGCCGATGCCGCGCACCCGCCCGGCCCCGAGCTGCGGCGCCTGGCCGACGCCGTGCGCACGGTGCTCGACCAGACCGTGCGCACCGAGGCATCGCCCGCGGTGCTCAGCGAGGCCGCCGCGCTGATCGAGCAGGCCGCCGCGGTGCTCGAGCCCGTCAGCCCGCCGTGGAGCGTGTCGCTCCCGGCGATGCCCACACGCACCGTCTCGCCGCACGACTACTTCCCGTTCTCGCCGATCATCGGGCTCTACAGCCCGCTGGCCGCTCCGGTCGAGTGCGAGATCCGCGACGGCGTCGTGCACGGCATCGCCACGCTCGGCGCCGCGTACGAGGGGCCGCCGGGCTGCGTGCACGGTGGTGTGATCGCCGAGATCTTCGACGAGGTGCTCGGCATCGCCAACATCGCCGCGGGCGTCGGCGCGATGACCGGCACGCTCACGATCGTCTACCGGAGCCCGACCCCGCTCCTGGCCGAGCTGCGATTCCGCGGCGAGACCGTCGCCATCGAGGGCCGCAAGGTCCGCACCAAGGGCACGCTCCACGTGGGCGATCGACTCTGCGCGGAGGCCGAGGGCATCTTCATCACGGTCGAGCGCCAGCGCTTCGAGGACCACACCACCGCGCACGGCGCGGCGAGCCAGTGAGCGCGACGACACCCGAGCGGCGGGTCGCGCTCGGGGGTCCGGTCAACTTCCGCGACCTCGGCGGCTACGCGACCGCCGACGGCGGCACGGTGCGCTGGGGCAAGGTGTTCCGGAGCGACTCGCTGCACCACCTCACGCCCGACGACGGCCCGAAGCTCGCATCCATCGGCATCCGCCAGGCCATCGACTTCCGCGCCGACGACGAGCTCGACCGCATCGGCATCGGTCACCTCGGGCAGCTCGACATCCGGCACGTCCACCTACCGACGGTCGACCGCGCGCTGCACACCGTTCGACCGCCCGACTGGGAGCCACCGGAGTCGGCCGGTGCCGTCTACGGCGTCATGCTGCGCGCCGGTGCGGCGGCCTACGCCGAAGCGCTGCGCACGCTCGCCACGCCCGACGCGCTCCCCGCCGTGTTCTTCTGCATGGCCGGCAAGGATCGCACCGGCGTCTTCGGAGCGGTGCTGCTCGGGCTGCTCGGCGTCGGTGACGACGACATCGTCGCCGACTACGCCCTCACGCACGAGGTCGTCGACCAGATCCACGCCCGGCGCGACCTCGCCGACCACCCGAGCGACGACGAGGAGGGGAGCGTCTGGCGCGACCTCCCGGCCGACCTGCTCGGCGCGCACGCGGCGACGATGGTGCAGACGCTCGGGATCATCCGAGACCAGTGGGGCGGCTTCGACGGCTACGCGTCGTCGATCGGTGTTGCCGACGACGTCATCGCGAGCCTGCGCGACGAGCTGGTGGACAGGGAGACGACATGAGCGATCCGGGGTCCTTGCGGCTCGACGGCAAGGTGGCACTGGTGACCGGGGCGTCCCGGGGGATCGGGCGCGCGATCGCCGCCGCCTACGCGGCCGCCGGCGCCAAGGTGATGCTGTCGTCCCGCAAGCAGGACGACCTCGACGCGGCGGCGACGACCATGGGTCCGGACGTCGCCACGTTCGCGGCCAACGCCGGTGACCCTGACGCCGCCGAGGCGTGCGTCGCGGCCACGATCCAGCACTTCGGCGGACTCCATGTGCTGGTCAACAACGCCGCGACCAACCCCTACATGGGTCCGGTCATCGACGCCGACCTCCCGCGCTACGACAAGACGTTCCAGGTGAACGTGCGGGGCCCCCTGGTCTGGACGCAGGCCGCGTGGCGGGCGGCGATGCGCGACGGCGGCGGCAGCATCGTCAACGTGGCGTCGATCGGCGGCATCCGTCACGACGGCGGGATCGGCGTCTACAACGTCACCAAGGCCGCGCTCATCCACCTCACGAAGGTGCTCGCCGGCGAGCTCGCACCCGCGGTGCGGGTCAACGCGATCGCGCCGGGCCTGGTGAAGACCGACTTCGCCCGCGCGCTCTGGGAGCCCGCCGAGGACGCGGTCGCCGCGACCATGCCGATGAAGCGTCTCGGCGAGCCGGAGGACATCGCCGGCGCCGCGCTGTTCCTGGCGAGCGACGCGTCGTCCTGGCTGACCGGGGACGTGCTCGTGATCGACGGTGGACGCCTGGTGGCGCCGGGCGGCTAGCCCGTGAAGGCGAGGTCGTCGCTCGAGGTCGGGCGGGTCACCTGCGCCGGCTCCGCCTCGATCTCCGGCACCGGGCCACTCCGCACGCTCACGGCGTCGATGAGGAAGCCCTGACCGAGCCCGGCGGGGAACGTGCTGCCCGTCGCGCGGATCAGCAGCGAGTCGACCGTCCGGCTCGCGTAGGCGGCCGGTGAGCCCGCGCTCTCGTCGTCCATCGTGTAGTAGTCCTCCCACGATCCGCCGGTGTGGACGAGCGCACCGTCGACGAACACCTGCACGATGTCGTTCGACGGGCCGTCGACGAACGTCATGCTGAGGCGGATCGCGTGGGGGATGGTCGGGTCGTAGCCGCCGACCGTCGTCGCGACGAAGTTCGCGCAGCCGGTGCACGGCTGCGTCTCGCCGGTCGAGAGGCCCTGCACGTCGTAGAACGTCAGCACGAGCTGACCGCCGGTGTGCTCGAGGCGGAGGTAGCTCATCCGGGCGCCGTCACCGCGGTCGGGGCTCACCTGCACGGCCAGCCCGTTCTGCGCGGCCCCGGTGGCGGACGCGATCGTGAACTCGGACGAGAAGAAGGGCTGGCGCGTGCCGCCCGACATGCCGCCGTTCGCGGCGGTGGACTCACCCGCTTCGTCACCGGTCGACGGGGTGAAGACGTCGTTGAAGCAGCCGGACACCGCCGCGTTCGAGAAGCGGAGGCTCTGGTCGCCGAACGTGGCCGGCGCGCCCGGGAACCCCGCGTTGGCGACGACGGCCTGGTCGATCGTCGCGCCGCAGTCGGCGCCGCCCCACCCGTCTTGCCCGCGCACGGTGCCGGTGCTGTACGCCTCGAAGTCGTAGGGGCCGACGACGTCGGCGCCGCCTCCGGCCGGCAGGAGTGCGACCACCGCCGTCGCGGTGGCTGCGACGCACGCGACCCGGAGCTTCCATCCGCCCATGTTCGTGACCCTTCGCCCTGCGGGGCGGCCCGCCCCGACCTCCGAGCGAACGTACTGCGCGACGCTGAACGCAAGCAGTGGTAATGAAACCGCGCGCGGTGGTGACCGCGCCTCAGCCGGCGGACGTCGGCGGCTAGCCCCGAAGCGTCTCGGCCGCGCGCTCGACGGCGCGGATGATGCCCTGGTAGCCGGTGCACCGGCAGAGGTTCCCCGAGAGCGCCCCGCGGATCTCGTCGCGCGACGGCGACGGGTGCTCGGCGAGGAACGCGTGCACCGAGACGATGAACCCGGGCGTGCAGAACCCGCACTGCAGACCGTGCTCCTCGCGGAATGCGTCCTGCACCGCGCTCAGGGTGCCGTCGGGATCGGCGAACCCTTCGACGGTCTTCACCTCGGCACCCTCGGCCTGCACCGCGAAGACGAGGCAGGACCGCACCGCCCCGCCGTCGAGCAGCACCGTGCACGCGCCGCACACGCCGTGCTCGCACCCGAGATGGGTGCCGGTGAGCGCGCAGTCCTCGCGGAGGTAGTCGGCGAGCGTCTTGCGCGGCTCGACGACCGCACTGTGGCGCTCGCCGTTGACCGTGACCGTCACGCGCTGCTCGAGGCGGTGCTCAACCTGCATCCTGGGCCTCCTGGAGGGCGCGGGCGAGGCCGCGCTCCACGACGTGGGCGCCGACGGCGCTGCGGTACGCCGACGACGCGTGGATGTCGGCGGGCGGATCCAGGCCCTGCACCGCGAGCCGCCCGGCGTCGGCGACGTCGATGTCGGCGGGCCGACGGCCGAGCAGGGCGGCTTCGGCATCGGCCGCGCGCACGGGGGTGCTGTCCATGCCGAAGAGCGCGATCGCGGCCCGGTCGATGGTGCCGTCGCTCCCGAGGCCGATCGCACACGCCGCACCGGTGAGGGCGAAGTCGCCGTGGCGACGCGCGACCTCGTCGACCGCGAACCCGGTGGTGCCGGACCACACCGGGAAGTGGATCGCGGTGAGCACGTCACCGTCCTCGATGGCGGTCTCCCAGGTGCCGGTGAAGAACTCCGCGGCTGGCACCGTCCGCACGCCCGAGGGCCCGGCGATATCGAGGGTCGCATCGAGCGCGAGGGCGACGGCCGGCAGCTCGGCCGCCGGGTCGGCGTGGGCGATCGAGCCGCCGACCGTGCCGCGGTTGCGGATCTGGAAGTGCCCGATGAGCGGCGCGGCGAGCCCCAGGAGCGGGACCGCCGCGGTCGCGGGATCGCGCTCGAGGTGCGCCTGGCGGGTCGTCGCGCCCACGGTGAGCGTGCCGTTGGCGCGCGTGATGCCCGAGAGGGAGGCCACCCGGTTGAGGTCGACGAGGTGCTCGAAGCGGGTGAGCCGCATCGCGAGCATGGGGACGAGGCTCTGACCGCCGGCAAGCGGCTTCGCTTCGTCGCCGTGCTCCGCGAGCACCGCGAGGACGTCGTCGAGCGACTCCGGTGCGTGGTACTCGAACGGTGCCGGCTTCACGTCGTCCCCCCGAGTGCTCGACGCGGTCCGGGGACTCTATCGAAGGGTCGCGGAGGTCAAGATCCTGGGCTCAGAACGGGCTCTCTCGAGCTTCAGGTCGGGCGGGGGAGCCGGGTCGTGCCGACGGTCGCGCGCCAGCCGAGGGCGTCGTGGCGGGAGCGGTCGCAGGCGATCAGGTCCATCGCGTCGGCGCGCCAGACGTAGATCGCGTCCTGGTCGAAGCGCGCGCCCAGGGCGAGCGCGTCGTCGACCGTCGCGTCGAGCAGCAGCACGCCCTCCTCGGCGTGGAAGCCTCCGGGATCACCGCCGACGGCGGGCCACGTGTGCCAGCCGTGCTCGGCGATGTCGCGGACGAACGCCTCGTGGCGACGGTCGTTCTCTGACGGCGCGATCGGCGGGCCGCCCGGGTTGTGCGCGGTGACGAAGCAGGCCGGTCCGGAGAGCGGGAAGGTCCCCACGATCGTGCCGTCGGCAACCGGCTCGACCGAGATCGGCTCGCCGACCTCGGGCCAACACGTGAAGCCGGCCGCCGCGTACGTCGCCCAGTGGTCGACTGCGCTCACGCGCTGGAGGGTGCGCTCGCCGGCTGCTCGTCGGGGATCCGCCGACCGAAGAACAGGGCCAGCAGCGCGAGCACGGCGAGCACCGCGATCGCGGAGCGGAGCGCGGCGATGCGCGACGACTCGTTCTCGTCGACGACGGCGTTCGCGGTCTTCTCGGAGACGCCGGCCTTCTCCAGCGACGCCTCGAGGTCGGCGTCCGAGACGAACGGGATGCCGCCGGCGAGCTCGACGCTGGCGTCGGACGCGAGCTTGTCGGGGACATCGGGGTTGTTCTGGATCCCGCTCAGGAACGAGGCGGTGAGCGTCGTGATGAGCACGGCACCCGCGACGGCAGTGCCGAGGGACGCACCGAGGTTGGTGAGCGTGTTCTGCAGACCGCCGACCTCGCCGCTCTCCTCGTCGGGCACCGACGACACCGTGACGCTGCCCAGCTGCGACGCCAGCGCGCCGAACCCGAGGCCGGCGAGGATGAGCGGCCAGGTGGTGATCTCGGCGCCCGCGCCGACCTCGAGCAGTCCGACCAGCACCACGAGGCCGACGAAGACCGTCGCGAACCCGAGCCGCGCCACCCGCCGGGGCGACGCGGTGGGGAACAGCTTCGGGATCCCGACCGCCGCGACGAGGAGCGCGAGCGACAGCGGCAGGAGGCGGACGCCGGTGTCGATGGCGGAGAGGCCGAGCGCGACCGACAGGTAGAGCGGCACGGTGAAGAAGAGGCCGGCCTGGAGCAGGTACTGGAAGAAGAACGCGGTGAGCCCGGCGCGCAGGACAGGGTTGCGCAGCATCGCCGGGTTCACCAACGGCTCCTGCCCGGTGTCCACCCGGTGCAGCTCCCACCGCAAGAAGCCGACGAGCACGACGCCGCCGGCGAGGATCAGCCAGATCGACGGTGAGAGCCCGAGCCACGACGGCGCGCCCTGCTTGGGCTGCACGAGGCCCCACGACCCGGCCCGCAGCACGCCGAACACCGCGAGCCCGAGACCGAGGGCCGAGAGCGCGGTGCCGACGAGGTCGAGCTTGACGCCGCGCTCGGCCGGGGCATCCGCCATGCGCCGCGTCAGGGCGAGGATGGCGAGGACCACGATCACCTCGCCGGCGAACACCCAGCGCCACGACGCGTACGTCGTGAACAGCCCGCCGATGAGCGGCCCGGCGGCGACGGCGATCGCGGCGGCGGCGAAGACGAGGCCGTACGCGCGCGGGCGCGCTGCCCGGTCGAAGTTCGACGCGACGAGTGCCACGATCGCGGGGAGGATCAGCGCGGCGCCGAGGCCCTCGAGCACGGACCAGCCGATCATGAGCACGGCGAGGCTGGGCGAGATGGCGGTGATGAACGAACCCGTCCCGTAGATCACGCAACCGATCGCGAACGCGCGCTTGCGCCCGATGATCTGGCCGATCTTGCCGCCGGTGATCATGAAGGCGGCCATCACCAACGTGTAGAAGGTGATCGCGGTCTGGATGCCGGTGACCGTCGTGTCGACGTCCTTGGCGACGGTGGCGATCGCCACATTCATCACCGAGCTGTCGAGGGCCATGAGGAACTGACCCGACGCCAGGGTGAGCAGGACGATCCCCGTGCCGGCTGCGGCGGCGGTCGCAGTGCTCCGTGCGCTCATGTGCCCCCTCGCGCGCGACGCGCGTGCTCAGATCGCGCGCTCGTGACCCTCCCAGTAGGGGTCGCGTAGCTTGCGCTTGTACAGCTTGCCGTTCGGATCCCGTGGCATCTCGGTGGTGAAGTCGATCGTACGCGGCCGCTTGAACTTCGCCAGCCTGGTGGCGGACCACTCGAGGATCTCCGCCTCGAGCTCGGGGCTCGCTTCGACGCCCTCCAACGGCTCGATCACGGCCTTGAACTCCTCGCCCCAGTCGGGGTGAGGGATGCCGAAGATCGCGACGTCGGCGACCTTCGGGTGCATGATCAGCTCGCTCTCGATCTCGGCGGGGTAGATGTTGGCGCCGCCGGAGATGATCATGTCGATCTTGCGGTCGGACAGGAAGAGCCAGCCGTCCTCGTCGAGGTAGCCGACGTCGCCGACGGTGAAGAACTTGCCCATGCGGTTCTTCTCCGTCTTCTCCTTGTCCTTGTAGTACTCGAAGTTGCCCGTCATCATGTGCATGTAGACGGTGCCGATCTGGCCCGGCGGCAGCTCGTTGCCGTCGTCGTCGAGGATCGCGATCTCCGAGATCGGCCACGCCCGGCCCACGGTGCCGGGGTGCTCGAGCCACTCGTCGGCGAACACGATCGTGCCGCCACCCTCGCTCGCCGCGTAGTACTCGTCGATCACCGGGCCCCACCACTCGATCATCTGGCGCTTCACGTCGGGTGGGCACGGCGCGGCCGCGTGCACCATGTGGCGGAGCGACGACACGTCGTACTTCGCGCGCTCCTCCTCGGGGACGGCGAGCAGCCGCACGAACTGCGTCGGCACCATGTGGGTGCTCGTCACCTTGTACTTGTCGATCAGATGCAGCATCTGCGGCGCGGTCCACTTGTCCATCAGCACGACCGTGTGCCCGATGTTGATGGCCGAGCCCGAGAAGTTGAGGACGGCCGTGTGGTACAGCGGCGACCCGACGATGTGGACGTTGTCGTCGAACGGCTGCAGCCGGAACATGTAGAGCATCCCACCGAAGCCGTTGCCTGCGGTCTCGGGATCGACACCGGGCAGCGCGCGGCGCACGCCCTTCGGCTTGCCCGTGGTGCCGGACGTGTAGTTCATGATCATGCCGGCGGTGCGGTCCTCGGGGTCCGACGTCGGCTGCCCCGCCTTCAAGTCAGCGAAGGGGCGGAAGCCGGGGATCTCGCCGCCGACCACGAAGCGACCCTCGGCGGGGAAGTCGATCTCGTCCGCCGCCGCAGCGGCCTCGTCGGCGAAGCGGGCGTGCGCGACGAACACCTTCGCCTCGCAGTCGTCGACGATGTACGCGATCTCGGGCCCGACGAGGTGCCAGTTGATCGGCACGAGGTAGAAGCCCGCCTGGGTGACCGCGAGGAAGAGCTCGAACACCTCGGCGGAGTTCGGGAGCAGCATCGCGATCGCGTCGCCGGGCACGAGCCCCATCGCGCGCAGCCCGTGCACCAGCTGGTTCGCCGACCCGAGCAGCTCACCCGCGGAGATCTCGCGCTCGTCGGGATCGACGAGTGCGAGATGGTCGGGGTTGGCCTTGGCGATGTCCCAGAAGCCCAGCGTCGCCGGGACGTTGGTGTGCGTCATGTCGCTGCTCCACTTTCGTGCGTCGTGGTCTCGAGCGTGTCGGCCTCGGTCGCCAGGCGCTTGGCCCAGCGGTAGTCGGGCTTGCCCACAGGCGTGCGCGGGATGTCGTCGGTCAGGTGCAGCTGGCGGGGCACCTTGTACCCCGCGAGCTTGGTGCGGCAGAAGGTCTGGAGGTCCGCCAACCTCGGCGTGGCGCCGTCGCGTGGGGTGATGATCGCCGCGACGCGCTCCACGTAGCGATCGTCGGGCACGCCGACGACCACCGCGTCGAACACGTCGGGGTGCGCCTTCAGCGCCGACTCCACCTCCTCTGGATACACCTTCTCGCCGCCGGTCTGGATGGAGACCGACCCGCGCCCGAGCAGGTTCAGCGTGCCGTCGGACTCGATGGTGGCGTAGTCGCCGGGGAGGACCCAGCGGACGCCGTCGGGGTCGGTGACGAAGGTGGCCGCCGTCTTCTCCTCGTCGCGGTAGTAACCCTGCGGGATGTGACCGCGACGCGCGAGGCGCCCGATCGCACCCGAACCCGGCTCGACCGGGCGGAGGTCGTCGTCGAGCACCTGGACGACGTCGCTCACCGTGAAGCGCGGACCCGCAGCGGGGCCGTCGAAGTCCATGACGGTGCCCGCCGCACCGGTCTCCGACGCGCCGAACGAGTCGGCGACGCGCGCGCCCGGCAGGTGCGCGCGGAGGTCGTCCTTGATCGACGCCGAGAGGATCGCGCCGCCCGAGCCGATCATGATCGGCGACACCAGGTCGTAGGTCGCGCCCGGCGCGGCGAGTGCCTCGACCAGCGGCCGGGCCATCGCGTCGCCGACGACCATGATCGAGCCGGCGCGCTCGGCCTCGGCAAGTCGCAGCACATGGTCGCCCGAGTAGTGGCGCTCGCAGTTGAGCACGAGCGTGTTGCCGGCGTAGAAGCCGATGAACGTCGCCCACTGCCCGCCGCCGTGCATCATCGGTGCATTGACGATCCCGACGGTCTGCGTGCCCTCGGCGGCGACACGGTCGGCGAGCTGCTCCGGCGCGGTGATGGGCGGCTGCCCGAAGCCGCCGCCGCCCAGGGCCGCGAAGAAGATGTCCTCGGCGCGCCAGAGCACGCCCTTTGGCATCCCGGTCGTGCCGCCCGTGTAGAGGATGTAGAGGTCGTCCGCGCTCCGCGGCCCGAAGTCGCGCACGGGCGAGCCCGCCGCGAGCGCGTCCTCGTAGTCCGCGACGGTCAACCCGGCGCTGGTGAGCGCGTCGAGCGCGGGGCGGACGTCGTCGGGCGGGGTGCCGTCGTCCAGGACGACGACGTGTCGCAGCTTCGGCGCGTCGGCGTGGATGTCGGCGAGCACGGGCAGGAACGCACGCTCCACCACCACGGCCACCGAGTCCGAGTTCTCGAGCATGTAGCGCAGCTCGTCGGCGACGTAGCGGTAGTTGACGTTGATGACCGACGCGCGGGCCTTGTAGATCGCGAGCTCGGCCTCGATCCACTCCGCTCGGTTCCAGGCGTAGATC
>CAZKTS010000349.1:0-3257 GCA_964555735.1 uncultured Bifidobacteriaceae bacterium
GGTCGCTCCTCGACGGCGATCTGAACGCCGTGACTAGGGTGTGAACGCCGGTTCAGAATGTACGCCCTCGACGACCGCGGAGCACATGACGGCCACCACCCGGGACTCCCAGCCGACGTCGGGTGGCCACATCACCGACGAGGGGATCGCCCGGCTGCGCGCCCGCATCGGCATCCCCGAGCCGCACGTCGCGCCGCCCCACTACCGCGCCGCCGACGCCGACGCGTTCCGACACGTGGCCTGCTGCTACGGCGACGACAACCCGCTGTGGTGCGAGCCGACGTACGGCGCATCCAGCCGTTGGGGGTCGGTGATCGCGCCGCCGGCGATGGTGGGCGGCGACACCCTGATCGGCGAGGACGAGGTGGCCGAGGTCGCGGCCGAGCACCGCGACCTCATGAAGGGCGATCCGCTCCGCGGCGTGCACGCGTTCTACGCGTCGAGCGCGCGGGAGTGGTGGGCACCCCTCTACCCCGGCACACGGGTCTGGCGGCGCAACGCGCTGGTCGGCGTGCTCGACAAGCCGTCGGAGTTCGCAGGCCGGGCGGTGCACGAGTGGACCGCGCAGGTGTTCCGTGCCGACGACGGCCCGGTGCTCTCCGGCCAGTACCGCAACATGATCCGCACCGAGCGCACCGAGGCGCGCAAGCGCGGCGAGGGTCGCGAGCGGGAGGTGCCGGCCACCGCGGATCCCTACTCAGAGGACGACATCGCCGCGATCGACGAGCAGTACGCGCGCGAGACGCCGCGCGGCGCCGAACCCCGCCTCTGGGAGGACGTCGCCGAAGGCGACGAGCTCACGCCGCTCGTGAAGGGGCCGCTGACCGTCACCGACATGATCTGCTGGCACGTGGGCATGGGCATGGGGCTCTACGCGGTCGCCCCGCTGCGCCTGGGCTGGAAGAACCGGCAGCGGATCCCGCGCTTCTACCACCGCGACGAGCTCGGCATCCCCGACGTCATGCAGCGCGTGCACTGGGATCCTGCGTACGCGCGTCGCGCCGGCAACCCCACGACGTTCGACTACGGGCGCATGCGCGAGACGTGGCTCATCCACCTCTGCACCGACTGGATGGGCGACGACGCGTGGCTGTGGAAGCTCGACTGCGAGTTCCGGAAGTTCAACTACGTCGGCGACACCCAGTGGATGAAGGGGCGCGTCACCAAGCACTACCTCGCCGAGGGTGACCGGCCGGCCGTCGACCTCGACGTGTGGGCCGAGAACCAGCGCGGCGACGTGACGACGCCGGGCCACGCGACGGTGCTGCTGCCGAGCCGCGAGCACGGCGACGTCCGCCTGCCCGACCCGCCCGGCGGCGCGACCGATCTGCAGGGCGCGCTCGACGCCATCGCCGAGCGGTTCGACCGATCATGACGGGGCGAACGTGAGGGGCCGACCATGACGATCCAGGTGGTGCACGACGGCGGCGTGCTGCGACTGGTCATCGACCGGCCCGCGGCCCGCAACGCGCTCGACGACGAGATGGTCGACACGCTCATCACCCAGCTCGAGCACGCGCAGAACGACGAGGCCGTGCGCGCGATCGTCATCACGAGCACCGGCGACGACTTCTGCACCGGCTTCGACATCGTCGCCCGCAACGACAACGTGGACGGCCGACCGCGCGTCGGCGCGATCCAACGGCGGCTGCCGTCGCAGTCGCACCGCCTCGTACCGCTGATCCTCAACACCCAGGTGCCGGTGGTGTGCGCGGTCCGCGGGTGGGCGATCGGCCTCGGGCTGCACGTCGCGGTGGCGGCTGACTTTTGCGTGACCGCCGAGGACGCCCGCTTCTGGGAGCCGTTCATGCAGCGCGGCTTCACGCCCGACAGCGGCGGCGCGTGGCTGCTGCCGCGCCTCGTCGGCATGACGCGCGCCAAGGACATGCTCCTGCTCGGCCGCCGCATCTCCGGGCAGGAGGCGGCCGACTGGGGTCTCGTGCACCGGGCCGTGCCGGAGACCGAGATCGACGCGGCGGCGAACGCGCTCGCCGACGAGCTCGCGGCCGGCCCGACCGTCGCGCTCGGGCTCGGCAAGTGGCTGCTCCACGCGGGCACCGGTGTGGGCCTCGAGCAGCATCTCCCGAACGAGGCGTTCGCGATGGAGGTGTCGTCGCGCGCCGACGACTTCAAGGAAGGCATCGCCGCGCTGCGCGAGAAGCGGGATCCCGAGTTCCGTGGGCGATAACCCGGGCCGGATCGCGCTCGACGCGTCGACGGCGATCGACGCCGCGGTCGCCGTCACCGAGGCCTGGGTCGAGGCCAACGTGCCGGCGCCGTGGCGCGAGGCCGCCGCACGCGGCGGCGCGGCCGCGATCCGGCAGGTTCGCAGCCGCGCCGCCTACGCCGAGTGGTACCCGACCTTCGGTGCGTCGGGGCTGGTTGCACCCACCTGGCCGGTGGACTGCGGCGGTCTCGACGTGGCCCCCGCCGTCGCCCGCGCGATCGACGGCGTCCTCCGCCCGTACAACCTCGGCCGCCTGAACCCGCTCGGGCTCAACCTCTGCGCGCCGGCGCTGTTCGCACACGGCACCGACGAGCAGCGCCGCCGCTTCCTCCCGCCGATCGTCCGCAACGAGGAGAGGTGGTGCCAGCTGTTCAGCGAGCCCGGCGCCGGCAGCGACCTCGCCTCGCTCGCCACCCGCGCCGAGCGGGATGGCGACGAGTGGGTCGTGACCGGCCAGAAGGTGTGGACCACGTGGGCGCACCAGTCCGACTTCGGCGTGCTGCTCGCCCGCACCGACCCGACCGTCCCGAAGCGCAAGGGCATCACCTACTTCCTGCTCGACCTCCACCAGCCGGGGGTCGACGTCCGGCCGCTGCGCCACATCACCGGCGACGTCGACTTCAACGAGGTGTTCCTCGACGGCGCGCGCATCCCCGATACCCAGCGCGTGGGTGACGTCGGTGACGGCTGGCGCGTGGCGAACGCGACGTTGTCCGGCGAACGGCAGATGGTGTCGGGCGCGGGATCGGGCGGCGTCGACCGCATCGGCGGCTCGGGCATCGGGTACGCGATCGAGCTCGCGGGCAAGCGAGGGGTCGGGGGCGACCCGCACGTCCGGCAACGACTCGCGCGGCTCTACGCCGAGGAGCAGATCCGCCTCTGGACGAACCAGCGGGTGCGCGCCGGGCTGCGGGCCGGGCGGTCGCCCGGGCCCGAGAGCAGCGTCGGCAAGGTGCACGGTGGCGAGATGAACCAGCGCCTGCAGCTGCTCGCGACCGACGTGCTCGGGCCCGATGCCATGGCGTGGGAG
>CAZKTS010000350.1:0-5327 GCA_964555735.1 uncultured Bifidobacteriaceae bacterium
CGGCCGCACGCTGCGCGACCGCGATCCCGACCTCGAGCTGCACTACGACGCCGACCTGCCCATCGAGGCGTTCTCCCTCGGGTGCGACGAGATCCAACGGGGCACGGCAGAGTCGCTGCTCGAGAACATCGACGAGAGCGATCCGTTCGGGGTCTCGTCGGAGAAGTTCCGTGACTACGTAGACCAGAACTTCCCGGGGCCCAAGCTCACGCCGTGGATCGAGTCCGAGCTCGCGCCGGACCTGCCGCCCGCGAGCGCGCCGCTCCCGCCCGAGAGCCCACCGGTCCCGCCGAAGACCTGACGCCCTTTCAGGCGCGCAGCCGCTCGCGGACCTCGGCAAGCAGAGGCGCGTTCTCCGCGTCGGTCGCGTCGACCGGACCCGCGATCACCCAGTCCGCGCCACACGCCACGTAGTCGCGCAGCCGATCGGCGACGGTCGCCGGGCCGCCGACGATCGTGCCGGCCGACGGGCGGAGCCGTTCCGCCTTCGCCGCCGCCGCTTCGTCGTCGCGACCGACCACCACGAGCCCACCCCAGCTGCACTCGAAGTCGTGGCGCACGGCGACGGCGCGCAGCCCCGCGACACGAGCGCCGAACTCCTCGGGCGACGTCCCCCACGCGTTCCAGCCGTCGGCCGACGTCGCGGTGACGTCGAGCACCGACGGCGCGGTGCCACCCACCCACACGCGAGCGTCGCCCTCCCCGACCGCGCGGATGGACGCGTCGAGCCGCGCGACGCGGTCCGACACCGTGCCGAAGCCGAGCCCGAACGTCTCGTTCTCCTCCCTGCTCTGGCTGTCACCGGCGCCGATGGCGGCAATGACCCGGCCCGGCGCGATCCGGCTCAGGGTGGCGACCGCCGCCGCGAGTGACGCGGCCGGCCGCAACCAGGCGCGGAAGACGAGCGCGCCCACGTGCGTCCGGTGCGTCGCCGCGGCGACCTGCCCGAGGAGTGCCACCGCCTCGAGGGCCGGTCGTCGGTGTCCGTCCCGCGCGCGGCGGAAGAGGTGGTCGTAGGCGAAGACGCCGTCGAGCCCGGCCTCGTCCGCTGCCACCGCGACCGTGAGCGGGAGCTCCGGATCCCGGACGAAGGAAGGGAGCGTCACGCCGACGCGGACCGGCGACGCGCCGTCGCTCACGCGAGGAGCGTCCGCGCGAGCACCGCGGCGCCCACCACCCCCGCGTGCTCGCCCAGGGCGGCCGGGACGATCGGCACGTCCGGCCGGTGGTCGGCCCCCTCGAGATGGCCGCGGAACGCCCGCCGCACCGGGTCGAGCAGCACATCGCCGAGGGTCACGAGCCCACCCGACACGACGATCAGCTCGGGGTCGAGGATGTTCGCCAGCCCGGCGAAGCCGAGCGCGACCGCGTCGGCGTAGTCGTCGATGAGCGCGCAGCCGTCGGGCTCCCCCGCCGCGGCCGACGCACCCACGTGGTGGCCGGTGATGGCGCCGACGTCGCCGCCCGCGCGAGCGAGCACGCTCGGCGCGTCGCCCGCCGCAGCACGCTCCCGCGCCAGCCCCCCGAGCGCAGTGCCCGACGCGCACGCCTCCCAATGACCCGTCTCACCGCACGCGCAGCGCGGGCCTCGCGGATCGAACTGCCAGTGGCCGATCTCCGCGGCGTACCCGTGCGAACCTCGGTACACGCGGCCGTCGAGCAC
This sequence comes from uncultured Bifidobacteriaceae bacterium, assembly GCA_964555735.1. Classification (GTDB taxonomy): domain Bacteria; phylum Actinomycetota; class Acidimicrobiia; order IMCC26256; family PALSA-555; genus CAZKTS01. The sequence goes on from CAZKTS010000350.1 coordinate 1,664, forward strand.
GATCGCCCCACCGACCCCCGTGCCCAGCGTGACAACGAGCGCATCCCGGGCACCCACTGCGGCACCGTGCGCGAGCTCACCCCACCCCGCCACGTTCGCGTCGTTGTCGACCACCACGGGGACCGACAGGCGTTCGCCGAGCAGCCGCCCGAGCTCGACCTCGATGAGCATCGGCAGGTTCGGCGCGTAGTGGACCGTGCCGTCGCGATCCACCAGGCCGGCCGCCCCGACACCGACGGCGCGGGCCGACGTCGACGTGAGCAGCTCGCGGCACCCGTCGACCATCGCCACGACGAGGCCGTCGGCATCGTCGGGCGTCGGCACTCGGGCCTCGCCGACGATCGCACCGGTCGCGTCGACGGCGGCGACGCGCAGGTTGGTGCCTCCGAGGTCGATGCCGATCGTGACCAACGAGTCGGTCGACGCGTCGTCGGCCTCGTTCACTCGCTGCGGTCGAGGTGGTGCACCGAGGCGCCTTCGGCGGGCGCGTCGTCATCGCCGGCGCTCGCGCGCAGCTCCTGCTGCTCCTTGACCGCCGACTGGGCCGCATCGACGGCCACCTGGGCGGCGAGCAGCAGCTCCTGCGCGGCCCGCACCAGGTGCTCGGCGACGTCGGGCCCTGACTCGAGGAACGCGTTGACCAGCGACTCGACCGCGGTCGGCGGCGCGATCCGCTCCTCGCCCCCCGCCTCGGGCGCGTCGTCCGTGATCGCCTCGTCGGTCGCTTCTCGTGCCGTTGCCTCGCTCATGTCCGATGCTCCCTCCGTACCGGCCGGCCGCTGCATCTCATCGCTCGGCCTCTTTCTTCAGCTCGCGCAGGGCCGTCCCCATGATCATCCCGGCGGCTCGGCGTCGGATGAGGCCGGGCAGCGGGATCGCGACGTCGATGGCGAGGTCGTAGGTGACGCGGGTGCCGTCACCCTCGGGCTCGAACCCGTAGCGGCCGTCGAGCTGGCGCAGGACATCGCCTTCGACCAGCTTCCACGAGAACGCCGCGGGGTACTCGCGGTAGTCGTACTCCAACACGTAGTGGATGCTGCGTCCGAGACCGGCGACGCGGTACTCGACCCTCGAACCGCGGCCCTGCTCGTCGGTCTCGAGCACCTTGACGTGCTTCACGTCCTTGGCCCAGTCCGGGTAGTGCTCGAAGTCGACCGCGACGCCCCAGCACTTCGCCGGCGTGGCGGCGACAGAGATGTGCTCGTGTGCCTCGTCGGCCATGCGCGAATCCAACCAAGCCCGCGCGGGCGGCGCAAGCCTCAGCGGCCCGGAGAACGGCGGACCGCGTCCTTGCGGGCGGGGAACTCGCCGTGGCGGGCGGCCCAGAGCCCGATGAAGCCCAGCGGCAGCATCGGCACGAGGGTGCCGAAGGGGTCGGCCGCGGCGGTCCCGGCCGCGATCGCGATCGACACCGCGAGGGCCCCGAACAGGTGCCACTTCACCGCTGCAGGCGCCCCGCCGACGCTCCCGAACAGGTTGCCGACGACGACGTCGTCACCCTGGGAGCTGCGCACGACCGCGGTCGCGAACGCCCACCCCCAGATGAAGAGGGAGAGGGTGAAGAGGAGGAGCTCGATCGCGAGCGCGGGCCCGGTGAGGCCGTCGACACCGAGGGCGGCCGGGATCGCGACGACCCCGAACAACGCCACCGTCGCCCACGACCACACGACGATCGCGCGCCCCGGCACCTCCGCCATGCCCGCAGCGTACCGAGCCAAGGGCCGGTTCTCGCTACGCCAGGCACCGCCGAGTCAGGGGAAGGCGATCAGCCCATGTCCGACTCAACGTGCCGAGAACGGCTCCAGCACCGAGAGGTCGCCCGCGGCGAGCGGAGCGAGACGGGTCGCGAGCGCGTCGTACGACAGCTCGGTGGCGGCACGGGCGCGGGCCGCGGCGCCGAGACGTGCCCGCAGCTCGTCGTCGTCGAGCAGCCGACGGATGGCGGCACGCGTCGCGGCGACGTCGCGCGGCTCGACGACGAAGCCGGTCTCGCCGTCGATCACCGCCTCGTGCACGCCGCCGCTGCGCCCGGCGACCGCCGGGACACCGCACGCGGCGGCCTCGACGAAGACGATGCCGAAGCCCTCGGCCTCGAGCCCGCCCCACCGGTCGCGACACAGCATGGCGAAGACGTCGGCGCAGCCGTAGAGCAACGGCAGGTGCTCGTCGTCGACCCGGCCGAGCAGGTGGGCCCGGTCCCCGAGCCGGCGCGCGTGCCGACCGAGACGCCGCGCGTCGCGGCCGGTGCCGGCGACGGCGACGTGCACCCCGTCCAGTCCGGCGACGGCTTCGAGCAGGACGTCGAAGCCCTTGCGCGGCACGAGGCGGCTCACGCCGACGACCAGCGGCGCGTCGGGATCGAGGCCGAGCTGCCGGCGCGCCGAGCGCCGTTCGTCGGCGTCCAGGGGCCGGAACCGGTCCGGGTCGACGCCCGGCGGCACGACGAGCGTCGGGAGCGGCTGCCCGGCGACGCGCACCGCGGCCCGGGCCGCGAACTCCCCCGCCGCGACGACGCCGGCCGCGCCACGCAGCACTCGGCCCCCCGCCGCGCCGGTGCCCGGGATCCGGCCGTAGACCGTGATCTCCGCGCCGTGGGCCACCACCACGTACGGCGCCCGTTCGAGCTTGGGGCCCACGACGCCGAGCGGCACCATCGGATCGACGAACACGACGTCGGCGCGCACCTCCGCCGCGAGCGCGTCGACCCGTCGGCGCAGCGAGCGCGTCGGGAGCAAGAAGCGCTCGCGGGTGCGCTCGACCCGGAACGCCTGCGCGCGGTCCCACGCGGCCGCGCCCGCGTACGGCGTCGTGAGGACGGTCGTCTCGGCGGGTGGCAGCCGGCGCCACAGCTCGTAGAGGTACGACTGGATCCCACCGATCTTGGGCGGGAAGTCGTTCGTGGCGAGCAGCGACGTCACGGGCCGGGATGCTCGACCGCGAACGCGCCCTCGTCCGCGACCGTGGCGGTGCGGGTCGTGCGCGCGGCTGATCCGTACCGGAGCAGCAGCCAGCCGACGACCGCGAAGGCCGCGCCGGCGGCGAACGCACCCTGGTAGCTGGTCGCCGCGGCGACGCCGCCCACCACGAGCGCGCCGAGTCCCTGCGACAGGTCGAAGAAGCTGCTCACGGTGCCGACGACCGCGCCGCGCTCCTCGTCACCGCCCCGCTCGAGCGCGAGCAGGAGCAGCGCGGGATAGAGGAACGACGCTCCGATCGCGAAGCACGCGGTGCCCACGAACAGGCCCGCCGCGGACCCCCACGCCGCCATGACCACCATGCCGACGGTCGTACCGAGGAGTGCGAGTGCGCCCGCGCGGCGCGAGCCGAGGATGTCGGGCAGCCGCGCACCGAAGATGCGCACGACGAGCACGATCCCGCCGTAGAGGATGAAGATGCCGTCGGCGCTGCCGAGGCCGACGTCGTCGACGTAGAGCGGAACGAACGCAGTGAATGCGGCAAGCGCGATCAGCCCGAAGAAGAGCACGATGCCCGGCGCCATCGCACCCCGGTTGATGAGCGGTCCCTGATCGGCGGGCGCCGGTGGGCGCTCGATGTCCCGCGTGAAGAACGAGAGCACGGTCGACGCCGCGGCCATGGCCGCAGCCGCGGCCCACACCGTGGCGAACCCGCCGGCGTCGAGCACCGCCTCACCGAGCGCGGGGCC
>CAZKTS010000351.1:0-2458 GCA_964555735.1 uncultured Bifidobacteriaceae bacterium
GGCCTCGTCGGCGCGAGCCCGGAGCTGCTGGTCGCGCGCCACGGCGCGACCGTCGTCTCCCGACCGCTCGCGGGCACCACGCCGATCGGTGATGACGAGATCGACCTCCTGGCATCGGTCAAGAACGGGCGGGAGCACCGCCTGGTCATCGAGGCGATGCTCGAGGCACTCCGCCCGTGGTGCGCACATCTCGACGCGGCCGATGAGCCCGAGGTGGACCGCTTCACCGACGTCGCCCACCTCGCCACCCCGATCTACGGCACGCTGCGCGACCCGGCGCCCGACGCGCTGACGCTCGTCGGCGCGCTGCACCCCACGCCCGCGGTCGGTGGCACGCCGCGCGACGCCGCGCTGGCGACGATCGAGCGGCTCGAGGCCGACCCGCGTGGGTCGTATGCCGGGCCGGTCGGCTGGGTCAACGGGCGAGGCGACGGCGAGTGGGCCGTCGCCCTGCGCGGCGCGGCGATCGATGGCCGCACCGCGCGCCTCCACGCGGGCGCCGGGATCGTGGCCGGCTCCGACCCCGACTCGGAGTGGACCGAGACCCAGGCGAAGCTCGAGCCGATGCTGCGGGCGCTCGTCCGGCCCTAGCTCCCCTGCGACACGGCGCTCGCCACTGCCGCCCAGACCTCGCGGTGATGTTCGACGTTCTTCGTGCGATCGGTCCGGGCGAGCACGACGCGCACCCCGCGTACGGCGATCGCGTCCCGGACCGCGCTCGTGACGTCGGCCGGCGCGAGCACTTCGGTGACCGGGATGTCGTGCACCGCGGCGAGGGCCGCGAGATCGACACCCTGTGGCGTGCCGAACAGCGTCTCGAAGTGCTCGGGATCATCGGCCTGGGGCAGGAAGTGGAAGATCCCCCCGCCGTCGTTGTCGACGACCACGAAGACCGCGTCGACACCGCGCGCGGCGGCACCGAGCAGCCCGTTGGCGTCGTGGAGGAAGCAGAGGTCACCGACCAGCGCGACGGTCGGAGCCGATGAGGCCGTCGCGATGCCGAGGACGGTCGAGACGAAGCCGTCGATGCCGTTCACGCCGCGGTTGGCCGTGATCGTGATCCCCGGACGCGGCGCGGCGAAGGATTCGACGTCACGCACCGGCATGCTCGACGCCACGACGACGGTCGCTCCGTCGGGCGCCGCGGCGACGACGTCGCGCGTGATCCGCGGCTCGGCGAGCTCGGTCCAGCCGTCGAGCGTCGTGTCGACCGCGGCGCGCGCCGCGCGCTCGGCACCGAGCCAGTCGTCACACCACGACCGCACCGGTGCCGGCAGCGCGTCGGCCACCGCGTCGAGGAACGGCCCTGGGTCGACGGCGACCAGGGAAGCAGTCCCGCGCGTCGGGTCGAGCCAGGATCGGTCCGGGTCGACGACGATCTGCGGCACGCCGGCGAGCCAGCGGTTCAGGACCTTGCCGGTCGTCGGCGCTCCGACTCGGACGACGAGGTCCGGCCGGTGCGCGTCCGCGAACTCGGGATCGCGCAGTAAGGCGTCGTAGGTGGAGATCGCGTGCCCGCCGGCACGCGCGCCCGAGATCGGATCGGCGAGCACCGGCCAACCGGCCGCCGCGGCGAAGCGGTCCATGACCGCGGGATCCACTGCTGCTCCCCACCCCGCGACGACAGCGCCACGCGGCGCGGCGCGGACCGCGTCGGCCACCCGGGCGATCGTCGCGGCGTCGGCGACGCGAGGTGGAGCCTCGACCACGGTCCAGGCGCGACCGTCGGCGCGACCGGGCGCGTCCACGAGAGGAGCACCGGTCGGCACCAGCGGCTCGCGGAACGCGAGGTTGAGGTGGACCGGGCCGGCCGGCGGGCCGATGGCCTCGATGACCGAGCGCGCGCCGATGCTCCGCCAGACCGCGCCGGCGTCGGGGACATCGGTGGGCGGGCCGGCGTCGACCGCCCACCGCAGGGCACCACCGAACAGCGCGCGCTGATCGATCGTCTGTCCGGCCCCCGTTTCCTGGAGCTCCGGCGGCCGGTCCGCGGTCGCGACGAGCAACGGCACCCGCCCATGGAACGCCTCGAGCACGGCCGGGTGGAAGTTGGCCGCAGCCGTGCCCGACGTGCACAGGACGACCGCGGGAACGCCGGACGCGCGGCCGATCCCGAGGGCTAGGAACGCCGCCGAGCGCTCGTCGAGTGAGACGTGGACGGTGATGCGGCCGTCGGAGGCGAGCGAGAGCGCCATCGGCGTCGAGCGCGACCCCGGCGCGATGCACGCGTGCACGACGCCCGACCGTGCCCACTCGTCGACCAGCGCCCGGGCGAAGGCAGTGTTGGCGTCCCGGGGCGCGTTCATGGCCGACGCCTCGCGGATGGCAGGATTCCCGCGTGCGGGTCCGACTGGTGCACGGCTTCACCCAGACCCACCGATCGTGGGGATCGGTGGAGTCCAAGCTCCCGACCGACTGGGACGTCCAGGGCATCGAGGTGCCCGACGGGCTCGACTTC
>CAZKTS010000352.1:0-3858 GCA_964555735.1 uncultured Bifidobacteriaceae bacterium
TGTCGTCCACGCTCCGGCTCGACGACACCAACGCGACGGGCACGACGCTCGCGCCCGGGGTGGGCGGCGTGCTGTTCGTCGACGTCGCGCTCGCGCCGTCGGCGGGCGTCCCCACCAGGGTGGAGCACCGCTTCCGGTACACGATCTCGGACCCGGGTGCCGCGCCGGGCGCGCCGGTGGAGTTCGTGGGCGTGCCGGTGAAGGTGCTGCCCGACGATCCGGTGATCGTTGCCGCGCCGCTGGCCGGCGGCGGCTGGGTCGTGGGCAACGGGTGCTGCGACGCGATCACTGCGCATCGCGGCGCCACGCTGCCGATCGACGGCACCATCCACGTCCCGGAGCGGTTCGCCATCGACTTCGTCCAGCTCGACGACGACGGCAAGCTCTTCGACGGGCCGCTCGACGACAACGAGAGCTACGGGTACTTCGGCGACCAGGTGTACGCCGCCGCCGACGGCACCGTCGTCGAGGTGCAGGACGGTCTCCCGGACCAGACGCCCGGCTCCCTCGACCCGAACGCCACGGTGCAGACCGCGGGCGGCAACTACGTCGTGGTCGACATCGGTGACGGCCGGTACGCGTTCTACGCGCACTTCCAGCCGGACACGATCCGGGTGAAGAAGGGTGACGACGTCGAGGCGGGCGACGTGCTCGGCCTGCTCGGCAACAGCGGCAACACCGACGGCGCCCATCTCCACTTCCACGTGATGGACGGACCGTCACCGCTCCTCTCGAACGGTCTGCCGTTCGAGTTCCGATCGTTCACCGGCGAGGGGCGCCTCACGACGCCGATCGAGGAGCTGCAGGCCGGCGCGGCCGCCGAGCTCGACGCGACCAACCGCGGCGACCACCGCAACGAGCTCCCCCTCAACCTCGAGGTCATCGGCTTCCCCAAGGTCAAGCGGCCGTAGGTCTCCGCTCTTGGCGCTGCGCGCCGGGCCGCTCGGGCCACGCCTCGGGCGGCGCAGGGTACCTGCGCCGCTGGTCCTCGGCTCTGGTTCCCGCTCACACCAGGCGGGCGATGGCGACGGCGGCGAGGCGGTCGTCGTTGCCGGCGTCGCGCACCTCGACCCGGGACCACGCGCCGAGCCGTGAAGCGGTGGCGCGCATCGGGCCGGTGCGTACGGCACCCGTGTAGCGAACCTGCAACGCGTCGGGCGCGATCGCGCCCTCGAGCGCGAGCACGGCCTCCTCGGCCACCGCGGCGACGGCTCCGCCCTGCACGGTCTCGGCCCAGTTGAGGATGCGCGGATGGCGCGCCACCTCCACCCTCCCGTCGCCGAGCACCTGCGTGCCGAGGAGGTCGGCGATCGGGGCGGGCGGAACCCGCGCGACCGTCGGTCCGAGCTTCGCGATGTCGGTGTCGCGATCCGCGATGTCGTCCTGCGGTCGCGGCGACGCCACGAACGTCGCCAATGCGACCGCGGCCGGGCCGTCGTCGCCGTCGAGCGTGAAGTCCGCCTCGCCGAACACGACCGTCCGCCCCGCCTTCAGGATGCGGCCGACCGCGGTGAGCGACGCGCCGACCGGGAGCGGCTTCGCGATGCGCACGTCGAGGTCGACCGTGAGGCAGATGCGGGGGAGCGTGAACTGGTTGGCCAGCGAACCCGTGAGGATGTCGGCCCACGTGAGCAGCACCGACGGCCGCACGACGCCCTCGTTCGGCACGCAGACCTCGGGCACGATCACCGCGTGGCCGGCGAGGGTGTCGGGCTCCGCACCGACCTCGACCGACAGCCCGAGCTCTGAGGTGAACCCGATCGAGTGCTCGTCGCGCCAGTCGCTCATGAGCCGCCGACGCTAGAGCACGGCGGCGACGGCGGACGGCGACCGGCATTCGTATGCTCTAGGGGTGCGCGTCACCCCGGTGTCCGGTGTGGGCGGTGCGGTGCTCGACGACGTCGACCTCGCCGCCGACCTCGACGACGCGACCGTCGCCGAGATCCGTCGCGCGATCCTCGAGCACCTCGTCGTGTTCGTGCCCGGCCAGTCGCTGACGCCGGAGCGCCAGGTCGCGTTCAGCCGCCGGCTCGGGCCCGCGAGCCCGGTGCCGTTCATCGAGCCCGTGGCCGAGCATCCCGAGGTGATCGCGGTCGTGCGGGAGGCCGGCGAGACCCAGGGCTTCACGTTCGGGAGCCTGTGGCACTCCGACTTCTCGTTCCTCCCCGATCCGCCGTTCGCGTCGATCCTCCACGCCATCGAGATTCCGCCGTTCGGCGGCGACACGTTGTGGGCGAACCAGTACCTGGCGTACGAGACGCTCTCGCCGGGGATGCAGGAGATGCTCGACGGTCTGCGCGCGGTGCACAGCGCGACCAACGCGTACTCGCCGCGCATGCAGGCCATCCACGACCGCTTCGGTGGGATGACCGTGCGCACGAGCGAGGATGCCGAGCGTCGGCAGGTGCACCCGGTCGTGCGCGTGCATCCGGAGACCGGACGGCGGGCGCTCTACGTCAACGCGCAGTACGTGGTGGGGCTCGACGGCTTCGCGCCGCACGAGGCGAAGCCGCTGCTCGACCACCTCTTCGCGCACTCGACGCGCCCCGACCTCACGGTGCGGTGGCGCTGGACCCCGGGCGACGTCGCGATCTGGGACAACCGCTGCCTCCAGCACATGGTGATGGCCGACTCCACCGGCCACCTCCGCAAGCTGCACCGCACGACCTGTGCTGGCCCGTCTAGTAGCCGCGGGTGAGGTTGACCTCGTTGCGGAGGGGTTCGCCGGCCAGGTAGCGGGCGAGGTTGTCGCGCACCAGCACCTGCAGGTTCTCGAACAGCGCGCTCGGCGACGCCGCGGCGTGGGGCGAGAGCAGCAGGTTGGGCGCGTCCCAGAGCGGGTCGTCGGCCGGCAGCGGTTCGGCGTGCGCGACGTCGAGCGCGGCGCCGGCGAGGTGGCCGCGCTCCAGCGCGTCGATGAGTGCCGACTCGTCGACGAATGACCCGCGCCCGACGTTGACGAAGAACGAGCCGGGTGCCATCGCCGCGAACGCGGCCGCGTCCATCATCCCGCGCGTCTCGTCGGTCTCGGGGACGGCGGCGATGACCGCGTCGCAGCGACCGAGCATGGCAGCGAGGTCGCTCGTCGGGAACAGCTCGTCGACGTCCGGCGCGGTCGCGCCCGGCGTGGCCGAGCGCCGTGTGGCGAGGATCCGGACGTCGAACGCGCGCAGACGGTGCGCGATCGCCGCGTTGATCGCGCCGAGCCCGATGAGGCCGACGGTGGCGTCGGCGAGCTGCGGTCCGTACGTGGGGGTCCACTCGTGGCGGGCCTGCGCGGCGTCGATCGCGGGGAACCGCTTCCAGTGCTGGAGCACGCGGCCGATGACGAACTCGGCGATCCCGACCGCGTTGGCCCCGGCGGCCGACGTCAACCGGATGCCCGCCTCACCGAGTCCCGCCGACTGCAGCTGGGCCGTGCCCGCGCCGACGGCCTGCACCCACTGGAGACGAGGCGCGTGCTCGCGCACGTCGAACGGCAGGTCGAGTGCGATCACGACGTGCATCTGGGCGAAGGCGGCGCGCTGCGCGTCGGTGAGCTCGGGCGCGCGGTCGCGCACGTCACCCGGGTCCGGCGAGCCCCGCAGGGTCCGCAGCTCGTGCGACTCGAGGTACGGCTCGGCGATCACGCGGACCTGGGGGTCGACGGCCTCGAGCCCCGCCACCGCGGCCTCGAACCGCGCCGGGTCGCCGTGCCACTCGCCGGGATAGAGGATGCCGACGACCACTTCGTCGGCGTCTGCGCTCACGGCCGGGAGGCTAGGTCCGTGGCGAGGCCAGAGGCGTCCGCCCGCGACGCAGGTAACCTGCGGCGCAGGGCGCCGTGGCCCGAACGGCCCGGCACGCAGTGCCAGGAGT
>CAZKTS010000353.1:0-3425 GCA_964555735.1 uncultured Bifidobacteriaceae bacterium
GGAGGAGCCGTTTGATATTGCCCCAACGATAATGAAGCGGTTCCGCGAAACCATGCTTCTCGCCCTGCCATTCCAGGCGCCGATCGACACCGAACTGGCTGTTGGCGAGGCGAGCACGGTCGCCTTTCCGGCTATACTCGGCTCGCTCATAGACATTCAGCAGAGCCGCCGGGTTCTTCTTCCTCGAGCGGACCCACGCAAGGGTCTCGCGCAACGCAGACTCAACCGGCGCTGGCAGGGTGCCAACATCGTCGTGGAACTGAGCGAAATCGAGGGCAGCGGCCTGCGATCCCCATTCTTCAACGACCTCCCCTAGGTCCTTACGGTGCAGGTCGTCCTGGGGCCGCTTGTCCCGCACTTCTTTTAATGACTCGACGAGAGCCGCATAGATTGCTCGGTCGATTGCTGAGAGCGCGGCTGCCTGTCCGGCGCGCTTCAAACGGGAAGCATCCTTGCCCGCAAGTCCGAGTATCTCATCACCCCAACAATGCGCGATATCGTCCAGAGGTTGCCCTACAAGCTTGGACAGAAGCGAAGGCTCGCTCGGGTCGCTCGGTGACCGGACAGCGCGAAGCTTGCAGGCTAGAAATTCCTTTTCTTTCGCCGACATCTCGAGTGTCAGCTTGCCATCGCTGTCCCATTCTATCGGTGGGTCGATCAGACCAGTAATGGGCCATGCGGCCGTCTCGAATGGCTTTCCGTCGTCATCGTGCATCGATCGTTTGCTCCCAGCGGTGAGCAAACGTGCCATGTCCGGCCGACTCCATGGGCGACCGTCGGGGCGGGTGCCGATCAGTCCCCATTTTGCAAGCGCCGTCCAATAGACATAGGCCGGAGGCTGACTGATGGCGCGAGGATAGACTTCGCCACCGATCACGCCGTCTGGTTCTCCCCCGTCATCGTCAAACTGCAGACGGCCAGTCAGCCTATGCTCGATATCGATAAATGCCTGCGCGAAGTCTTTCGGGATGGGCCGTTTCGCCCGTAAGCTCTGATAGAGCCAAGGGATAAGAAGTGCATATCGGAGCCGGGTGTGCAGGACCGAGGTTCCCGGAAAGAGATGGTCCGAGTAACGCTGGTGGACGATCAGGAAGCCGACCTCATCACGGACCCCGGCGTTGGCACCGAACATCATTTGCTCTGCTTGTCCAAGTGCCTTTCGCGACAGGAAGGTAAATCCAAAAGACGACAAACGGCTGCACCCCCAGGAACGTGGCGAATCTGATTACTGTTCGACACCGGTAAGAATAACCAGCCCCATACTTGTAGTGTGGCCCGTGCGCTGCGGCGTGATCAACCCCCTTCATTCACTCGTTCGTTTTGGTCGAGGGATCTCGCTCGTTGGTAGCGACGCCATCTTTGGCAAATTCCGCAGGCGTAAGAGCCGTCTTCTACGTAGCCAAAACGGAGCGCTTGCGCGATCATCCGAGCCTTCTCCGCGAGAACGAAAACCACCCCTACTTGTCGCCCGCCTACGGGTCTCGGATCGCCTTGGGCCGTCAACCCCGTTCGGGGTTCACCCTTCGCTTGCGCTGCGGTGACGGCGGCTCCCGGCCCTTCTTTTGGCGCCATCGGGGATGGTCCCCGACCTGCAAGGAGAAACGACATGGCTACCATCGCAAACCTCACCGTGAAGTCCGACGACAGCTTCGAAGGCAACCTCGCAACGCTGACTGTGTCCGCACCGATCGCCATCATCCCCAACAACCGCAAAACCAAGGACAGCGAACCAGACTACCGCATCGTGAGCCGCAAGAACGGTTTCGAGCTGGGCGCTGGCTGGAAGCGCTTCTCGCAGAACACCGGCGCAGAATATGTCTCGGTCTCGCTCTCGGCTCCCGAATTCGGCACCATCTATGGCAACATCGCCAACGCGCCGGGCGATGACCCTTCGAAGAAGGTCATCATCTGGAATCCGCCGAGCTGAAGCACCAGCCACGGCCCCGCCTCCGGGTGGGGCCGTAGCATTTGTCAGCAATTCATCGTGCATCAGTTGAGACAAAATGACGGGCGTGCGTGAAATCCCGCTCTTCAACGCACGCCCGCCTCCATCGTGCGCGCAAAGCACACACGCGGTCGGTCCATATGACGGCCGACCTGGTGGGCTTCATGCGGGTTCGCCGCCATTCCCACCGCCATGCTCGATCCGCCCCTCAGTGCGGCGTCTCCCATGGTCCCCGCGCTTATTGGGTCCGGGTCCCCATTCTCTCAGTCCGCGTTGGGCGTGGCCAAGCCGCCAAGACTGTCGATCTCGGCAATGCGCTGAAACTCGGTCAGGTATTCAGCCCGGTGAGACGAGAGCCAGCGGACGATGCGCGCGTTTGCCAGCAGCTTTCCGAGATAGCCGCGCGCGAAGGTCAAATGGAGGTTGTCGATGCCGTAGGTTTCCTCGACCGATTTGACCTGCGTTTGCAAAGCGGCAAGTTCGCGCTCCATGCGGCTGATCTGCTGGCTGGTCGGGCCAGTCACGTCGGGCTTGCGCGCCTTCTTGCCTGCGGGAACCAGCTGCTCTTCGGTCGTCGCCGCGAGCAACGCGCGTGCGAACATCAGCGAGAAATTGTTCTGCCCGTTCATCAGGTCGGCCGCCTCAATCTGCCGCAGCGCCGTCATACGTCGCAGCAGATCGAACACCTTCATCGAGCAATTGGTATCCTTAAGGGCATCGGCGGCCTCGGTGCAGATGCCATCGAGCAGGCGGAAGCGCGCGCGGATCGACTGCACGTCGAGACCGAGCGCGTCGGCGATGACAGCTTCGGTCACCCCGCGCTCGATGGCGCGCACGATCATCCGATGTTCTTGAACCGGCGGGAGTCGGTTGACGCGCTTGTTGTAGGTGTAAGTCTCATCGTCATTGGAGACGAGGCACTCGACCGTCGGAATTTCGAGCTGGCGCAAAGCTTCGACCCGCAGATGCCCATCGAGCAGGAAATACTTGCCCGCATTCTTGGGATCGGGCGCGACAGCGGGAGCCTCGACAATCCCGATCGCCTTGATCGAACTGAGGATCTGGGCGAACTTTTTACTCTCGCGCACGCCCTGCTGGAGTATCTTCAACGGAACGAGCTGATCGAGTGCGACGGTCAGGGTCTCGCGTTCAAAGCCGAGCCGGACACGGTGATCCGAGCCGGGTTCCATGTCTGGTGTGTTGGGTTCGGACCAGTCAGTCATCGCTCTCACCTGCAATTCGCATGGCCAGCGCGCGCGGCATCGTCTCGAGCGCCTCGGCACGCAGCAAGGTCAGAAATCCGTCGTCGCCCAGAAGATCCTTTATGGCCTCGACGATGAACAGCAGCCGGGTCTGTGTGAAATCGGACTTCTTGACGAGCAGGCGCTGCTTCTCCGATTCCCGCTGGTAAACCTGCATGAGGTCGCTCGCAGTCAACTTGCGATTTGTGGAACGCCGACCGAGCTTTCCTGCGGGCATC
>CAZKTS010000354.1:0-2382 GCA_964555735.1 uncultured Bifidobacteriaceae bacterium
CGGCAGCGCGCCGCCGTCGAAGGCCAGCACCCCGTCGACCCAGACGTGCACGCTGGCCCGGTTCACGCCGTCCGCGCCGGTGTCGATCAGCTCGAGGGCGAGCGTCGCGTCGACGGGCACGCCGGTCTCGCCCGGGCTCGGATCGCGGTTCACGACCACCAGCCGCGGCGTGCTCACGACAAGCGCGACGCTGTCGACGTAGAGCGCGGGAAGCTCGAGCGTGCTCATGCCGGGGCCCTCATGCGGTCACCAGCTCGAGGCGCACGCCCACCGTGTGCACGCCCGACAGCTTCGAGACGTTGGCAGCGAGGTCCGTGACGAGTCGTTCCCGGCCCTGCTTCGCACGCATGCGTGCGCGCGCGGTGCCGTCGACGACGAGGGAGGCCTCCCACGCAAGGCCCGCGGGCGTGCTCGCCGGCACCCGAAGGCGAAGCAGCGCTCGCACCAGCTTCACGCCGGTGAGGTCCGTGGACTGCGTCACCTCCGCGTGGTCGCCGAGACCGAGCTCGAAGAAGCGCCCCGGCTCATCCTCGCCGAGCACGAAGGCGTAGTCGCCTCCGGTCGCCTTCGCGGTGAGCAGGCGTCCCTGGCCTCGCCCGAGTCGGCTGGTGAACGCGGTGAGCGCCATCTCCTCACACCTGCCGGAACAACTCGACGTGGTCGAAGAAGGAGCGCCGCGTCACGTCTTTCACGGAGCAGCCGAAGCCGCCGCGCCCCGAGGTGAGCGGCTGGCTGCCGGAGTTGATGCCGAGGTGGTCGTCGATGAACTCGACCATCCCGGAGACCGGCTGCCAGTCGGGCGGCGTGCCGAGGGCGTGTGCGGCGAGGTCATTCTGGAAGACCTTGAGCACCACGTCGCCGTTCGTGTTCACGATGACGTCGAGGCGCAGATGCACCCAGGTCGCCTGCGCGAAGCTCGCCGCCGACTTGAGCAGCACGCCGGGGCCGTCGGCATTCGGCAGGCCCACCGTCACCGCGCCCTTGCGGAGCACGATGCGATGCGGGTCATCGTCGGAGAGCCCGAGCAGGTACGCGCTGTCGTTGACCGAGTTCCCCTGGCAGCAGAGGAACAGGAACGGCGAGAAGCCCGTGGGCCCGCCGCCAGGGCCTCGCTGCACGACGCCGCGAATGGAGCCGCCCTTCGCCATCGGGGCGAAGCTCGCGAGGTTCGCGAACAAGGCGACGGCGCCGTCGACGGCGGCGAGGGAGTTGAAGGCGTAGAGGAAGCTCCCGCCGCCCGGGGGGCGAGCGATGCCCGCGGTGACACCGCGATCCACGGTCGCGATGTCGAGCCCGTCGTTCAGGTACGTCCAGTCTGCTTCGGCCATCGGTCACTCCTCAGAGGGTGGTCATGTTCGTCCAGGCGTTGTTGAAGTCCTCGACGGCCTGCGCGCCTCCGTCGAACAGCGCGGTGCTCGCCGTCACCGCGGCCCATGTCCACGCGTAGCTCTGGTTCGAGCGCCACTGGTCCTCGAAGTCCTCGCGCGGTTCGCCGTCGAACACGCCCGTCGCGGCCATCACCAACGCCCAGTCGCGCAGGTACGGCACGTTGCTCCAGCCCGTCTCGCAGTCCTCGACGGCGCCCCCACCGAAGGCGCACGTGACGAGCTGCGCGGGCGGCAGCTCGTAGAGGTAGACCGCGTTGGCCCAGCCGCTGTCGAACTCCTCGTAGCCCTTGAGCGCGCTGTCGAAGAACGCGAGCACCACGGTCACGTCGTCGAACGACGCGAGGAGTGCGAACCAGCGCTCGAAGTCTTCCCACGCGTCCTCGGGCGCTGCGCCGAAGCCGGCGAGGACCTCGAGGCTGGTCACGGCGGTGAGCGTCCAGTGCTCGGCCTCGCCGGGCAGCGCCCCCTCGTCCTCGAAGCTCGGGTTGAGGAGCGCCATCAGAGCAGCTCCCCCGTGTCGCCGTTGCGAAGGGTCACGGTTCCGAGCACCGGGAACTCGCGCACGTTCAGCTTCACGTCGGCGGGCAGGCCGTTGAGCGTCAGGTCGAGCCGTGCGTCGCCCATCTTGCGCACGCCCGGCGTGTCGCGGATGACGTTGAAGAGATCCGACCAGGCGATCTCGCCAACTGCGTTCCCCTCGGCGTCCTTGATGTTGAAGCCGAAGTCGACGAGCGGGTTCGGCGTGCCGTCCTGCTCGCTCACGCGGAAGTAGTTCGCGAGGTTCGCGCGCACGCGGTCCCGCACGTCGCTGCCGGCGAAGCCCTGTCGCAGGAAGAGGCGCGCAGCGACATCGACCACTCGGTAGACCGGGTCCTGCACGCTCACCTGGAAGGTCAGCGTGCACGGGTAGACCTCGGTGACCTGCCGCAGCACCAGGTTCTTCAGCGCGGGCGTCGGCACGGCCGCTCCCGTCGTCGACTGCGGGATCACGTAG
>CAZKTS010000355.1:0-13115 GCA_964555735.1 uncultured Bifidobacteriaceae bacterium
ACTTCACGACGATCAACTACCACTTCACGACCGACGAGGTCGTGTACATCGCGGAGAACTGCGACGCCAAGGCGATCGTGGTGTCGGCGTCGTTGACCGACGTGGTCGGCGACCTCGCCGACGCGCTCCCCGAGCAGGTCGCGGTGCGCCTCGCGATCGGCGGCGAGGTCGACGGCTTCGAGCGCTACGAGGACGCCGTCGGCGCGTACCCGGCCGAGCCGCTCGCCGAGGAGCTCGAAGGGCACGCGATGCTCTACTCGTCGGGCACGACCGGTCGGCCCAAGGGCATCAAGTACCCGCTGGAGCGCAAGCCGGTCGGATCGCCCGCCCCGGCGCTGGCGGGGTTCCAGGCCACCTACGGCATCGACACCGAGACCGTGTACCTGTCGCCCGCGCCGCTGTACCACTCCGCGCCGCTGCAGTTCTGCATCGCGGTGACGCGCTTCGGCGGCACCGCGGTGATCATGGAGCGCTTCGAGCCGGCCGACGCGCTGCGGCTCATCGAAGAGCACGGCGTCACCCACGCGCAGTTCGTGCCCACGATGTTCGTGCGGATGCTGAAGCTGCCCGAGGAGGAGCGGCGCGCCTACGACGTCAGCTCGCTGAAGGTCGCGATCCACGCGGCCGCGCCGTGCCCGGTCCCGGTGAAGTACCAGATGATCGAGTGGTGGGGCCCGATCATCATGGAGTACTACGGCGCGACGGAGGGCACGGGCGCGACGATGATCTCCGCCGAGGAGTGGCTCGCGCATCCCGGCTCGGTCGGGCGCCCGTACAACTCCACGATCCACGTGCTCGACGAGGACGACAACGAGCTCCCGCAGGGCGAGACGGGCGTCATCTGGTTCGAGCCCACCGCCAGCAGCCTCACCTTCGAGTACTACAAGGATCCGGCGAAGACCGAGTCAGCACACAACCGCGACGGCTGGGCGTCGGTCGGGGACATGGGCTACGTCGACGAGGACGGGTACCTGTACCTCACCGACCGGCGCGACTTCATGATCGTCTCGGGCGGGGTGAACATCTACCCGCAGGAGGCCGAGAACCTGCTCATCACGCACCCGAAGGTGCTCGACGTCGCGGTGTTCGGCGTCCCCAACGACGAGATGGGCGAGGAGGTCAAGGGCGTCGTGCAGCCCGTCGACATGGCGACGGCCGGGCCCGAGCTCGAGGCCGAGCTCCTCGCGTTCTGCCGCGACAACCTGGCGCACTACAAGTGTCCGCGGACCATCGACTTCGAGGCCGAGCTCCCGCGCCAACCCACCGGCAAGCTCTACAAGCGTCTGCTGCGCGACCGCTACTGGGGCGACCGCACCACGCGCATCGTCTGAGTCGACCCCGATGGCGGCCGACCCGTACGTCACGCTCCTCGACGACCTCACCGCCGAGCAGGACGCGCTCGACCGCGACGTCGCCGACCTCGACGACGCGGCCTGGTCGACGCCGACGCCGGCCGCCGGCTGGGACGTGACCACATCGATCGCGCACCTCGCCGCCACCGAGATGTGGGCGACGCTGGCCCTCACCGATCCCGACGGCTTCCGGGCCGAGCTCGCGCGCATCGGTGACGATGCCGACCGCCGGGCAGCCGAGGTGCGCTCGGGTCTCATGTTCCGCCGGCCGCCGCCCGACACCGGGGTGCTCGCGTGGTGGCGGGAGACCCGGTCGCACGCGATGCGACTGCTGCGCGCTCGGGACCGCGCCGACCGCCTGCCGTGGTTCGGCCCCGACATGTCGTGCATGTCGTTCGCGACCGCGCGGCTGATGGAGACCTGGGCCCACGGCGTCGACGTCCGCGACGGATTGGGCGTGCCGACCGTCGCCAGCGCGCGCCTCCGACAGGTGGCCGAGCTCGGCGTGCGGACACGCGGGTGGTCCTACGTCGTGCGCGGCCTCGATCCGCCGTCGGGCGACGTGCGGGTCGAGCTGGCCGCGCCCGGCGGCGAGACCTGGACATGGGGCGCGGCCGACGCCACCGACCGCGTGCGCGGCCCGGCGCTCGACTTCTGCCTCGTGGTCACCCAGCGTCGCCACGTCGACGACACCGACCTGGAGATGCGCGGCGACGCGGCGGCCGAGTGGCTCCGCCACGCGCAGGCGTTCGCCGGCGCGCCGACGGTCACGACCCCCGGAAGGTCGGCGGACGCTTCTCGGTGAACGCGGCGACGCCCTCGCGGCCGTCGTCGGACTCCCCTGCGATCACCATGAGCTCCGACTCGTGGGCGAGCTGGCCCTCGAGATCGCGCGCCAGCGACTCGCGCAGGAGCCGCTTCGCCGCGCCGAGGGCGCGGGTCGGACCGGCAGCCAACGCGGTTGCGAGCGCGAGGGCCTCGGCCTCGAGCGCATCGTCGGCGACCACGCGCGACACCAGCCCCCACTCGCACGCCTCGTCGGCGCTCAGCACCCGGTTCGTGAGCGCGAGGTCGAGCGCGCGTCGCAGGCCGACGATCCTCGGCAGGTACCAGGTGGAGCCACCGTCGGGCACCAGCCCGATGCCGGTGTACGCCATCACGAACTTCGTGGACGCGGCGGCGAGCACGACGTCGGCACCCGCGGCGAGGGAGAGGCCGGCCCCTGCGGCGCTCCCCTGCACCGCGGCGACCACCGGCGCGTCGAGCTGGCCGAGGGTGTCGACCGCGGCGTGCAGCGGCCGCAGGATCCGGGTGAGGGCCTGATCGAGGTCGTCACCGGCATCGGCGAACGACCGAACGTCGCCGCCGGCACAGAAGCGCGGACCGGCGCCGCTCAGGAGCACCGCCCGCACGGACTCGTCCGCGCGCAGCACGCTCGCGGCGTCGTCGAGCGCCTCGGCGGTCGCAAGGTCGATCGCGTTCGACGCGTCGGGCCGGTTGAGCGTGAGGCGCGCCAGCCCGTCGGCGTCGACCTCCACGAGGACCGGATCAGCCATCAGCCGTCCTCCGCCGTCACTCGGCGTTGATGGCGCGGAGCACATCGAGACGCGCCGCTCGGCGCGCCGGCCAGATGCCGGCCACGACACCGGCGATGCCGGCCGCGATCAGCCAGATGACGAGCTGGCCGACCGGGATCGAGAGGTTGATCCCTTCGCTCTCGAGCGCGCGAACGATCGCCCCGCCGAAGATGACACCGAGGATCACGCCCAGGATCGCGCCGAACACCGACACGATGACCGCCTCCCAACGGATCATCGAACGCAGCTGCCGGCGCATCATGCCGACGGCGCGCAGCAGCCCCAGCTCCCGCGTGCGCTCGAACACGGAGAGGACGAGCGTGTTCATGATCCCCAGGAGCGCGATGCCCACCGCGAGCGCGAGCAGGAGATACATGAGGTTGATGAACTGGCCGATCTGCGCTTCGGTCGTCTCCTGGAACTCGGACCGGTCCTGGAGCTCGACGTCGGGGAACGGTCGCAGCGCCCGCTCGTACGCACGCTCGGCCTCGCGCATCGTGGTGCCCGGCGGGATGCGCACCGCGGTGAAGACGTCGGCCTGGTCCGTGTAGTTCGCGACGTAGAGCGGCAAGGGCAGCAGGAAGTCGTTCCCCACCGCGTCCTTCTTGGAGAACGTGCCGGCGATGGGCACGGTCGTGGTCTCGCCGCGCGGCTGGGTCGGGAACCGGACCTCGAGCTTGCCGGAGCGACGGACGCTCTCCGGGAGATCGTCGAACGCGTTCTCGTAGATGAGCATCCCGCCGTCGCGGAAGCGCTCCAGCGCGCCCGGCTCGGGGTGGACGTCCAGCGTCCGGCCGAGGTTTCGGCTCGTGCCGAGCAGCGCCTTGGTCTCGTCGCCGAGACCGAAGTTGCCGAAGCGGAACTCCGTCACGGTGGTGCCCGGGAGTGCATCGCGCACGGCTTGGGCGGCTTCCGGCGACGTAGGGAGGAAGCCGGTGGAGCTCTGGAGCACGAACTGAGCTCGGAGGTCGTCCTGGATCACGTCTTGCAGCGTCGACTTGATCGATGCACTGAAGATCGAGACCACCGAGACGAGGGCGAGGCCGATCATGAGCGCCGCCGCGGTCGAGGCGGTGCGCCGCGGGTTGCGCATCGCGTTCTCGCGCGCGAGCCGTCCGGCGACACCGCGGAATCGGGCGGGGAGCCAGCCGAGGAACTCCGACACCGGCACGGCGAGCATCGGGCTGAGCATGGCGACGCCGATGAACACGAGCACCGCGCCCACACCCACCGACAGTGCGGCGTTGGTGCCCTCGGCGCCGCCGAAGAGACCGAGGGCACCGAACGCGATGCCCGCGAGCGTGAACAGGGCCCCGAAGACGAACCGGCGCCGCCCGGAGCTCGGCGCGGCCGCGCCGTCGCGCAGGGCGACCATCGGCGCGATGCGAGCCGCCCGGCGCGCCGGTGCGATCGCGGCGACGAGCGTGATCAGCGTGCCGACGACGAGCGAGACGATGATGGTCCGCGGGAGGAGCACGGCGTCCCCGGATGGGAGATCGATGTCGAGCGCGCGCAGGGCCTCCTGGAGGCCGATCGCGACGAAGATGCCGAGCGCGAGGCCGATGATCGAGGCGATCAGGCCGGTCATGAGCGCCTCGAGGGCGACGCTCCACAGCACCTGTCGTCCTGACGCACCGAGTGCACGCACCAGACCGAGCTCTCGCGCCCGCTGTGCGACGAGGATCGAGAAGGTGTTGTAGATCAGGAAGGCGCCGACGAAGAGCGCGATGAGCGCAAAGATCAGCAGGAACGTGTTGAAGAAGCTCAGGTTGTCCTTGATCTCGTTCGACTGGTCCTCGGCGAGCTGGCTGCCCGTGAGCACCTCGAGACCGTCGAGCTCGTCGGCGTCGCGCAGCGCCGTCCGCACGTTGCGCGCCACCTCCTCTTCGGAGAGGCCCGCCTCGCCCGCGACGCTGATCTGGTCGAACACGCCCTCGCGGTTCAGGACCTGTTGCGCGGTGGCGGTGTCGAAGGCCGCCATGGTCGCGCCGGCGAGGTTGCCGGCGGTGCCGAACTGGAAGATGCCCACGACGTTGTAGCGAGTGGGCGGGTGCTCCAGGAACACCACCTGCACCCGAGCGTCGGTGCACGACCCCGAAGACGCGCACGCCTCCACCGCCTTGGGCGTGATGCCGGCCTCTTCGGCCGTCACCTCGTCGAGCGCGACCTCGTTGTCGGCCGTCGGAGGACGACCGTGCTCGGGCTCGCCGTCACCGCCGAACGCCCGGTTCAGCGCCTTGTCCGGACCCCACGACACGCCGAGTGTGGGCGCCTGGTTCTGGATCTGCTCGTCGGGCTTGCCGTCCTTCAGCGAGACGACGAGCGCGTAGCCGGTGACGCTGCCTTCGGCCGCGGTCACCCCGTCGGCACCCTCGACCGTCGGAAGCAGCGATTCAGAGATGGGCTCGCGGGTCACCTGCGCGCCCGGGCCGCCCGCCGTCTCGTCGAACGCTTGCCGGGCGCGCACCGATGCGTCGACACCCTCGTTGACGTTTGCGAAGAGGTCGTCGAAGACGTTCCCGAGCGTGTCGGTGAGCACGAACGTGCCCGACATGAACGCCACGCCCAGCACGACCGCGAAGCCGGTGAGCGCGAGCCGGAACTTGCGCGCGAAGAGGTTCTTGAAGGTGAGCTTGAACACTGGGGGCGCTACTCCCCGAGGGTCTTCATCTTGTCGATGATCGAGTCCGTCGTCGGAGCGACCAGGTCGTCGACGATCTTGCCGTCGGCGAGGAAGACGACGCGATCCGAGTAGCTCGCTGCACTCGGGTCGTGCGTCACCATCACGATCGTCTGGCCGAGCTCGTCGACGGCCCGGCGCATGAAGCCGAGGATCTCGGCGCCGGCCTTCGAGTCCAGGTTCCCGGTGGGCTCGTCGGCAAACACGATCTCGGGGTTGTTCACGAGCGCCCGCGCAACCGCAACGCGCTGCTGCTGGCCGCCCGAGAGCTCCGTCGGCTTGTGCTTGAGGCGATCGCGGAGCGACACGGTGTCGACGATCTGGTCGAAGCGCGCCTGATCAGGCTTGTGGCCGGCGAGGGAGCTCGGGAGCGTGATGTTCTCTTCGGCCGTGAGCGTCGGGATCAGGTTGTACGACTGGAAGATGAACCCGATGCGGTCGCGGCGGATGAGCGTGAGCTGCTTCTCGGACTGCGCGCTGACCTCGACGTCACCCAGGAAGATCTGGCCGCTGGTGAGGCGGTCGAGACCGGCGAGGCAGTGCAGCAGCGTGGACTTGCCGGAGCCCGACGGCCCCATGATCGCGGTGAACTTGTGGGCCGCGAACTCGACGTCGATGCCGTCGAGGGCGCGGACCTCGGCTTCGCCGCTGCCGTAGACCTTGCTCGCCTGGACCGCGCGGGCGGCGACGGCCGACTGCGTGGGGGCTGGGGACGTGGTCGTCACGCGGTGCTCCTCGCTGGGGGATCCTCCAAACTAGGCGACGGTCCCGAGTCGTCGCCGGAGAGGTAGCGCGCCTTGCCCTCGTCGATGCTCGAGTGGCGCCCCAGCCACCAGAACCACGCGGCCCCGCCGGCGAACGCGAGCACGCTGATCCAGGCGTTCACACGCAGGGGGCCGACGAGCTTCGCGTCGTCGATCCGGAGGTTCTCGAGCCAGAACCGACCGAACGTGTAGAGCATCACGTAGAGCGCGGTGAGCTGCCCCCGCTTGAGTCGGAACCGGCGCTCGGCCCACAACACGACCGCGACGAGGACCAGGCAGTAGAGCGACTCGTAGAGGAACGTCGGATGGAACGTCGCGTACTGCTCGAACCCGGGCGGTCGATGCTCCGGCGCGATCTCGAGGCCCCACGGCAGGGTCGTCGGCTCGCCGAAGAGCTCCTGGTTGAACCAGTTGCCGAAGCGACCGATGGCCTGCGCGACCAAGAGGCCCGGCACGATCGCGTCCATGATCCCGAGGGTGTCGATGCGCTTGATGCGGCACATCACGACGACGGCGATGATGCCGCCGATCACGACGCCCCAGATGGAGAGACCGCCCTTCCAGATCTCGAACACGCGCAGCCAGTCGTGCTCGAACTTCTCGTAGTCGGTGGCGACGTGGTACAGGCGGGCGCCGATCACGCCGCCGATCACGACGACGATGACGATGCTCTCGAACTCGTCGGGGTCGTGGCCCCACTTCCCCCAACGTCGCTGCGCGATGTACGCCGCGACGACGACACCGACCGCGAGCAGCACGCCGTACACGTGCAGCGGGATCGGCCCGAGGTCGATCACGCCGTCGGACGGGCTCGGGATCGAGGCGAGGAGCGGCACCGGTCGCGATGCTACGGCCCCGCCTCCGAGGCACCGAGACGGGCGGGCGGCTACAGATCGAGGCGGCGCCGTGCCGATACC
The DNA here is from genome assembly GCA_964555735.1 of uncultured Bifidobacteriaceae bacterium. GTDB lineage: Bacteria > Actinomycetota > Acidimicrobiia > IMCC26256 > PALSA-555 > CAZKTS01. The sequence goes on from CAZKTS010000355.1 coordinate 7,291, forward strand.
GTGCTGGTGATGCCGCTGCGCCGCCATCGTCGCCGGCCGGCCGTCCTCGCCGTCGCGCTGGTTGCCGTGCTCGCCGCGGCGTGCGTCCCCGTGTCGCCACCGGGGCCGCCGCGCCGCACCGGCGTGCAGAACGGACCGCTCGGCTCGTGCACGGTGTTCCCGCCGGACAACCCGTGGAACACCGACATCTCGGGGCTGCCCGTCCACGCGAGCTCGGCGAGCTACCTCTCACAGATCGCCCTCGACGGCGGCGGCGGTTCGGCGGCGTTCCTGCACGCCGACTTCGGCGGCGGCGGTGAGTACGGGATCCCCTACGTCACCGTCGGGGCCGACGAGCCGATGGTGCCGATCAGCTTCTTCGACTGGCCGCACGAGAGCGATCCCGGCCCGTACCCCGTGCCGCTCGGCGCGCCGGTCGAGGGGGGCAGCGACCGTCACGTGATCGCCGTCGACCGCGACGCCTGCAAGCTCTACGAGCTGTTCAACGCGACCGCCGGCACGAGCCGATGGGACGCGAGCAACGGCGCGCGCTTCGACCTGCGCTCCAACGCGCTGCGGCCCGACGGCTGGACGTCGGCCGATGCCGCGGGGCTGCCGATCTTCGCCGGGCTCGTCCGGTACGACGAGGTCGCCGCCGGGGTGATCACGCACGCGCTGCGGGTCACGTTCCGCCGCACGTCGAACGCCTACCTCCATCCCGCGACGCACGAGGCCGGTGCCAACCCCGACAACCCGAACCGGCCGCCGATGGGGCTCCGGCTCCGCCTGTCGGCCGGCTTCGACCTGAGTGGCTACTCGGGACAGGCCTTGGTGATCCTGCGCGCGATGAAGAAGTACGGACTGATCGTCGCCGACAACGGCTCGAACTGGTTCGTCACCGGCGCGGCCGACACACGATGGGACGACGAGGACCTCGACCAGCTCAAGACCGTGCCCGGCTCCGCGTTCGAGGTCGTGGACACCGGCGAGACGCTGCGCCACTGACGTCAGGCGGCTGACACACTCGAGCCGTGCGCTCGACCCGCCCCGACCCCGACCCGGTCGGGCCCGGCCAGGAGTCGGTGTGGGGGTACCCACGCCCACCGGCGGTGGAGCCGGCGATCCGACGCCTGCGCGTGGTCCTCGGCGGCGAGGTGATCGCCGACACCACGAGCGGCCAGCGCGTGCTCGAGACGAGCCATCCGCCCAACTACTACGTGCCGCTCACCGACGTCGCGGACGGCGCCCTCGAGCGAACCGTCGGCGCGTCGTTCTGCGAGTTCAAGGGTCGCGCCCACTACTTCCGCGTCCACGGCGGCGGCGTGACGGTCGACGAGGGTGCATGGGGGTACGACGACCCGGCGCCGGCGTACGCGTCGCTGCGCGGCCACGTCGCGTTCTACGCGTCGAGGATGGACGCCTGCTTCGTCGACGACGAGCGAGTGATCCCCCAGCCCGGTGCCTTCTACGGCGGCTGGATCACCGCCGACATCGCGGGTCCGTTCAAGGGCGGCCCCGGCACCCGAGGCTGGTAGCGCCGGCCTACTTCACGAGGCGAGAGAGGCGGCGGTCGGCGAGGAGCTTGCCGTCGGTCTGGCACGTCGGGCAGTAGGCCACCTCGTGCGACTCGTACGACACGCGTCGGAGGGTGTCACCGCAGCGCATGCACGCCTCGCCGGCGCGGCCGTGCACGTCGAAGTGCTCGCCGAGCTTGGGCTCCGACAGGCCGCCCGTCCGCGCCCGCTCCCGCGCGAGCCCGTCGGTCATGACGCCCCGGACCGCGTCGAGCAGCCCCCGCCGCTCGTCGGCGGTCAGCTTCGGCAGCGTCGCGTAGGGCGAGAGCTGGGCACGCCACAGCGCGTCATCGGCGTAGCCCCGGCCGACCCCCGAGACCGTGCGCTGATCCCGCAGCCAGGTGTGGATGCGTCGGCGGTCGTCGCCCTCGAGCACGAACGCGGCGAAGGCGTCGCTGTCGGGCTCGGGACCGAGGTGCTCGAGCGGACCGTCGTCGCCGGGCGCGAGCACCCACCAGGCCGCCTTGCGCTCGGTGCCCCACTCGCGCACGAGGATCGCCCGCTCACCGTCGGCGTCGACGCCCTCGGGTGGGGCGAACCGGAAGCGCACGACGCCGCCCTTCCCGCCCCGGTTCGACTTGGGCGGGTCCTCGAGGTCGAGCCGCCCGGCTTGGGAGAGGTGGACGAGCAGCCGCTCGCCTCCGTCCCACTCGAACACGAGGTACTTGCCGCGACGGCCCACGTGCCGGACCGGTCGTCCGACCAGGGTCTCCGGCGCGGGGACCACGGTCTTCAGCGCGGCGAAGCCGATGGGTTGCACCGCCGCGAGCGTCCAGCCACCGATGGCGGCGTCGACGCGCTCGGCCAGCGCCTGCATCTGCGGGAGCTCCGGCATGGGCGATCCAGGCTACCGGCCGACCGGGCCGATCGATCCCGGGCCCGCTCGGCGCGCGCTAGCGGACGGGTTCGGGACGCGCGACGGCGAACGTCTCGCCTTCGGGTGAGAGCGAGTCGAGCTTCGACTCGTCGCGCGCCGCGTCGCGGATCGAGGCCGCGCTCCCCCGCGGCATGAGCAGCGTGCACGTCACGCCCACGGCGGCCACCACCACTGCGACCCAGAACGTGCTGTTCAACGAGCCCGAGAACGCGTCGCGCACCGTCGCGCGAGCGCTCGGGGGGATCTGGCTCTGTCCGCTGCTCGGCGTGAGCAGTCCCGCGGCGTCGACCTCACGCCCGAACGCCTCGCTGAGCCGGTCGGCCAGGTTGGTCAGCAGCACCGACGCCGCGATCGCCACCCCGACCGCGCCACCGAGCTGACGTGTGAAGTTGATGAGTCCGGTCGCGACGCCCATGCGGCGCATGTCGACGGAGTTCTGCGCGGCCAGGGACGTCGACATGAACACCAGCCCCATGCCGAACCCGAGCATCGCGAGGTAGCCGGCAAGCTCGAGCTGCGACGACCCGACCGTGAGGGTCGTGAGGAAGAACGCGCCGAGCGCGACGAGCACCGCGCCGACCGTCACCACCGCACGGAAGCCGGCCTTGAGGACGATGCGCGCCCCGCCGGCGGAACCGACCATCATCGCCAGCAGGAGCGGGATCAGGATGCGTCCGGAGCCGGTGGCGTCCTCGCCGAGCACGGTGCGGCCGTAGAGCGGCATGAACGAGAGCACGCCGTACATCGACATCCCGAGGAACATCGTGACGACCGCCGACGCACGCAACGCCGGCACCTTGAACAGCGACAGTGGGATCAGTGGCTCCGCGGCGCGCCGCTCGACGACGACGAACGCCACGAAGAAGATCGCGGCCACGGCGAGCGTCCCGACGATCTCGGGCGAGCTCCAGGCGTAGTCGCGGCCGCCGGACTCGAGCGCGAACACGAGCGCGATGGTCCAGACCAGGAGCGTGAGCAGGCCCAGCCAGTCGAAGCGATGTCGGTTCCGTCGCTCGAGCGGCTCCACCATCACGACCGCGACGAGCGTGACGGCGGCGATGCCGATCGGGAGGTTCACGTAGAAGCACCAGCGCCACGACAGCTGGTCGGTGAGGAAGCCGCCGATGAACGGCCCGATCACGGCCGAGAGCGCGAACACCCCGGAGTACACGGCCGAGATCCGGGCGCGCTGCTCCATCGTGTACAGGTCGGCGCTGATGGTCTGCGCGACGGGGAGGATGCAGCCCGCGCCGAGGCCCTGTAGCGCACGGAAGAGCACGAGCTGGGTCATGGTCTGCGACAGCCCGCACAGCGCGGAGCCGATCAGGAAGACGACCATCCCAATCAGGAAGATCCGCTTGCGACCGAACATGTCGGCCAGCCGCCCCCAGAGCGGGATGGTCGCGATCTCGGCGAGCAGGAACGCCGAGAACACCCATGCGTACTGGTCGATGCCGTGCAGGTCGCCGACGATGGTTGGCATCGCGGTCGAGACGATCGTGCCGTCGATCGACGCGAGGAACATCGCCGCGATGACGGCGATGGTCGTGAGGATCACGCGCTTGCGTGAGAGTCGTGCGGCGTACGCCGTCACCGCCTGAGCGCCACTCGCGTACGCGGCCGCGGCCGACTCCTTCCCGGTCATCGCTCGGTCCCACCGACGGTCAGCGCGGGGGCGACGAGGCGGGCCAGTCCGTCGACCCGGCCGATGACCGCAGGGTCCTGGTGGTTCAGGTACTCGACGAACAGCCCCCAGAGGAACGTCGCGATGCAGTCCGCGGCGTCGTCGAGGTCGGCGTCGGCGCGGACGTCGTCGGACCCCGCCAGGACTCGCACCCAGCGGGCACGCCAGGTGGTCGCGAGCGAGTCGCCCACCTCACGCGCCTCGCTGTCGCCGAGGACCGACTCCCGCTGCATGTGCCGGAGGAACTCGGCGTTGCCCACCAACCGGGCGAACTCGGCGTGGGCCTGCTCCACGATCCTCGCCTCGAGGTGCGGAGCGATCGGCGGCTCGAAGTCGTCGAGGTCCCGGCCGATGCCCTGGGCCCGGTAGACGGCCCGGATCAGGTCGGCCTTGGAGTCGAAGTGGTAGTAGAGCCCCGGCACGGTGACGCCGGCCGCGTCCGCCAGCTCCCGGACCGACACCGCGGCCGTCCCCCGCTCGGAGAAGAGGCGCAACGCGGTCTCGACGATCCGTTCCCGCGTCGCGCCCGAGATCTCCTTCTTGGGGGTGCCCAGCTTCGGCGAGGCGGTGCGCGCGCTCATGGGCCCGGCAGGGTACTGCTTACTTGAGCGCTCGATCAAGTAACGGGTCCCGCGCTCGATGCTCGATCAAGTCCGTCGCCGGCCGGCCGATGGATGGACGAGGGGCCACCACCGGTCCACCATGGGACGCAGAGGAATCGGGGTGGGATGACCGAGACGGCGATGCACAGCTGGATCGAGTCGGTCACGGCGGCGTACCCGGGCACCCTCTTCCTCGTGTCCGCCGCCGGCGACATCCTCGCGTGCCGGGTCGGCTCGGAGGCTTCGGACGTCGATCCCACGTCGCTCGTCGGGCTGCGCATCGAAGACGTGACCCGCGCCGCCGGGCTCACCAATGCGCGGCGGGCGATCGACCGAACGCTCGCGACCGGCCAGGTCACCACGGTCGAGCACGACGTCCTCGACGACGACAACCGGATCATCGCCCACCGCCGCCACCACTACGCCCGCGCCAACCTCGACCAGGTCGCGGTGCTGAGCCGCGACGTCACGCCAGAGCGCACCCGCCACGACGCCGAGCGCTTCGTCGGCGAGATCGCGCAGCTCCTGCTCACCGCGACGCCGGCATCGCCCGAACCGGTCGTGCAGGAGGTCCTCGCGCGGATCGCCGCCTTCGTCGCCGCGAGCAACGTGGACGTCTTCGCGCCCTCGTCGAGCAGCGACGAGGAGTTCGAGCACCCGTTCGGGTGGTCGGATGGCCGCGAGCCGACGCTCGAGCTGCCCGTCGATCAGCCCCGACGACCGAGCTGGGTCTTCCAGGCCATCCAGGGCACCGACGCGCCGATCTTCGTGGCCGCCGACGCCGTGCCGGAGGAGGCCGTCGTCATGCGCACGATGGTCGAGTCGTACGGGCTCGCGGCGTGCGGGTTCGTGCCCATCGCGCTCGGCGACGTGATCCCCGGCTTCGTGTCGGTGACGTGGCGGAGCTCGCCGACGCGGGTCGAGCGCGAGCGCTTCGAGTCGCTCTTGCCGCTCGGTGGCCTGCTCGCCACGATCCTGCTGCGCGAGCGGGCCGAGCGGTACCGCATCGAGGCGGACGCCCGTCTGCGCACGCTCACCGAGCAGTCCCACGAGGTCCTGGTGCTCCTCGACGCGGCCGGGCAGCCGACGTTCTTGAGCCAGGCCGTGCA
>CAZKTS010000356.1:0-4055 GCA_964555735.1 uncultured Bifidobacteriaceae bacterium
ACGCGCTCGCCGCCGAAGAAGCAGTAGGTCTGGTCGTTGTCCATCGTGAACGGGTGGGTCGTCAACCCGAACCGATCGACCAGCGCCATGGTCAGCGCGTGGGACCGCGGCAGGCGCATCGCGCCGGCCTCGGCCCAGAGCCCCGGGGCGAACGGCTCGCGCAGGGTGAGGATGCGCCCACCGACGCGCTGCTGGGCCTCGAGCAAGATCGGATCGTGGCCGGCGCGGAGCAGCTCCGACGCGGCCACGAGGCCCGCCATGCCCGCGCCGACGACGACGACCCGCGCGGGCGTCGCCGCCCGGGGCTGCAGCCCCTGCTCGAGGACGGCGAGCTGCTCGGCGACGGTCGTCGCGACTGGCACGACGGGGAGGCTACGCCAGGCGCTCAGCCGGTGAAGTTGATCCGGTCCGCCGTGATCGCCTCCGGGGTGCACGGCACCGCCGTGTCCCACGAGATCACGATGGCCCCGTTGCCCGCCGCGCCCGCGGTGGCGAAGCTCACACCGGTCGCGCCGGCGATCGCGCTGCTCGACCCGCCGCCGCCGCCACCACCGCTGGCCGGGACGGTCGTGGTGGAGGCGCCGCCGCCGCCACCACCGATTGCGCCGCCACCGCCACCACCACCGGCCGCAAAGGTCTGGGTCGGGGCGATCGAGCCACCCTGACCGCCCGCCGTCGCGCTCCCGGCCGCGCCGTTGGCACCGATCACGTCGCCGCTACCGCCGGCCCCACCGGCACCGCCCGCGATCCCCTGCGAGCTGGCGATGCCCCCGGGTGCTCCGTCGGCACCAGTCGCGCTGCCCGCGCCTCCAGCGCCGCCGGCACCCCCGCCGGTGTTGGCGCCACTGCCGCCACCGCCGCCGCCGCCGGCGACGACGAGACGAGTCGCGCCTCGGACCACCTCGGATGCGCCGCCGCCGCCACCGCCGCCGCCGTTCTGAAAGCTGATCGCCGCGCCGTTCCCACCCGCGCCGCCGCCGTTGAAGCCGCCGAGGCCGCCGGCAGTGGTCGGGAGCGTCACGGTTCCCGCCGTGCCGCCCTGGCCGCCCACGAGCACCGTGAGCACCTCACCGGGGGTCACCGCGACGGTCGCCGCCGCGATGGCGCCGAGGCCGCCGGCACCGCCGGCACCGCCGCTGGTCGTTCCCGAGCCACCGGATCCGCCCTGGGCCGTGACCGTGATGCACGAGACCCCCGGAGGCACCGTGAACGCCTGGGCGTCGTTCGTGAAGTCGAACGCCTCGGACTCCGGAGCCGCGGAGACCGGCGCCCCTCCCCCGACGGCGACCGCACCGCCCGCGAGCACCACGACTGCCAGAACCCGCCCGACTCCCCGCACCCTGTCCCCCTTGTCCCGAATTCGCACGGAACCTAGCCGCGAACCGCGGCGCACCCGGCGTTCGACGCAGTCCGTGACGATACAGTGAGGGTGACACGGGCGTCAGATTCGCTGTCGATGCCGCGAGTGCTACCGGACGAGGGGGAACGCCATGACACACGTGGACATGGCCCGGCTGGCCGGCAGCCGTGGGCGCCTCAGCGAGGCACCCACCGTCGACCCCGTGACCGCCGAGGTGGTGCGCGGAGCGATGGAGACCATCTGCTTCGAGATGGCCACGTACGTGTCGCGCACTGCGACGACGCCGATCCTCAACCAGAGCAACGAGCGCAACGCGACCATCCTCGACGGCCAGGGCCGGCTCGCGGCGCTGTCGGTGGGCATCCCCCAGTTCATGCTCACGTCGACGCTGCCGGTGCGGTTCGCGCTCGAGTTCCTCGGTCGCGACGAGTTCCGCGAAGGCGACGTGTTCGTCGCCAACGACCCGTACCACGGCGGCGGCCACCTCCCCGACTACAACGTCTTCGCACCGGTCTTCGCCGCGGATCCGAGCACCGGCGAGCGCCGCATGGTGCTCATCGCGAGCATCCAGTGTCACCACGGCGACACCGGTGGCGGCGTGCCCGGCGGCTACAACGTCACCGCCGGCGACATCTGGGGCGAGGGCGTGCGCTGGCCTGTCGTCAAGGTCGTCGACCGTGGCGTCGAGCGGCGCGACGTCCTCTACGCACTCCAGGCCAACAACCGCATCCCCACCTACATCGGCGACCTGCGCGCCCAGATCGGCGCGGCGCAGCTCGCCTGCGAGCGGCTCGGTGAGGTGATCGCGCACACGGGCGTGAGCGCGGTCGAGGAGTCCGTCGACTTCATGATCGACTACGCAGCCCGTCGCTTCCGCGAGGAGGTCTCGCTCTGGCCCGACGGCGTGTACGAGGGTGACGCGTACGTCGACCACGACCCGCTCGGCAACCCCGACGTGCACCTGCACGTCAAGATCACCGTCGCCGGCGACGAGCTCACGATCGACTTCACCGGCTCCGACGACCGCCAGGACCTGCAGGCGTGGTCGACGTTCGGCAACACGCGCGGCTACACGGTCGGGCAGATCGCCGCGATGATGGATCCCGAGATCCCGAAGAACGAAGGCTTCTTCGACCAGATCAAGCTGGTGGTGCCGCAGGGCTGCGTGCTCAACCCGCACCCGGACCGTCCGGTGAGCGCGGGCACGCACCATCCCGGCGCCGACGTCGGTGAGGTGATCGCGGTCGCGATGCAGGACGTGCTGCCCGACAAGGCCGTGCCGCAGACCTACAAGACGGGCATCCCGACGATCATCGTGGGCGTCGACCCGGTCACCGGCGCGACGTTCACCGATCACTCGGCCGAGGTGTACGCGGGCTGGTGCAACGCCGCGAAGGGCATGGACGCCTGGGGTGCGCAGAACGCGTCGTTCGGCAACCTCTGGAAGGCGACGGCCGAGATCAACGAGAGCCTCTACCCGCACATCCAGTGGAGCCGCGACTACCGCACCGACTCGGGCGGTCCCGGCCAGTGGCGCGGGCTCTGCGGCAGCCACTACGAGAAAGAGGTGCTGGTCGACGCCAAGGTCTACACGTACGTCGTCGGGATGAAGTACCCGATGCCGGGGATCTGCGGCGGCAAGCCGGGCGCGCCGAACGAGATGGTCATCCGGTACGGCTCCGACGATCCGTACCGCGTCGCGCACACCGCCGACTGGGTGCCGCTGAGCAGTGGCCAGCGCGTGATGTACGACTACGGCGGCGGCGGCGGTTGGGGCGACCCGCTCGATCGCGACCCGCAGGCCGTCATCGACGACGTGCTCGACGAGTACGTGAGCGTCGAGGGCGCCGAGCGCGACTACGGCGTCGTCCTCACCGGTTCCCTCGAGGACCTCACCCTCGCCGTCGACCCCGAGGCCACCGAGGCGCGCCGCGCGTCGAGGAGACGCGGCGCGTGAGCTCGGAGCAGCCGAGCGTCCGCGAGGCGGGTATCCCGCCTCGCAGCGAGCGCGACCGGGGAGGCGGCTACAGAGTTGGCGTTGATGTCGGGGGGACGTTCACCGACCTGATCTGTGTGCTGCCGGACGGCAGCGTGGTGCTCGACAAGACGCCGACGACGCTCGAGGACCAGTCGACCGGCGTGATGACCGGCCTCGGTCAGCTCGCCGACCGGTTCGGCATCTCGCTCGCGGAGCTCTGCGGGGACCTCGACATCCTCGTGCACGGCACCACCACGGCCGACAACACGATGATCGAGATGAACGGCGCGCCCACCGGCCTGCTCGTCACGGAAGGCCACCGCGACGAGATCGAGATGCGTCGGGTGCACAAGGAGCAGATCTGGGATCCGTCGTACCCAGCTCCCCTGCCGATCGCCCGCCGCCGGGCGCGGATCCCCATCCCCGAGCGCATGAACCACCGGGGCGAGCCGGTGCTCGAGCTCGACGAGGCCGCAGTGCGCAAGGGCGTGCAACGACTCAAGGCGCTCGGCGTGCAGTCGATCGCGGTGATGTTCCTGTTCTCGTTCGTGAACCCGGCGCACGAGCGCCGCGCCTCGGAGATCATCCGCGAAGAGTTCCCCGACGTGGAGCACATCTCGCTCTCGCACGAGGTCATGGCGCGCGGGCCCGAGTTCGAGCGCGTGTCGACGACCCTCGTGAACGCCTACGTCGCGCCGCGCATCGCGTCGTACGTCA
>CAZKTS010000357.1:0-10393 GCA_964555735.1 uncultured Bifidobacteriaceae bacterium
TCAGCGTCTCGTAGTTGGCCACCGACATGCGCACCGACACCCCCGAGCGCTGGTTGATGTGCGGCGAGCGGCGCGCTTGCTGGCTCATCTCGGCGACGATCTCGCCCATGAACGCGGGCACGTTCACGCTCAGCCCGGCCGGCGCGGCGACCGTCGCCTCCTGCTCCACGACGTCGAGCTCGAGGTCGACGTCGAGCGGGTAGTGGGTGCGGATCTGCGACCCGAAGCGGTCCTTGAGCGGCGTGATGATCCGACCCCGGTTGGTGTAGTCCTCGGGGTTCGCGGACGCGAACAGCATGAGGTCGAGCGGGAGCCGGATCTTGTAGCCCCGGATCTGGACGTCGCGCTCCTCGAGGACGTTGAGCAGACCCACCTGGATGCGCTCCGCGAGGTCGGGCAGCTCGTTGATCGCGAAGATGCCCCGGTTCGTGCGCGGCACGAGGCCGTAGTGGATGGTCAGCTCGTCGGAGAGGTAGCGGCCCTCGGCGACCTTGATCGGGTCGACCTCGCCGATGAGGTCGGCGATCGACGTGTCGGGGGTGGCGAGCTTCTCGCCGAAGCGCCGCTCGCGGTGCACCCACTCGATCGGCGTCTCGTCGCCGCGCTCGGCCACCAGCATTCGCGCGTGGTGCGAGATCGGCTCGTACGGGTCGTCGTTGATCTCGCTGCCGGCGACGATCGGCATCCACTCGTCGAGCAGCTCGACGAGCGAGCGGATCATGCGGGTCTTGGCCTGGCCGCGCTCGCCGAGGAAGATCACGTCGTGGGACGCGAGCAGGGCGTTCTCGAGCTGGGGCAGGACGGTGTCCTCGTAGCCCACGACGCCCTCGACGACGGGCTGCCCGGCCGCCACCCGCTCGATCGCGTGCTCGCGCACCTCGTCCTTGACCGGACGCGAGACCCAACCGCTCGCCCGAAGCTCGCCGAGGGTTCCTGGTCGCGTCATGGCGCGGGAGCGTACCAGTGGTGCGAGAATGCCCGTTCGCGACGATCCGCGGCTCGAAAGGTGACGACACCATGACCGACGAGGCCCCCCTGACCGAGGCCCAGCGCCTCGAAGCAGCGAAGCAGCGCGTCGCGGCGAAGAAGGCGTTCTTCGGTCACGCGCTCGTGTTCATCATCATCAACGTCGTCGGTCTCATCGTCGTCGGCGAGGACTGGCTCTGGGTCACGCTGTTCTGGGGCCTGGGCCTCGCCGCGCAGGCGTTCACCGTGTTCTTCCGTGAGAGCGCGTGGCTCAAGGACTGGGAGCACAAGCAGGTCCAGAAGGAGATGGCGAGGACCGACCCGAACCGCCCCGCCCCGGCTCCGAAGGCACCGCCCGCGCCGCCGGCACCGCCGGCCCCCGAGGTCACCACGACCGCCGAGGCCCCCGCGGCGCCGGCGACCACCAGCGCCGACGAGACGCAGCAGTAGCCCGCGGGCACCCGCCCACTTCGTGAAGAAAAGCACAATGCGGACGGGCTCTGGAGGTCGGCGCTAGCGTCGATTCGCCGCAGGGGACCGATCGACGGTCACGCGGTCGAGTCAGGAGCGGGAGGCCGATGACCAGGGTCGAGGAGCCGTCGACCGAGGACCAGCGGGAGGACGCCGACGCGGCGGACCTGCTGCTCAAGTCCACCGGGGCGCCGATCCCGGACAAGCGCCAGCCCCCGTTCCTCATCACCTTCTACCGCTCCGCGGTCGCCAAGAAGTGGTTGATGGCGCTCAGCGGCATCGCCCTGCTCGGCTTCGTCGTCGCCCACATGGTGGGCAACCTCAAGGTGTTCCTCGGCGAGGAGCACCTCAACGAGTACGCCGAGTGGCTCCGCGACCTCGGCGAGCCGGCGTTCCCGCGCACCACCCTGCTCTGGGCCCTGCGCATCGGCCTGATCGTTGCCGTCTTCGTGCACATCCTCGCCGCGTACCAGCTGACGATGATGAACCGCCGGGCTCGTCCCGAGCACTACCAGTCGCCGCGCGACTACGCGGCTGCGAGCTTCGCGTCCCGCACGATGCGCTGGACCGGGATCATCGTGGCGCTGTTCGTGATCTTCCACCTGATGGACCTCACGTGGGGCCAGGCCAACCCCGACTTCGTGCGCGGCGATCCGTACCACAACCTCTTCGAGACGTTCGAGCGGGTGCCGGTGGCGATCGCCTACATCGTCGCCATGCTCGCCCTCGGCTTCCACCTCTGGCACGGCTGCTGGTCGATGTTCCAGAGCCTCGGGTGGAACAACCCGAAGTTCAACAAGTACCGGCGCTACTTCGCCTGGACCGTCGCCGGCGTCGTCACCGTCGGCAACATCTCGATGCCCCTCCTCATCACGACCGGAGCCGTGACCCCGTGAGTGAGATCAAGCTCGACGCGCACATCCCCGAGGGCGACATCGCCGAGAAGTGGGACAACCACAAGTTCTCGGTGAAGCTCGTCAACCCGGCCAACAAGCGGCGCTTCAAGATCATCGTCGTGGGCAGCGGCCTGGCCGGCGCGTCCGCGGCCGCGACGCTCGGCGAGCTCGGCTACCAGGTGCAGCTCCTCACCTTCCACGACTCGCCCCGGCGCGCGCACAGCATCGCCGCGCAGGGCGGCATCAACGCGGCGAAGAACTACCGCAACGACGGCGACAGCGTGCACCGGCTCTTCTACGACACCATCAAGGGCGGCGACTACCGCGCCCGCGAGGCCAACGTGCACCGGCTCGCGCAGGTGAGCGTCAACATCATCGACCAGTGCGTCGCCCAGGGCGTGCCGTTCGCCCGCGAGTACGGCGGCCTGCTCGACAACCGCTCGTTCGGCGGCGCGCAGGTGTCGCGCACCTTCTACGCCCGGGGCCAGACCGGCCAGCAGCTGCTGCTCGGCGCCTACCAGGCCCTCGCCCGCCAGGTGCACCTCGGCAACGTCGAGCTGCACGCCCGCACCGAGGTGCTCGACGTCGTCGTCAAGGACGGCGTGGCGGTCGGCGTCGTCACCCGTAACCTCGTGAGCGGCGCGCTGCGCTCGTTCTCCGGGCACGCCGTCGTGCTCGCCACCGGTGGCTACGGCAACGTCTTCTTCCTCTCCACCAACGCCAAGGCGTCGAACGTCACCGCCATCTGGCGCGCCCACAAGAAGGGCGCCCTCATGGCGAACCCGTGCTTCACCCAGATCCACCCCACGTGCATCCCGGCGAGCGACGAGTTCCAGTCGAAGCTCACGCTGATGAGCGAGTCGCTCCGCAACGACGGCCGCATCTGGGTGCCGGAGCAGATGGACGACCCGCGTGCGCCGAACCTCATCCCCGAGGCCGACCGCGACTACTTCCTCGAGCGCCGCTACCCCGCGTTCGGCAACCTCGTGCCGCGCGACGTCGCGTCGCGAGCGGCCAAGCGCGAGGTCGACGCCGGGCGTGGCGTCGGGCCGCTCAAGAACGGCGTGTACCTCGACCTCGGGCCGGCGATCCAGCGGCTCGGGCGCGACGTCATCGAGGAGCGCTACGGCAACCTCATCCAGATGTACGAGCGCATCACCGGCGAGGACCCGTACGTCGTCCCCATGCGCATCTACCCGGCCGTCCACTACACGATGGGCGGGCTGTGGGTCGACTACAACCTCATGACCACGGTGCCGGGCCTCTACGCACTCGGTGAGGCGAACTTCTCCGACCACGGCGCGAACCGTCTCGGCGCGAGCGCGCTGATGCAGGGCCTCGCCGACGGCTACTTCGTGCTGCCGTCGACGATCGGCGACTACCTCGCGCCGCTGCTCGGCAACGAGCCGGTGCCGCTCGACGACCCCGTGTTCGTGGAGGCAGAGGCGGCCGTCGGCGACCAGGTGCGCCGGCTGCTCTCGATCAAGGGCACGAAGTCCGTCGACCACTTCCACCGCGAGCTCGGCAAGATCATGTGGGACAACTGCGGCATGGCCCGCAGCGCGGAGAGCCTCGACAAGGCGATCAGCGAGATCCCGGCGCTGCGCGAGGAGTTCTGGAACGACGTGCGGGTGCTCGGCGAGAACGAGTCGTTCAACCAGTCGCTCGAGAAGGCCGGGCGGGTCGCCGACTTCCTGGAGTTCGGCGAGCTGCTCTGCCGCGACGCCCTGCACCGCGAGGAGAGCTGCGGCGGCCACTTCCGGGTGGAGCACCAGACCGAGGACGGCGAGGCACTGCGCGACGACGACGACTTCGGGTACGTGGCGGCGTGGGAGTGGACCGGCGGCGGCGAGCCCGTGCTCCACAAGGAGCAGCTCACCTTCGAGAACGTCGCCCTCGCCCAGCGCTCCTACAAGTGATGCGCTCCTCAGTGCAATAGAACGACACGAACGAGCGCCTCGATGAAGGGACACGAGTGAAGGTCACGCTGAAGGTCTGGCGGCAGGCGGGTCCGGACGCGGCCGGGGGCTTCGAGACGTACGACGTCGACGACGCCAGCCCCGACATGTCGTTCCTCGAGCTCTTCGACGTGCTGAACGAGCGGCTGCTGAGCGAGAACAAGGAGCCGGTCGCGTTCGACCACGACTGCCGCGAGGGCATCTGCGGTTCGTGCTCGATGATGATCAACGGCCGTCCGCACGGCCCCGAGCTCGGCACCGCCACCTGCCAGCTCCACATGCGCAAGTTCGAGGACGGCGCGCGCATCACCGTCGAGCCGTGGCGGGCCCGCGCGTTCCCGATCATCAAGGACTTGGCCGTCGACCGCTCGGCCTTCGACCGCATCGTCGAGGCCGGCGGCTACATCACCGCACCCACGGGTACCGCGCCCGACGCGAACCTCATCCTCGTGCCGAAGGAGGTGTCGGACTCGGCGATGGACGCCGCGGCCTGCATCGGCTGCGGCGCGTGCGTCGCCGCGTGCCCCAACGGCGCCGCGCAGCTCTTCACCGCGGCCCAGGCCCAGCACCTCAACCTGCTCCCCCAGGGCCAGCCCGAGCGCTTCACCCGCATCACGTCGATGGTCGACGAGATGGAGCAGTGGTTCGGCTCGTGCACGAACCACGGCGAGTGCGAGGCGGCGTGCCCCAAGGAGATCAGCCTCGACTTCATCGCCCTCATGAACCGCGACTACATCAAGGCGCAGTTCAAGAACCGCAAGCTCGCCGGCCAGAAGAGCTAGACGACCGCGTCGAGGGCCTGGCGGAGGTCGGCCACGAGGTCGTCGGCCGCCTCGATGCCGACGCTGCATCGCACCAGCGCCGGGTCCACCGCGAGGGGTGAGTCGGCTGCCGACGCGTGCGTCATCTCGGCCGGGTGCTCGATGAGGCTCTCCACCGCGCCGAGGCTTTCGGCCAGCGTGAACAGCCTCGTGTGCGTGACGACGGCCAGCGCGGCGACCTCACCGCCGGCCGCCACGAAGCTCACCATGCCGCCGAAGTCGCGCATCTGCCGTCGCGCCACCTCGTGGCCGGGGTGCGCGGGCAGCCCCGGGTAGAGCACCCGGCCGACGGCAGGGTGCTCGGCGAGCAGCGCGGCGATCGCCCGTGCGTTCTCGCAGTGGCGGTCCATGCGCACCGCGAGCGTCTTGATGCCGCGCAGCGTGAGGTAGCAGTCGAACGGCGCCGGCACCGCGCCCACCGCGTTCTGGAGGAACGCGAGCCGCTGGGCGAGCTCGTCGTCGTTCACCACCACCGCGCCGCCCACGACGTCGGAGTGGCCGCCGAGGTACTTCGTGCTCGAGTGCACGACGGCGTCGGCGCCGAGCCCCAAGGGCGTCTGGAGGTACGGCGTGGCGAACGTGTTGTCGACGACGACCCGAGCGCCGCGCTCGTGCGCGAACCCGGCCACCGCGGCGATGTCGACGACGGTGAGCATCGGGTTGGTGGGCGTCTCGATCCACACCATGCGCGTCTCGTCGCGCCAGGCATCGGCCAGCGCCGCGGGCGACGTGAGGTCGACCGCGCTCCACGTGACCCCGGCCTCGGCGATCACTCTCGAGACGAGCCGGAACGTCCCGCCGTAGGCGTCGTTCGGGATCACCAGGTGGTCGCCGGGCGCCAGCGTGCGCAGGATCGTGTCCTCGGCGGCCATGCCGCTGGCGAACGCCAACCCGTGCGCGCCGCCCTCGAGCGAGGCGATGCAGGTCTCGAGCGCACGCCGGGTCGGGTTGCCGGTGCGGGCGTACTCGAAGCCCGCGTGCTTGCCCACCGCGTCCTGGGCGAACGTCGTGGCGAGCGAGATCGGCGGCACGACCGCCCCGGTGACGGGATCGGGCTCCTGCCCCGCGTGGATCGCCCGGGTCTCGAACCCGTCGGCGTCTCTTGGTGTGGTCACTTGGTGCCGCCCTGGCGGCACCAAGTGACCAAACAAGGTCTTGACCGGGGTCCCGAGGTCGCCGTCATCCTGGGCTCCGGGCGGCGAGGAAGGAGAGGACGTCGGAGCGGGTGAGGACGCCGATCGGGTGGCCGCCGTCGAGGACGAGGACCGACGACGCGGCGTCGAGCCGGTCGACGACGTCGGTCACCGTCTCGCCGACCCCCACCATCGGCATCGCCGGCTCCATCACCTCGCGGACGGGCCGGTCGAGCACCTCGGGGTCACGGAACGCCTTGTCCATGAGCGACAGCTCCGACAGCGTCCCGCTCACCTCCTTCGCCGCGAGCGGCAGCTCCTCCGTGACCGTCACCACGAGCTGGCTGACGCCGAGGTCACGCATGAGCGCGACGCCACGCCGGGCCGGCTCGTCGGGCGTGATCAGCACGAGGTCGGGCGCGTGCGCATCCGCGTCGGTCTTGGCCGCGAGCACGTCCCCCGCGGTGGGTCCGTCGGAACGGAGGAAGCCGAAGCGGGTCATCCACTCGTCGTCGTAGATCTTCGAGAGGTAGCCGCGCCCGGAGTCGGGCAGCAGCACGACCACGAGGTCGTCGGGACCGCAGTCCGCGCCGACGACGAGTGCGGCGTGCACGGCAGTGCCGCCCGACCCGCCGATCAGCAGGCCCTCCTGCTGCGTCACGCGGCGCGCGGCCTCGAACGACTCGGCGTCGGAGACGCGCACGACGCGGTCGACGACGTCGCGGTCGTAGGTGGGCGGCCAGAAGTCCTCGCCGACGCCCTCGACGAGGTACGGGCGCCCGGTCCCGCCGGAGAACACGGAGCCCTCGGGATCGGCGCCGATGATCTGCACGTCGGGGTTCTTCGCCTTCAGCGCGCGGGCGACGCCGGTGATCGTGCCGCCCGTGCCGACGCCGGCGACGAAGTGCGTGATGCGACCGTCGGTCTGGCGCCAGATCTCGGGGCCGGTCGAGCGCTCGTGCTCGGCCGGGTTCGCCTGGTTGTAGTACTGGTTCGGGCGGAACGCGTTCGGTGTCTCACGCGTGAGCCGATCGGCGACCGAGTAGTAGGAGTCGGGGTGCTCGGGCGGCACCGCGGTCGGGCACACCACCACCTCGGCGCCGTAGGCGCTCAGCAGCGCGACCTTCTCGTCGCTCATCTTGTCGCTCATCACGAAGATGCACCGGTAGCCGCGCTGCGCGGCGACGATCGCGAGCCCCACGCCGGTGTTGCCCGACGTCGGCTCGACGATGGTCCCGCCCGGGAGCAGCTCGCCACTTCGCTCGGCCGCGTCGATCATGGCGATCGCGGGGCGGTCCTTCACGCTGCCGCCCGGGTTGAACTGCTCGACCTTGGCGACGAGGTCGCACGACAACCCCTGGCCGACCCGCCCCAGCCGCACGAGCGGCGTGTTGCCCACGAGGTCGAGCAGCGACTCGGCGATCTCCACCCGGCAAAACTACCGGTCGTGCTCACGCCGGGAACCAGACGCCCTCGCCGTCCGTCGAACATCACATGACCATCGCCACGAAGGCAGCCATCGTCGTCACCCTCACCGCGGTGCTCACCGTCGGCACCGCGGTCCCGGCGCTCGCGCACTGCGGCCCCGCCCACGACATGGGTCACGACCATCCCGCGACGCCGGTCACCGCGCCGGTCGCGCCCATCCCTCACCCGACCGGCCCCGACGACGTCGTGCTCCGGATCGAGAGCGATCGCAACGGCTGGGGCGGCGAGTACGAGGACGGGCACGACGTCACCGTCTACGGCGACGGCCGCGTGGTGATCGTGCCGCCGTCGGACGCCGACGGTCCCGACGTGCCCGAGGCGACGGTGCTGCAGGTGGGCGAGGACGGCGTCCAGAAGATCCTGCGGGGCGCCCGTCGGGCCGGGCTGCTCAAGGCCACGAACTACGGCGAGGCCGGCGTCACCGATCAGGGCTCGGTCACGTTCGAGGTCACGACGGCGGGTGAGCCGCGCACCACGAGCGTCTACGCGCTCCTCCTGCCCGAGGGCGACCGCGGCCTCCCGCACAAGCAGCAGGTCCTCCGTCAGCGCCTGCGCACGTTCGTGCACCACGCCGCCGACCCCGAGTTCTACGGCACCGTGATCGTCGACTGACCCGCCCCGACCGCGAGGTCGGTACGCTGCGGGGCGTGGAACCGATCGGTCGTCTCGACGTCGTCGCGATCGACTGCAACGAGCCCGAGCCCCTCGTCGAGTTCTGGTGCGCGGTGCTCGGCGTCGAGGTCGAGAGCCGCGACATCGACTGGATCGCACTCACGCCCACCGTTCCCGGCGGCGCGCACCTCGCGTTCCAGATCGTGCCCGAGCCCAAGCTCGGGAAGAACCGCGTGCACCTCGACATCGATGTCGACGACCTCGCCGCCGCCGCGGCGCAGGCCGAGCAGCTCGGCGCGCAGCCGGTCGGCGGCGTCGTCGAGGAGGACGGCGGCCGCTTCCAGGTGATGCTCGATCCCGCCGGCAACGAGTTCTGCCTCTGCCAGGACGACTGACGGGCCAGAGACCACCTCGAACCAGGGAGACCCTTCACTTCATGCAAGAGCACGAGTACTTCGTCGACGTCGAGGGATCGCTGGAAGACGTCTGGGAGGTCTTCTGGTACCGCGCCGACGACCGGCCCCAGCCACGCGACGTGCGCACGCGGATCGAGATCCTCCACCCCGGTGACGAGGTCGGTGAGGGCCTCGTGCGCCACTGCTACTTCCCGGTGCCGCGCTTCCTCGGTTCGGGTGGGGTCGGGCAGTCGTGGGAGTGGCTCACCCAGGTGAAGCACCTCGAGTCGTGGCGGTACGACGCGATCGGCAAGCCGTTGTGGTCACGGGCCGAGGGCTTCACGCGCCTGGAGGACATCGGCGACGGCAAGACGCGCGTCCACTTCCGCGAGACGTACGAGGCATTCAACCCGTGGATGCGCCGGCTCGGCCTCGAGCACTACGTGCACAAGCGCATCTCTCGCGACAACGACACGATCCTGGCGGCACTGCAGGGCGGCGTGCGCTGGCACCAGAAGCGCAAGGCGCGCGCCGCGGCCTCTAGCTGAGGCGGGGCGCCGCGCGTGCAGCGCGGAGCGTGGCGCGGAGGTCCTCAGGATCGATGCGCGGATCGGGCTCGACCTCCCGCCCCTTCTCCAGGTTCCACGCGGTGGCATGCTCGTCGCTCGGCGTGCCGTCGAGCGCACTCGCCGCGAGCACGCAGGCGCCCGCGGCCACGCGGTCACCCTGGGGCACCGACACCGGTCGACCGGTGATGTCGGCGAGCGCGTGCTGGAGCGCGTGCCCCTTCGCGCCCTCGCCCACCAGGACGATGCGGCCCCCGACCGGGACGTCGGCGACACGCAGCGCATCGACCGCCTCGATGATGCCGGCGGCGACGCACTCGATGACCGCCCGCGCCAGGAGCTCCGGCGAGGCGTCGTTCGGGATGCCGTGGAGCGACGCTGTCCCGCGCGGGTCGGGCACGAGCACCATGCCGCCGGCGCCGGGCGGCGCGTTGGTGGCGAGCTGATCGATCCGCCGGGTGTCGACATCGAGCATCCGGGCGAACGCGTCGACCATGCGGAACCCACTGCGCGAGCGCACCATCGGCAGGTAGCGGCCGGTCGCGTCGGCGAGCCCGACGACGACGCCGTTCGGATCCTCGGTCGGACGCTCGCGCACCGTGTACACCGACGTGATCTCGCCGACGTCGACGACGATGTCGCGCGGTTTGAGGGCGACGCCGATGGCCATCGCCATGGTCGCGCCCGTGCCCCCGGCGATCAGCACGCCCTCACGGTCGCCTGCCGGCTCTTCCGGTGCGAGGACTCGGGGCAGGCACGCCGCCCAGTCGCGCTCGGCGTCGATGAGCGTGAGCACATCCGGCCGCCACCGCTCCTCGCGCGGCGACCAGTAGCCGGTGCCCGACGCGTCGCCGCGATCGGTCACGACCTTCCGGCTCAGCCGGAACGTGAGCCAGTCGTGCGGGAGCATGACCTTGGCCGTGCGCGTGTAGACGTCGGGTTCGTTCCGTCGGAGCCAGGCGAGCTTGGCGATCGTGAACGACGCGTCCGGGACGGAGCCGCAGGCGTGCACCCACTCCGCCGGACCGCCGAGCGCCTCGACCAGCGCGTCGGCGTCGGGGGCGGCTTCGGTGTCGCAGCCGAGCTT
>CAZKTS010000358.1:0-1680 GCA_964555735.1 uncultured Bifidobacteriaceae bacterium
CCGAGCCGGTCTGGTTGTCGAGGGTGAGCGTCAGCAGGCCACTCGAGAGCCCGCCGGTGTTGGTGACCGTGAACTCGGACGAGAGCGTGGTGCCCGGGTCGTCGTAGAAGTCCGTGACGGTCGGAACCGTGCCCGTGATCGAGAGGCTGGCGGCCGCCGGGGGTGGGGGCGGGGGCGGCGCCCGCGGGAAGCAGGCCGCGGCCCCCACCCCCACGACCGTGAAGAGCAACGCCAGACCCACCCGGCGCCGCCCCCGAACCCAACCGCCGCTGGCGCGGCGACGTCGAGCACCCATCGAAGACCTCCTGATCGGCCCGGGGCTTCCTCCCGGGCACTGCCCGCAGGGTGCGGGATCAGGGGTGCCGGAGCATCCGTGCGCGCACGGAAGTCGCGCGCCAGCCGGCCCGAGATGTCCGGTTTGGGGCGCCTCAGCGAGGGGCGCGGGGCATGTCGAGGCCGGCCATGGCGATGATCTCGCGCTGGACCTCGTTCACGCCGCCGCCGAAGGTGCCGACGGGCGCCTGGCGGTAGGCCTGCTCGAGCGTCGCCCGCACGACCGCGCCGGGCGAGCCCTCCTCGAGGTAGCCGGCCGAGCCGACGACGTCGAAGAGGAGGTCGAGGCAGCGCCACTGGGCCTCGGTGCCGAGCACCTTCATCGTGGACGAGTCGGCCGGGTTCAGTGTGCCGTCGTCGAGCGCGGAGGCGACCCGCCAGTTGGCGAGCTTCAGCGCCTCGGCCGTCGCGTGCACACGAGCAAGGGTCGTCTGCACCCACTGCTGGTCGGCGACGCGCCGCCCGTCGGGCAGCGTCGTCTCCTGGGCCCAGCGCCGCACCTCCTGGAGCGGCCGCTCGAGGCGGCCGGCCGGACCGAGCGCCACGCGCTCGTGGTTGAGCTGGCGAGTGATGAGCTTCCAGCCCGAGTTCTCCTCCCCCACCAGGTTGCTCACCGGGACGCGCACGTCCTCGTAGTAGGTGGCGTTGGTGTGACCACCGCCGAGCGTCCAGATCGGGGTGTGCTTGAAGCCCGCCACATCGGTGGGCACCAGGATGATCGAGATGCCCTTGTGCTTCGGCGCGTCGGGGTCGGTGCGACACGCCAGCCAGATCACGTCGGCGTCGTGGCCGCCGGTGGTGAACACCTTCTGGCCGTTGATGACGTACTCGTCGCCGTCGCGGACCGCACGCGTCCGCAATGCAGCAAGGTCGGTGCCCGCACCCGGCTCGGAGTAGCCGATCGCGAAGTGGATCTCCCCGGCGAGGATCTTGGGCAGGTACTCGCGCTTCTGCTCGTCGGAGCCGTAGGTGCGCAGCGTCGGGCCGACGGTGTTGAGCGTGACGAGCGGCATGGGCACGCCGGCCCGGTTCGCCTCGTCGAAGAAGATGTACTGCTCGAGCGCGGTCAGGCCCTTGCCGCCGTACTCCTTGGGCCAGCCGACGCCCAACCATCCGTCACTGCCCATCTGACGCACGACCGCCCGGTAGGCGTCACCGCCCGCTTCGCCCCCCTTGAGCCCCGCGCGCCGCTCGGGTGTCATCAGCCCCGCGAAGTAGGAGCGGAGGGTCTGCTGCAGCTCACGCTGCTCGGGAGAGAGGTCGATGTGCATGCGGCGGCGACTCTAGTGTCGGGCCCATGAGTGGGGGGACGGACACGCCGGTCATCATCGAGGCCGCGATCAACGG
>CAZKTS010000359.1:0-27537 GCA_964555735.1 uncultured Bifidobacteriaceae bacterium
CTCGATCGGGGTCTCCCACGTCGTGCCGACGAGCGCGATCCCGGCGTTGCAGGACATCAGGGTGATGTCGCCGTACTGGTAGAGGACCTGCACGGCGGCCTGGTCGACCGCGGCGTGATCCGACACGTCGACCGCGAGCTCCAGGACATCGGCCGCGGCCAGCTCGCGGCCGAGTTCTGCGAGACCGTCACCGTCGATGTCGATCGCCGCGACGCGCATCCCGTCGGCCGCGGCCTGCACCGCGACCGCTCGTCCGATCCCGCTCGCCGCCCCCGTGACGACGGCGACCCGCTCCTGCGTGCTCATGCGCGCTCCCCCTGCTTGTCGGAGGCCGACGTCGTGTCGGCCGTGGTGACCTTCGGATGGACCTTCGTTGCGTAGAGCTCGAGGCTCGACCAGCCGGCGTCGACGGGGATGCCCCCGAAGCGCGGCTGCAGGACGACGGTGCCGTCGCCGAGCGACGCACAGACCTCGATCGCCCCGGCCGGGTCGACGATGCTGACCATGCCGAAGAGCTCGAGCTCGTCGAGGCTGCTCACCGTCATGGACGGACCGCCGGATGCGACCGCCGCGAGCTCCAGGTACTGGTTCGCGCCGCGGACGATCGCGGGGCCGACCTCGGCCTTCGCGCGTTCGGGATCCTCGGCGACGTGGAACACGAACGGACCGGACCGGGGCGCCTCGCCCGGGTCCGGCCGGCCGAGCGCGACGCACTCCGCCCGGTACGGCTCCCACAGATCCGGCGTGGTGGGACGGAACCCGTCGGCGATGCGCGCGGCGCGACGGGCCGCGCCCGGAGAGCTCCCACCGAGAGTGATCGGGAGTGGCGAACGCAGCGGTGCCGGCGTGACGCGCGCCTCGCCACCCCGGTAGGGGAAGGGCTCACCCGTCCACGCGGCGCGCAAGGTGGCAACGCCGTCTTCCATCGCCTGGGCCCTCGCGTCGATGTCGGCGCCGGCCATGGCGAACTCCTGCGGCACGTAACCCGCACCGAGGACCAAGTCGACCCGGCCTCCGCTCACGAGATCGAGCACCGCGATGTCTTCGGCGAGCCGCAGCACGTCGTGCAACGGCAGGATCACCGCGGCGAGCGAGAGCGCAATCCTGCTGGTCGCACCCGCAACCGCCGCGGCCATCACGCGCGGCGACGGCAGGTAGCCGAACTCGGCGCCGTGGTGCTCGGGGAAGGTGACCGCCGCGAACCCGTGCTGGTCGGCGTAGCGGGCCTGGTCGAGCACCACCCGGTACAGGCCGCCGGGGTCGATCGTGTCGTCGGGGAAGTGCTGGAGATCGTGGAGCAGCGTGGCCGCGCTCACCGCGTGCTCCGCTCACCCAGCGCCACCGGCAGGCTGGCGAGCCCCGGCGTGAAGTTCGACGGGATCCAGACCGGCGGTCCGGCGAGCGTCAGGGCGGGATAGCGCGCGGCGAGGGCCGAGAACAACGCAGTCAGCTCGGCACGCGCCAGGTGGACGCCGAGGCAGTAGTGCGGTCCGCCGGCACCGAACCCGACGTGCGGATTCGGCGCGCGCTGCACGTCGAAGCGATGCGGATCGTCGAAGACCTCAGGGTCGCGGTTGGCCGCGGTGAACCACATCACGACGGGGTCACCCGCCGCGATGGCCACGCCGCGCAGCTCCGTGTCGGTCGTGGTGGTGCGCTGGAAGTAGGCAACCGGCGACGACCAGCGCACGATCTCGTCCACCGCGGTCTCGGCGGACGCGGTGTTCGAGGTGAGCAACGCCCACTGCTCGGGATGCTCGAGGAGCGCGAGCATCCCGACGGACGCCGCGACGCGGGTGGTCTCCGTACCGGCGGTGTAGAGGATCAAGAAGAAGATCGCGAACTCCTCGGGGGTGAGGCGCCGGCCGTCGACCTCGGCCGCGAGCAGTCGCGAGACGAGGTCGTCGTCGTCATCGCGGTCGGCGGCCTCGGCCGCGAGCGCCATCGCGTACCCGAAGAGCGACGCGCCCGCGTCTCCGAGGTCGGGCTGCGCGCCCTCGGCCTTCTCGCGCGACCCACTCGATCCGAGGTTCGCGGTCCACTCGCCGATCTGGTCGCGATCCGCGGCCGGCACGCCGAGCACCGCACCGATCACGCGCGCCGGCAGCTTGCCGACCTCCGCGGTGTAGTCGACGACGCCGTCGACCGCCGATGCCTCGGCCTCGTCGAGCGTCTCCTCGACGATCCCCACGATCTCGCGCTGGAGGCGTTCGATCGCGCGCGGGGTGAACCCGCGGTTGACGATCAGGCGCATCTGGGTGTGCAGCGGCGGATCTGCCGCGAGCGTGAGCACGTCGTCGCCGAGTCCGAGGAAGCCGTCGCGCTCGCCGATGAGGGAGCCGCCCTTGAGCGAGAAGCGCTCCCAGTCGCGGTTGACGGTGGTGACGTCGTCGTGGCGCACCACCGACCAGAAGCCGCGTCCGTCCTCTCCGGGCAGCGGGTGCCACGAGACCGGCTCCTCACGCCGGAGGGCGTCGAACATCGCGTGCTCGGCACCCCCACCGAAGCGGTCGTCGTCGAGCAGGTCGACGTCGGCGACCGCGCACGGCCGTCGTGAAGGAGCGCTTTGTGTCATGACTGACATTATCTCGTCAGTCCTGGTATGCTTGCAACAGTCATGACGAGTCTGTTCCAGCCCACCGCGAACAAGCACGAGCTGCGCCGCCGAGCGACGCGCGACGCACTGCGCGCGGCCGGCATCGCCCGCTTCAGCCGCGACGGCTACGACGCCACGTCGATCCGCGACATCGCGGCCGACGCCGGCGTCACGGAGCGGACCTTCTACCGGCACTTCCGGTCCAAGGAGGCCCTGCTCTTCCACGACTACGAGCACCGGCTCGAGTTCTTCCGGGCCGCGCTCGCGCTCCGGCCCGACCATGAGTCGATCTTCCAGGCCGCGCTGATCGCAGTCGAGGCCTATCCCGACGACCTCGAGGCCGTCCGGCAGGCCGCGCTGCTCCGGCGGTCGTCGCTCAGCGCGCGCGAGCTCGCGAGCTACCTCGAGCTGGTGCGCGGCACCTTCGCCGAGGAGCTCCAGGCGTTCGGCCGGCGCCACTTCGCGGACCGTCCCGACGGCGCGCTCATGGCCGCGGTGGCCGGCAGCGCGATCGCCGGCGCGCTGGTCGCGACGTTCGAGCTCTGGGGCGAGGGTGGTGCCGTCGACGACATGCGCGTCATGACCCATCGCGCCCTCTCCTTCGTGGCCCGCGGCTTCGACGAGCCCGCACCGGAACCGGTCGACCTCGAGCACACGCAGGCGGCCACACCATCGGAGGTGACGCCATGACGCGCGCCGTGCTCACGATCGCCTCCAACCCGCGCGACGCGGCCACCGAGGACGCGTACAACGCCTGGTACTCGGGCCCGCACCTGGCCGAGATCCGCGACACCCCCGGTGTCGTCGCGGCACGCCGGCTGCGCGTGGCCGAGGCCCAGCTGATCCCGGGTGGCGCTTCCCCCCAGCGCTACCTCCTGCTCTGCGAGCTCGAGGTCGACGACCTCGACGCCGCGATCGCGGCGCTCGCAGCACGCGCGGCGGCACCGGAGGCCGCCGAGCTCATGGAGCTCGACCCCCTCCCGGTGATCACCGTGTGGGAGACGCTCGAGTAGCGACGCGAAGACCAGACAAGAGCGGAGACGAAGCGGAGACCTGACCGGACGGTCGGGAGGCCGAAGCGGAGTCGACCAGGAAAGTGGGGGGACTGATGAAGGCGATCCGACTCGCGGCGCTGGGCGCCGCGTTCGCACTCCTCGTCGCGGCGGCACCGGCCGTCGGCGCCCAGTCGGGCGGCGACACGGCCACCAAGGCCACCGACGTCGGGATCACGGCCGACGAGATCCGGATCGCGGTCGTCGCCGATGTCGACAACGCCGTGGTACCCGGATTCTTCGCGGGTTCCGTCGCCGGCGTGAAGGGTGCCGCGAAGTACCTCAACGCGCACGGTGGGATCGGAGGCCGCAAGGTCGTCGTCGACTTCATCGACTCGCACCTGAACCCGAACGACGCCCGCAACGCCATCATCGAGGCGTGCGAGAACGACTTCGCGCTCGTCGGCACGTCGGCGCTCTTCCTCACCAACGTCGACGACATGATCGGTTGCCCGGACCAGCAGGGCGCCGCGACCGGGATCCCGGACATCCCGCTCGTGGTCACCGACGTCGCGCAGCAGTGCTCGCCGGTCTCCTTCCCCATCAACCCACCGAACATCGACTGCGCGACGCGCGATCAGCACCCGCAGACCTACCGTCAGAACACCGAGGAGATCCCGTACTTCCAGAAGAAGTTCGGTGACCTCGAGGGCTACTTCATCGTCCCCAACGACCTGAAGTCCGCCACCGACTCCACGCTCGTGGCCGTTGCCGGCATCGAGGCCGCCGGCGTGAAGAACGTCGGGTCGAGTCAGATGAGCCTCCAGGCGACCCGCCCCGAGTTCACTCCCGCGGTGCAGGCGATCCGCGAGAGCGGCGCGAACTACGTGTTCGCCCGGGTGCCCTTCCCGCCGCTGCGTCAGGAGGCCCAGGCGCAGGGCGTGAACGAGGTCGAGGCGTGGGACTGCGAATTGCCCTGCTACGACCCGTCGGTCATCGAGCAGGGCGGCACGGCCATCGAGGGGCAGTACGTGAAGCTGCCGTTCCTGCCCTTCGACGAGGGCAAGTCCAACAAGATGCTCGCCAACTTCCTGAAGTACTCCGGCTCGGACATCGATGGCTACTCACCCCAGGCGTTCGCGGCGGTGCTCGCGCTCCGTGAGGCAGTCGACGCGGTGGTGGCCAAGGACGGCAAGGACGGGGTCACCCGGGCCGCGGTGCTCGAGGCGCTCGCCGACGTCAACGACTTCAATGCCGGCGGGATGATCGCGACCGTCGACGTCGGCGACCGCCGCATCAGCGAGTGCGGGATCGTCATGCAGGTCGAGGACCAGGACTTCGTCCGGAGGAACCCGAAGAAGCCGGGCACCTTCGACTGCAACAAGGACTACGTCCAGGTCGTGAAGCTCGACCTCCTCCAGTAGCCCCCCGCCCCCCGCCCCCCGCCCCACGCCCACACGCCACACCGCGGGTTCTCCCGCCGGGCCCGAACGTGGCACAGTGCGGGCGTGGGGTGGTCAGGTACGAGTCAGGTGCTGGACCCCGACTGGTCACGCGTCGGCCGCATCGGATGCGATCCCGATGCGTACGGTGCGCACGATGCTCGACGAGGACGTCGCGATCGTGGAGTGGCCGGCCGAGGCGGAGCGTCTCCACGCGCTGCGCGCGCTGGGCACGCCCCGCCTGATCGTGGTCGCGCCGGACGCGTCGCCGCCGGCCTTCGACGGCGACGAGGTCGAGGACTGGGTGCGCGTCCCGATCGGCTACGACGAGGTGACGGCCCGCTACGAACGGCTGGCCCGGCACGCGGCCGCGCGGGCACAGTCCCGCCTCGGCGCATTGCGATGATGTCCCGACGATGGGCCGCGGCTGCGGCCGTGGTCCTCATCACGGGGCTCGCGGTGCTCGTCGCCGGCGATCAGGTCACGGCAGCGCCGAACGTCGACACCGCGGCGTCCCCGACGCTGTCGAGCCACGAGTCCTCACCCGCCGACACGCTGCGCGACGCCACCGTCCCGGCGCGCGAGCGCGCGAGCGGCGAACGCACCCACGCGGTCAAGCGCATCGTCCCGATCGCGGTGCTCGCGCTCGGGGTCGTCGCGCTCGCGGTCGAGCACCGCCGGCGACGGCGACGGAGCGCGGCCCGGACGCAACCGATCTCCCTGTGGTGCTCGCTCTGGCGCCGAGGTCCGCCGGCACTCCTCCCCATCGCCTGAACGGCGCGCGGGCATCCGCCCGCGGCCGACCCGCGATCACGGCGTCCGCGCCGTGAGGAGGAACCCATGAACCCCATCGACGCACCCGCGCGGCCGAGCCCGTCCGCGTCGGTGACCGACATCGACGTGGCGCTCGTCCGCTGGCCGGATGAGGCAGCCCGGAGCGAGGAGCTGGCGGCCGCGGGCGCGCCCCAGCTGCTGCTCGTCGAGCCGGGCGCCGACCTCCCCGAGAGCTGGGGCCGACTCACCGACTGGATCCGCATGCCCGCGGACCACGAGGACATCTGGATCCGCATCGCGACGTTGCAGCGCCGTGCCGCGCCGCCCGCGCCGCGCATCGACGAGTACGACGTGCTGTGGCGGGGCGCGAGCTGGGTCGCGCTCTCGCCGCTCGAGGCCCGGATCGTCGCCCAGATGCTGGACCGTCCCAAGACGGTGCTCGACCGCGCCACGATCAGTGCCGCGGCGTGGCCCGACGGCGGACGAGACCCGCGCCTCGTCGACGCGTACGTCAAGCGACTGCGCCGACGGATCCCGGCCCTCGGGCTCGTGATCCACACGGTGCGAGGCCGCGGCTACCTCCTCGAGATCCAGCCGCTTCCCGACGCCTGACCATCGCCCCCCCTCGACCTCTCACCCGGTTCGCCCTGGTGAGAGGTCGAGGCCGGGGATGGAACCGCGCATCGGTGCGCACGCGTACGCTGCGCGACGTGCACCGGCTCCCCTGCGCTCGTTGATCGGGCCGGGCCACCGGTGGAGAGCATCCTCGACGGGCCCTGGGCGTACCTCGGGCTCTTCGTCGTCGCTCTGCTCGAGAACTCCGTCGGCCTCGGCCTCTTCTTCCCCGTCGAGACCGCACTGGTCGGCGCCGCGGCACTGTGCGCCACCGGAGCACTCTCGAGTCCGTGGGTGCTCGCCGCGATCATCGTCGGCGCGATCATCGGCGACTCGATCGGCTACCTCGTCGGCCGCCGCTTCGGACCCACGATCACGTCACGACTCGACGGCCACCTCGGCATCACGAACGCGCGCATCGAGCAGGCGAACCACGCGTTCCGCCGGTGGGGGATGTGGGCCGTCGCCATCGGTCGGCTCATCCCGGCGATCCGCTTCCTCGTCGTGCTGCTCGCCGGGGATCTCGGCATGCCGTATCGACGATTCCTCGTCGCCGACGTGCTCGGCATCCTCACGTGGACCAGCGTCCACTTCGCGTTGGGCTACGGCGTGGGCTCGGGCGCGTCCGCGCTCGGCGGGACCGACGAGCTCGTGGCGATCGCCGTGCTGGGGCTCGCGCTGATGGTGGCCGGCGCCCTGATGGTGCGCTGGTGGACGCGGCACCAGGCCGCGACGGCACGCGTCGCACCCTGAGCACCCGCCGCTGACGGCGAGTCAGCGCCCGACGGCTCGCTCCAGCTCGCGCTTGTTCATCTTGGAGCGGCCGCGCACCTTCTTGCGCTTGGCTTCCTGGTAGAGCTGATCGAACGTCCGGCCGCCCTCGCCGTCGTGTGAGCGCAAGCCGCCACGGCGACCCGACGAGATGTCGTCGACCGACGTCCGGCTCGCCTGCTCCGCCTCGCCGGCGCGGGCGCGCTCCTTGTTCACGGTGCGGGCTGCGATCTCCTCGGCTTCGTCCTCACCGTGACCGCGGTCCTCGAGGCCGTCCTTGATGTGCTCGTACTGGCGTTCACGCTTCTCGCTCCACGATCGCTGCGGCACGGGGGTCCTCCAGTTCGTCGCTGCTCGTGTGTCCTGGAGGACTACCCGCGGCGGTTCGGTACCATGCCGCCGTGACCGTGCGGGGCGGGCTGTTCGGCGTCTTCGCGGTCTACCTCGTCCTCCTCGCCATCGGCGGCGCCGCGGCGTACTTCACCGCCATCAGCCGTGACGACGCGCGAGCCCGCGAGCGCACGTACATCACCGCGTTCGCCGACGCCGCCCAGCTGCGCGTGGCCTTCCTCAACCAGGAGACCGGCCAGCGCGGCTTCCTGCTCACCGGCGAGGAGCCCTTCCTGGAGCCCTACCGACGCGGCGGCCGAGACGCCCGGCGCCTCCTCGCCCTCCCGGAGCTGCGCACCCCCGAGCTGTTGGTGCTCACGATGCGGGTCGAGGAGGCCCAGCAGACGTGGCTTCGGGAGTTCGCGGTCCCACAGATCGACGCCCGGCGGGCGGCGGACGGCCCGATCGCGCAGGACCCGGCCGCCGACACGGCCGGGCGGCGTCGGTTCGACCGACTGCGCGCGGCGACCGCGCGCCTCGAGGCTCGCGTCGAGCGCTTGCGTGTCGATGCCGCGAACGAGCTCGACGACCTTCGGGATCGCCTGAACCTGGTGGTCGCGTTCGTCGTCGGATTCGGGCTCCTCTGGACGCTCGCCGCGATGACCCTGATCCGGCGGTGGATCACCGGACCGCTGCTCCAGCTCCGGAGCACCGCCGACCGGGCGCGATCGGGGGAGCTCGACGCCGTCGTGCCTGCCGTGGGCCCGCAGGAGATCGCCGACGTCGGAGCGGCGGTCGAGGCGATGCGGTACCAGCTCGTGAGCGCTCGGCTGGACGCGGTGCACGCACGCGAGGCGATCGAGCAGAGCGCCGAGGTCGTCCTCACGCTGCGCTCCCAGCTCGAGAGCGAGATCGGCGACCTGCCGAACGGTTGGAGCGTCGCCGCCGAGCTCCGTCCCGCGGAGGGCCTCGTCGCGGGCGACTGCTACGACGTCATCCGCGCCAGCGCCACCTCGTTGCACGTGGTCCTCGTCGACATCTCCGGGCACGGCGCGGTGTCCGGGGTCCTGGCGCTGCGGTGCAAGGAGCTGCTGCGCGCCGCGCTCCGCAACGGGCTCGATCCGGGCCCGGCGATCGACTTCGCCGCCGACCAGCTCGACGACCTCGGCGACGAGACGTTCCTCACCGCATTCGTCGCGTCCATCGATCTCGACTCCGGCGCGATCGCGTACGCCAACGCCGGGCACCCACCGGGGTTGCACTGCGCCCGCTCCGGCGCGATCACCGAGCTCGGCCCGACCGGACCACTCGTCGGTCCGGTGCCCGCAGCGCGCTGGCGCACCGCGACGACGGTGCTGGGAGCGAGCGAGACGCTCGCGCTCTACACCGACGGGATCATCGAGTCCCACGCATCGGATCGCCAGGAGTTCGGCACCGACCGCCTCATCGAGCTGGTGCGCGCCGGGTCCTGTGACCAGGCCGACGCGATCGCGCGGCAGTGCATCGACGATGTCGAGGCGTTCCAGGACGGCCGGGTCGCCGACGACCTGACGGTGGTGCTCATCTGCCGCGAGCCTCGCGAACCGCTCGCCGGGTGATCAGGCCGTCGCCGCCGTCCAGATCGTCTCGACCTCGGGGACGGCGCCGCTGAACGCCGGGAACTTCGGGACCGCCGTCGCCCGGTAGCGATCGGTCGAGTGCACGGGGTCCGTGTCGTACTCGGGGATCACCTTCGCCCCCATGAGCTCGATCATCTCGAGCGACTCCTCGTGCGCCAGACCGTTGGGGACGCCGAAGCAGAGCTGGTCGACGCCGGTCTCGACGTACGACTGGAGCTGCTCGGCCACGTCGTCGGGCGTGCCGCACAGCAGGAACCCGTCGCGGATGAGCGCGTCGAGGTCGGCATCGGTGACGTCCGGTGGCGGTGCCGGCCACTGGGGTACGCCGGGGCGCGGCATCGTGTCGTGGTACAGCGCCACCATCGTGATCAGGTAGCTCGCGCCGAAACGCGTGGCCTGCTCGCGGGCACGATCGCGGTCGGCCGCGCAGTAGACCGCGGTCGTCACCATCGCGTTGTCGTTCACGAACTGGCCGACGGGGTCGGTGCACTCGGTGATGGCCTCCTTGTACTCGGCGATGCGAGGCGCGAGATCGTGGATGGCCGAGAAGGTGAAGCCGAGCGCACCCTGCCCGAGGAGCCCCGCCTTGCGCCAGGTGGCCGGACTGCCGACCGCCAACCAGAACGGCGGGTGACCCGGCGCGTACGGCTTCGGGAGGACGTTGTGAGGCACGCGCATCGAGAAGTGCTCGCCCGCGAACGTGTAGTCCTTCTGCTCCCACATGCGGTCGAGCTCGCGGATCACCTCGTCGTACTCGGCGCGGGTCGACTCCTTGTCGTCGATGTCGAAGGTCGCAACCTCGTGGCTGCCCGCGCCCCGACCGGTGCCGAACTCGAAACGACGGTTGGTGAGGTGGTCGAGCGTGGCGACCTTCTCCGCGACCTTCACCGGATGGTTCGCGCGCGGAGAGATGTTGAAGATGCCCGAACCGATGTGGATGCGCTCGGTGCACGCTGCGAGGTAGCCGGCGTGCACCTCGTTCGCCGCGAGGTGGGAGTACTCGGTGAGGCCGTGGTGCTCGGTGAGCCAGACGTACTTCCAGCCGTGACGGTCGGCCGCCTGCGCCAGCGCCATCTCGTCGAGCAGCGCGCGGTGCTCCGCCTCGGGGTCGTGGGCGGCGGGCCCCGGGAGGTAGCCCTGCACGAACAGTCCGAACTCCACGAGCGTCTCCTCTCGCCGGGTGCCGCGGTGGCACTGTCGGCGTTTCTAGAACGTGTTCTCGTTTTCGACCAGGGCCGAAGGTCCCCTTCGTCAGCGGCTTCCGGCCGGTGCGGCGAGGCCGCCGGCGCGCGGATGCTCACCGGAGCATCCGACCGCCCGCCGAACCGCGAGCACCGAGAGAGCGGAGCCCACGATGAACGACGCACCCCCGGCACCCGCCGACCGCGCGACCGCGGTCTTCGAAGCCGCACCCACGCCATCGCTGCGGTGCTCGCACTGCGGGGCCGGCGTCACCGACGCCGACGCGGAGTGCCCGACCTGCGAGACGCCCCTCGATTGGGGATCCTCGAGCGACGCGCTCCGGGCGTTCGAGGCGGCGACGGCCTGAGGTCACCGCGACCGGCACGGAGCCGGCGCGACCGGGCGTGCGCCAGACTGGGACGATGAAGGCTTGGCGCGTCCACGCGCACGGATCACCGCTCGAAGCACTGACGCTCGAGGACGTCCCCGAACCCTCGCCCGGGCCCGGCGAGGTGCTGGTGCAGGTCGAGGCCGCGACGGCCAACTTCAACGACCTCGACGGGATCCGTGGTCGCTACCGCACGGTCGCGCCGCCGCTCCCCTACACGCCCGGCATGGAGGTGCTCGGAGAGGTGGTCGCGACGGGCGACGGCGCCGAGGCGTGGCTCGGCCGCCGCGTCGTCTCGGTGCCACTCGGCGCGTTCGGCGGCTATGCCGACCTCGCGGTGTGCATGGCCCCGATGACGTTCGAGATGCCCGCCGCAGTCGCGTTGCCGGATGCCGCCGCGATCTACTTCCCGTTCCACCTCTCCTGGCTGGCGTTGCACGAGCGCGCCAAGATCCAGGCCAGTGACACGGTGCTGGTGCACGCGGCGGCGGGCGGCATCGGTTCGGCCGCCGTCCAGCTGGCGCACACCGCCGGGGCGCGCGTGATCGCGACCGCGGGCAGCCCCGAGAAGCTGGAGCTGATCCGCTCGCTCGGCGCGGACGTCGCGATCGACTACCGCGCCGAGCCCTTCGGGCCCGCCGTCCTCGACGCGACCGAGGGACGCGGCGTCGACGTCGCGTTCGACAGCGTCGGTGGCGAGGTGACGCTCCAGACGTTCCCGTGCATGGCCTTCAACGGTCGCCACCTGCTCGTCGGGTTCGCGTCGGGCATCGAAGCCGAGGACGAGGGCATCGTCCCCCGACCGATCCTCTTCGGGAACTTCTCGTTGTTCGGCGTCTGCCACGCCTACGCCGACGACCCGCTCGCCCTCAAGCGCGAGCGGGGCATCAACTTCCCGTCACACGCCGACGGCGAGCACCTCCACGCGCGCGTGCTGGAGCAGCTCGCCGACGGGACCCTGCGCACGGTCGTCGGGATGGACGTCGGGTTCGAGGAGCTCCCGAAGGCGCTCGACGCGATGGAACGACGCGAGACCGTGGGGCGGCTCGTCGTCCGCCGCTGAGGTCAGGGCCGCAGACCCACCTTGATGGCGCCGGAGTCCTGCTGGGTCGCGAGCACCTCGAACGCGTCCCGCCAGTCGTCGAGCGCGAACTGGTGGGTGAGCATGGGCGACAGATCGATGACGCCGTCGGCGACGAGATCGAGGTAGTGCTGGATGCCGTGCTTGCGCACGCCGTCGACCTCTTCGATCCCGAATGCGTTCGAGCCGACCCAGCCGATCTCCTTGAAGTACAGGGGCGTCCACTCCCAGGACGTCGGTCCGTGCACGCCCGCCTTCACGAGGGTGCCGCGCTCCTTCAGCACCCGCACCGACACCTCGAGCGATGCCTTCTTCGACACGGTGTCGTAGACGACGTCGATGCCACCCGGGTACGCCATCGGCAGCTCGTGCTGCCCGTGGAGAACCCCGCCCGACCAGGCGGCGACCTCCTCGATGAGCCCGTGGAGCGGCTCGTGCGCGAAGACCCGGTGTGCGCCGAGCTTGGTGGCCAGGGCCGCCTGCGCGGGGAACCGCGCCACGACACCCACCTCGACATCGGGGTAGAGCGCGCGCAGGATCGCGACCGCGCTCGTGCCGAGCGCGCCGGAGCCGTACACCAGCACCTTGCTCCCCGGCGTCGGTGCGTGGCGGGTCACGGAGTGCAGCGACACTGCGAACGGGTCGGCGAACACCGCGACCTCGTCGGGGATCGAGTCCGGCACCTTGAACAACATCGAGTCGTGTGCGGGCATGCGGGTCGCCCAGCCGCCCGTGGCGTCCTTGGACGTCCCGGTGTGGATCCCCGCGGCGATCGGGCCCGTGGTGAAGCTCCAGCACAACGAGAGGTTGCCGGCCTCGCACGCCGGGCACAGCGGCGAGACGCCCCGGGGCGCGCACGACAGCCATGGGTTCAGCACGACCCGATCGCCGACGTCGAGGCCTTCCGCCTCGGGACCGAGCTCGACGACCTCGGCGACGACCTCGTGCCCGAGCACCTGCGGGAACGACGAGAAGTCGACCATCGGGTTGTCGATGCTCATCTCCCCCCAGTCGAAGAACACCTGCTTGGCGTCCGACCCGCAGATGCCGGTGATGATCGGGCGGGTCACCACCCAGTCGGGGCGCAGGAAGCCGGGTTCATCGAGCTCCATGAGTGCCATCGGCGTCTTCGCCAGCATCTCCAGCAGCGGGTTGTCGGGTGACGCGGCCGCACGGGCCACCGACGGGTTGTCCGCTTCCCCTTCGACGCCGAACACCAGTGCCTTCATCGATCCCTCCTGCTCGCAGCGATGCGCCGCGTCCCGTCGTGCCCGCGAGCACCCGGCGACCCGGGCGCGCGCAGCGATTCCAGCACGTGGCGCACCACGAGCTCCGTCCCGTCGCGATCACCGGTGCGCAGGACGTGCAGCGTCGCCTCGGCGAAGACGCCGGTGACCACGCGAGCCAGCGCGTCGGGGTCGAGCGCCACGAGCTCCCCCCGCTCGATGCCGCCCTCGAGCACCGCTCGGATCAGCTCGACCGCATCCTCGTGATCACGTCGGCCCCCTTCGTCGAGCGCAGGGATGACCCAGGCATCGCGCAGGAAGAAGCGCGCCTCGCCGAGATCGTCGAGCAGCTCGAGGTACGCGTCGAAGGACCGGACCATGTTGGAGACGACGTCGTCGCCGGGCACGATCGCGTGCTGGGTCGCGAACGACAGCCGCTCGAACAGATCGTGCTGGAGCTCGCGCCCGAGGTCGTCCTTGTCGGCGAACCAGTGGTACACCGCGCCTTTGGTGACGCCGGCAGCATCGGCGATCTCCTCGATCGACACCGCGGCGTACCCGCGGGCCGCGAACCGTTCGAGGGCCGCGGCCATCACTCGGTCCCGGGTCTCCTGGCCTTTCGGTCTCCGGGCCACGGCTCGTCCTCTCTGGCGTGCGGACGGGCGAGCCCGTCACATACGCTGCGGATGGAGTAGATACGGACCGTAGATTCCTCGGCTCGGGTCCCGCAAGGCCCCGGTCCCGTCCCCGGAGGTTCCCTTGAGCGCGGCACACCCCCTCGACATGATCACGAGCGACGAGGTGTCCCGCGCCGCCGCGAGCGTGCGCGCCGACGCGCGCTTCCCGGCCGACGGCGTGTTCGTGCACGTTCGCCTCCACGAACCCACGAAGGCGGAGCTCGCGGCACACGCCACCGGCACCGAGGTGCCCCGGCGCATCGAGGCGCTCGTCGTCCCCTCGAGCGAGCTGCTCGCGATCGAGGTCGTCGTCACGCTGGGCGCGGGCGCAGGCGAGGACGCCGTAGCGTCGTGGATCGTCCGCGAGGGCATGCGCCCCGCCCTGCTGTTCGGCGAGTCGATGAACGCCATCGCGGGTCTGTCGAAGCACCCGGACTGGCGCGCCGCCCTCGCTCGCCGCGGCATCGCCGAGGACGCCATCATCCAGATCGACCCGTGGCCCGCGGGCGCGTTCGGCGTGGAGCACGAGGCCGGCCGACGGATCAGCCGCTGCATCGCGTTCCTCCGCGAGTCC
Source organism: uncultured Bifidobacteriaceae bacterium (assembly GCA_964555735.1). GTDB lineage: Bacteria > Actinomycetota > Acidimicrobiia > IMCC26256 > PALSA-555 > CAZKTS01. Next base: position 14,268 of record CAZKTS010000359.1, read on the forward strand.
CAGTCGGACAACGGCTACGCGCGACCGATCGAAGGGCTCATCGGGTTCTACGACGGGGGCGCCGACGAGGTGCTCGAGGTCGTCGACCTCGGTGTCGTGCCGCTGCCGCCCGAGCGCGGCTCGTACCTGCCCGAGGACGTCGGTCCGATGCGCGACGACCTCACCCCGCTCGAGATCCACCAGCCCGAGGGGCCGAGCTTCACGGTCGAGGGGAACCGGGTGGAGTGGGCGCGCTGGTCGTTGCGCGTCGGCTTCGATCCCTATGAGGGCCTGACCCTCCACGACGTCGACTACCACGACCCCGACGCGGGCGAGGGCGGCCGGGTCCGCCGGGTGCTCAGCCGCGCGTCGATCACCGAGATGGTGGTGCCGTACGGGCACCCTGGTCTCGGGCACGGCTGGAAGAACGCGTTCGACGCGGGCGAATGGGGTCTTGGCCGCATGGCCAACTCACTGAAGCTGGGTTGCGACTGCCTCGGCGTCATCCACTACTTCGACGCGGTGCTGGCGACGGAGCAGGGCGACCCGTACACGGTCGAGCACGCGATCTGCATGCACGAAGAGGACTACGGGATCCTCTGGAAGCACAACGACATGCACGGCGGCACCAACGAGACGCGCCGCTCGCGCCGCCTCGTCGTCAGCTTCATCGCCACCGTCGGCAACTACGAGTACGCCTTCTACTGGCACCTCTACCTGGACGGGAACATCCAGCTCGAGGTGAAGCTCACCGGCATCGTCTCGCCGATGGCCGTCACCGAGGGCGCCGACCTCACCTACGGCAACCTCATCGCCCCCGGTCTGGCGGCGCCGCACCACCAGCACCTGTTCTCCGCGCGCCTCGACCTCGACGTCGACGGCCCGGGCAACACGGTGTGCGAAGTCGAGGCCGAGATCGTCCCGCCGGGGCCCGACAACCCCTGGGCGAACGCGTTCCGCCCGCGCACCACTGCCTTCGAGACCGAGCTGGCCGCGCAGCGCGACATCAACCCCGCCACGAGCCGCTCGTGGAAGATCGTGAACCCGAACGTGACCAACGGCCTCGGTCAGCCCGTGGCGTACAAGCTGACGCCCACGATGTCGACGCCGACCATGCTCGCCGCGCCGGAGTCGAGCGTCGGGAAACGGGCCGGCTTCGCGCGCCACAACCTCTGGGTCACGCCGTACGCGCCCGACGAGCGCCGAGCCGCCGGCGAGTACCCGAACCAGCACGAGGGCGGCGACGGCCTCCCGCGCTGGACCGCCGCCGATCGCTCGATCGCCGACACCGACGTGGTCCTCTGGTACACGTTCGGGGTCACGCACTTCGTGCGGCCGGAGGACTGGCCGGTGATGCCGGTCGAGTACACCGGCTTCCTGCTCTCGCCCTTCGGCTTCTTCGACCGCAACCCGGCCCTCTCGGTCGCGTCCACGAGCGCCGCGGGCAGCTGCCACGCCTGAGGACGGGACCTTCGACCCTGGTTGGTCGCGCCGAGCCGCGGGCACACTCGGCGCATGAGCAGTCGCCGCAAGTGGATCCTGATCACCCTCGGCGTCCTCGTCGCCGCGTTCGCGCTGATGCAGCTGGTGCCGTACCGCGTGAGCAACCCGAGCACGAACAACGGCCCCCAGTGGGACAGCCCTCGGACCGAGCAGCTCGCCCGAGCGGCCTGCTTCGACTGCCACAGCAACGAGACCGAGACCGCGTGGTGGGAAGATGTCGCGCCGCTCTCCTGGTGGATCACCAACCACGTCGACGAAGGCCGGGCCGCGCTCAACTTCTCCGAGTGCACCGGTTCGGGCGGCGAGGCCGACGATGCGGCCGAGACCGTTCGCGACGGGGAGATGCCGCCCGGGTACTACACCTGGTTCGGCATGCACGGCGACGCCAAGCTCACGAAGCAAGAGCGGCGCGAGCTCGCGGCCGGGCTGCTCAAGACCCTCCAAGGTGCGGGCTGCGGCGGCGAGGGCGACTGACCGCTCTCGCGGTGAGGAGCGCGCTACCGCGGTGAGAAGCGCTGGCCGCCGTCGAGGCGGATGGTGGAGCCGTTGAGCATCGGGTTCTCGGCGATGGCCACGGCCATGAGCGCGTACTCCTCGGGGAGGCCCATGCGTTTGGGGAAGGCGGCGTCGCGGGTCAGCGTCGCCTCCATCTCCTCCGGGATGCCCGCGGTCATGCCGGTCGAGAAGAGGCTCGGCGCGATCGCCATCACGCGCACGCCGACGCCACCGAGGTCGCGTGCCATCGTCAGCGCCATGCCCGCGATCCCGGCCTTGGCCGCGGTGTAGGCCACCTGGCCGATCTGGCCTTCGAACGCAGCGATCGACGCGGTGTTGACGATCGCGCCGCGCTCACCGCCGTCGAGCGGCTCGCCCTGGCTCATGTGCCACGCCTGGAGCCGGTTGAGGTTGAACGTGGCGACGAGGTTGAGGTCGATGACCTTCCGGAACTCGTCGAGCGGGTGCGGACCCGTCTTCGACACGGTGCGCATCGCGATGCCGCCGCCCGCCGTGTTCACCGCGAAGCGCAGGCCGCCGAGAGCGGCGACGGCCTCGGCGATCGCCTGCTCGGTGCCGTCGAAGTCGGTCACGTCACACTCGTGGAACGTCCCGCCCAGCTCCTTCGCCACGTCGGCGCCCGCGGTGCCCGGCCGGTCGAGGATGGCCACCCGTGCACCCCGAGCGTGCAACCGCGACGCAGTCGCTCGACCCATGCCCGATGCCCCACCTACCACCATCGCCGTGCATCCGTTGATCTCCACGGACGGGGACCCTAGGCGCCTCGTTGCGGCATCGACGGACTCGTCGGTACGGTCAGCCGTGCCCTGGGACCCCGGACCGCGCCCACCCTGGGTCGCGCACGCGCTCGCCGGCGAGGGCGGGCCGCTCTACGAAGCGGGCGCGCGGCGGTTCGAGCCCGCCGACCTCCTCGCCGAGGCCGCCCTCCGCGCTGGTACCGACGACTGGGGCGACGACTCCCACGAGGAACCGCTCGCGGTGCTCGCCGAGTCGCTCGAGCGCGAGACCGACCTCCACCTCGTCGGCCGTTGGCGCGCACGCGAGGTCCTCCTGCGCTACCTCGAGAACCGACTGCGCATCGTCGCTGCGTGCACCGACGACCCGACCATCACCGACGAGGCGATCGCGCCACCGATCGCGGTTGCCGGGAGCCCGCGCGCCGGCACCTCGATCATGCACCAGCTCCTCGCCTGCGACCCCGGCTTCCGCGCGCCGATGGCGTGGGAGTACTGGGCCCCGGCGCCACCGCCACGCGCCGCGACGTACGACGACGATGCGAGGATCCCGCTCGCCGATCGCGACGTCCGCCTGTCCGCGGCGATGGCGCCGGCGTTCGACGGGATGCACGAGCAAGGGGCACGGGTCCCGCGTGAAGACGGCTCGGCGATGGGGGTCGACATGCGCAGCGACCTGCCCGGCGCGCACTACGGCGTGCCGTCGTTCCGCGAGTACCTCGAAGCCGACGACCTGCGCAGCGCGTACGCGTGGCACCGCCGAGTGCTCCAGGTGCTCCAGCACGACTTCGAACCGGTGCCGTGGCTGTTCAAGTGGCCGAGCCACGCCGATCACGTGACCGTCCTGCGCGAGACCTACCCGGGCGCCCGGCTCGTCGTCTGCCATCGCGACCCGCTCGCGATGCTGAGCTCGCTGACCAGCCTCACGGCCACGCTCCGATGGGCGCACGCGACCTCGGTCGACTTCGCCGCCATCGCACGGGAGCAGGCCGACGTCATGGCCCGCCGCTGTGATCGGATGCTGGCGGAAGACCGCCGGGCGGCGGCCGACCACGCGCTCGTGGTCCACGTCCGCTTCGACGAGTTCATGGCCGATCAGCCCGGCACGGTCGCGACGATCTACGACCACTTCGGGCTCGCGTGGACGTCCGAGCACGAGCGCCGGGTGCGTGAGCACCTCGCGGCCAAGCCGCGCGGCCGTCACGGCGGCCATGAGCACCACGTCGGGGAGCTCGGCCTCGACATCGCCGAGCTGCGGGAGCGCTTCCGCCCGTACCAGGAGCACTTCGGCCTCGCCGACGAGGTCGGAGCCCCATCCGCCGAACCGAAGGAGAGGTCACCCGCATGAGCGACGGCAGGATCCAGGACCGAGTGGCCATCGTCACCGGCGCCGGCGACGGCATCGGGCGTGCGATCGCTCGCCGCTTCGCCGCCGAGGGCGCCTGCGTCCTCGTCGCCGAGCTGGACCCGGCGAAGGGCGCCGCGGTCGCGGACGAGCTGACCGGTCAGGGCGCGGAGGCGAGGTTCCTGCGCACCGACGTCAGCGACCGCGCGGCGAACGAGGAGATGGTGGCGACGGCCAAGGACGCCTGGGGCACGGTCGACATCCTCGTGAACAACGCGTGGGGCGGTGGCTCGCTGAAGCGCGTCGAGCACAAGACCGACGAGGACTTCGCCCACGCGATGAACGTCGGCTTCTACGGCCCCTTGTGGGCGATGCGCAGCGCGTTCCCGATCATGAAGGCCCAGGGCCGCGGCAACGTCATCAACATCTGCTCGCTCAACGGGGTCAACGCCCACATGGGAACCGTCGACTACAACACCGCGAAGGAGGCGCTGCGCACACTCACGCGCAGCGCGGCGCGTGAGTGGGCGCCACACGGGATCATCTGCAACGTGATCTGTCCGGGCGCGAAGACCGCAGCCGCGCGCGCGGTCTTCGCGCAGAACCCCGAGCTCGAGGTCTCCGCCGACGCGAGCAACCCGATGGGGCGCCTCGGCGACCCCGAAGGCGACATCGCGCCGGTCGCCCTGTTCCTCGCGAGCGACGACGCGCACTACGTCACGGGCAACACCCTCTTCGTGGACGGCGGGAGCCACATCAACGGCGCGAACTGGGCGCCCGAGCTCCCCGACGAGGCGTGACGAAGCTCGTCGACGGCAGCGCGTGGCGCGCGTTCTGCGAGCGGCTCGCGACGCTCGGCGACCGCATCCTCGGGCCCGACTTCCCTGGCAGCGACCGCGACCGGGCGGAGGGCTATCACCACCTCGCGACGCAGCTCGTCGGGTGGCTCGGATGGGCCACGGGGTACGCCGACCCCGCGTTCCCTGCGTTCTTCCGCCAGAACGACCTCGTGGTCCGGTGGGGCGGCCCGAACGTCGACCAGGTGACGCGTCGCGCGCGCATCACCGCCGACGGGACCTATCGCATCTCCGGTGTCATGGGTACGTGCGAGGACTTCATCCTCACGCTCAAGAACGGCGACATGCACATGGACCGGTACGGCATCCTCGCCGAGGTCATGGCTTCCGAGCTGGGCATCGCCCCGGGCGACGAGTTCACCCTGGTGCTGTCGCGTGACCAGCCCCGCGAGGGTTCCGAGCCGTGGATCGAGCTGCACCCCGACACGACGATGGTCAACGTGCGCGAGTACTACTTCGACTGGCGGCCCGCGCCGCCCGCGACCATCGTGATCGAGCGGCTCGACACCCAGGGCCGCGCGCCCGCACCGCTCGCGCCACGGGACGTCGAGGCCATGCTCGACGAGGCCGTCGCCATCATCGAGCGATCGGTCCTGTACTGGAACGACTACGTGGCCGCCGAGCGCGCCAAGCTCGCACCGAACACCATGGGCGAGCCTTCGTCGAGCGCGGGCGGCTCGTCGCGCATCAGCTACAGCTTCGGGTTCTTCGAGCTCGGTCCCGACGACACCCTCGTCATCGACGCGGACCCGGTCGATGCTGACTTCTTCGACGTGCAGCTCTACAGCCTCGGGTGGTTCGAGTCGCTCGACTTCGCCAACCGCACGACGAGCCTCAACCACACCCAGCTGCGCCGATCCGACGACGGGCGTGTGCGCGTCGTCATCGCCGACGCGGACCCCGGCACCCCCAACTGGCTCGACGCGTCGGGCTACCGCCAGGGGATGGTCACGTTCCGCTGGATCCGAGCGACCGAACGTCCGGCGATCGCGGCGTCCGTCGTGGCCGCAACGGGGCTCGCGGCCGCACTCCCCGCGGGCACGCCGACCGTGGACGCCGCCGCCCGCCGTGCCGAGGTCGCCGCCCGCCAGGCCCACGTGGCCTGGCGCTACCGCGTCTAGCTACGCGCGCCGACCGAGCTCGGCGAGCACCTTCGCCTGCTCATCGGCGTCGGCCGACACCTCGACGGCCGGCCCGCACACACCCGGCGAGTGGATCGTGTCGCCGAGCGCGGCGATGCCCTCGCGCAGCTGCTCCAGCTCATCGTCGGACATGGTCTCGTCGAGCCCCGTCGCGCGTGCGAGATCCCATCGGTGCACCACCAGGTCCATGCAGAGGAAGCGGTCCACCCCGGCGTCGACGCGCGTGCGGCCGAAGAAGCCGTCGAACTCCTGACCGGCGAGCTCGGGGTCGTCCAGCACGGCTTGCATCAGGTCACGCGCGTGCACCCACGCGGCGACCGGATCGTCGGCGACGCTCGGACGATCGTCGCCGAGCTCCCGGCCGGCGTACCTGAGGAAGATCCCCTGCGAATCTGCGACGTGACCGACCACGGCGCGCGCGTCCCAGTCCTCGCAAGGTGTCGGCGCGCTCCAGCGGTCCGGGGGCACCGCCGCGACCGTGGCGATGAACGCCGCGGCCAGCCGGCGATAGCGGTCGGCGATCTCGCTCATCGGGCGCGCGCCTTGAGCTCGGCGAGCTTGACGACCTCGGCCTCCGGCGTCGGCACCTCCCCCTCGGGAAGGAACCACCGCCAGTACACGATGCCGAACGGCTGACCCTCGGTGTCGAGCCAGTTGGGAACCCCCGGGTCCTCGTGCGCGATCACCATCGTCCACGTGCCGTCGTCGTCGACCGTCGTGTTGGCACGGTTGCGGCCGGCGGGGCGGTTCACGTAGTCGTACGTCTGGAGGTAGCGGTTCCAGAGGTTCACGCCGCCGTAGCGGCACTCGGGCCACGACGAGCGGATGACGAGCGCCTCGTCGGGGCCGAGCACGTACGGCGCCATCGCGTAGGCCGCGTCGAAGGCCGCGAACGCGAGGTCCCCGGGCTTCTCCGGAGGGTTGAAGACGTTGGGCGTCGTCGAGACCCAGGTGGGCCGATCGTCGCCGGGACGCGCGGCCTCGACCGTCTTGCCGCGGACGTAGTTCACGACGCGCTCGATCCCCGCCGCGACGCGGTCGTCGTCCCAGCGCGGTGGGGGCTCGACCGTCTCGAGCGTCTCGATCGACAGTGGGATCCGCAGATCGGGGTCCCCCGCCGCCGGGACCTCGTTCTCGAAGTAGTGGCGAGTGGTGAGTCGTCCGGCGTCGGGCGGGAGCGCGAGCCAGTTGCGCTCGCGGGGCTCGCCGCCGAGGAACAGCTCGTAGCTGCCGTCGGGCGCGACGTCGAACTGGGTGTCGTTGATGACGCCCGCGGTGCGCGTCGAGTACTTGCCGTCGGCGGCACCAGCCTCGACCGTGATCGAGGTGTACACCGCACCGGCGAGGTTGCCCGTCACCCGATACGAGTACGCCGGGTCGACCGGCGCCTCGAAGTACACCGCGTCGGTGTTGTCACCGGTCATCTTGCGGGTGGGGTTGACGATCCGACGGAAGTCGGGGTGCGCCGGATCGCACTCGAAGTGGCACGCGAGCGCGCCCTCGAGGATGTGGAGGAGCGCGCGATGCCCCTCGGCGACGCTCTGGGCGTCGGTGACGCCCCATTCGTCGGAGAGCCAGCGGTCGTCGGCCTCCCGGAGCGCGTCCAGCAGGTCCCGGAACGCGGCGCGCGACTTCGTCTCGATCGTCATCAGTCCCCCTCTTCGACGACGGCGGCGGGGCCGTCGGCGGCCGCGTGAGTGTAGGGCCGCGCCGCCAGGACCGAGCCGAAGAGGTCGGCGAGGTCGCGGCCGACCGCGGTCGGTGAGTACCGCTGCCGGAGGGCAGGCGCGGCCCGGCGGGCCGCGACCGTCCGCGCTTCGAGCTCCAGCACTGCGACGCGCACGCCGGCGGTCAGGGAGGGCACGTCGTTCGGCTCCACCATCACGGTTGCGTCCTCGGGCAGGTAGTCGCCCATGCCACCGCAGCGCGTCGCGACCACGGGGAGCCCGGAGCCGGCCGCCTCGAGCGTCGCCACCGAGAACATCTCGGAATGGCTCGGGAGCACGTACACGTCCGCGGCGGCCAGGTGCCGGGCGACCTCGGCCCGCGACGCTTCGCCGGTCACCGTGACCGCGTCGCGCAGGTCCAGCTCGTCGATCAAGGCGTCGACCCGCGCTCGTCCCGGACCCCCGCCGACGAGCGTCAGCGTGACCGTCACCCCTTCGCCGCGCAGCCGGGCGACCGCGCGAACAAGGTCGCGCTGACCCTTCGACGTCGCCAGCGTGCCGACCGCCACGAGGTGTGCCGGCTCGCCCGGTGCTCGACCCGGACGGTCGACGCGGGCGAACGCGTCGACGTCGAAGACGCAGGGAACGACGGCGATGTCGCGCGCAAAGCGCTGCTCGACGAGCGCGTCGCGCTGCGTCGATGCCGATGCGGCGACCGCGTCGACACGCCGCATCGCGCGCCGTATCGCGCGCTGCGCCCGCCGCGAGACCTTCCCGGTCACGAGATCTCCCCAGTGGTCCGTGAGCACGGTCGGCGCCCCCAGGGCTCGCCCGATCGCCACGAGCTCGCTCGCGACGACGCTCGTCTCGCCGTGCACGAGGTCGACGCCCGCAGGGCCGACGATCGCGCGTGCCAGCCGGACCGCGGCCCGGACGCGCAGTGCCCGCGAGACACCGGGGAGCCGCACCCGTCGGGTGACGAGCCGCACCACCGGCAGCCCGCCGGTCCAGCGGGCATCGTGCTCCCACGCATGGTGTACGAGGCCCCCGCCGCCGAGGTGGCCCGGATAGCCCATGGGCACGTGCACAACGGCGACGACGTCGACGAGCTGCGCCACCGCGAGGATCTGGTCGCGGACGTGGACGCCTTCCATCGGCCGCTCACGTCGAGGGAACCAGGCGGTCACGACGAGCACCCGGGGTCTCACCGACGACGCCATGCGGGTAGGGTCGCACACCCGCTGGTGCTCGCTCGGCGGCCGGGCGTGGACGGAGGTCGGATGCGCACAGCGGTCCTCTTCTCCATGTTCACGGGGAAGTACGCGGACGGCTTCGTCGTGCGCCAGCTCCCCGCGCTGCCCGACCCCCGCATGCTCGTCGCCTTCCCGGCGCCGCACCATCGCAGGGTCGGCTCACCGACGTCCGTCGACGTGCTCGACGCGCGCCCCCGTCCGGTCCGCCAGCTCGACCGCCGGGTGACGGCATGGTGCTCGGCGGGGACGCCGAACCCGGGCCAGACGATCGGGTGGCTCGGCGACCGCCACGCGCGCCGGCAGCTCCACGAGGCAACCGTGGCGTACGGGATGTTCGCGTGGAACGTCGAGCCGTACCTGCGGGTGCTGCGCGGACGCGCGCTCTCGACGCTGCCGCTGGTGGTCCACGCGGGTGGCAGCGACGTCACGCGCGCCACGCAGGCGGGCGTCGCCCGCGATCGGATGCTCGCCGTCGCCGACCGGGCCTCCGTCGTGCTGTGCGGGTCGCGGTTCCTCCGACAGACGCTCGTCGCGGTGGGCATCGGCGAGGACCACACCCAGGTGCACAGCGTCGGGATCCCGGTCGAGGCCATCCCGTGTCGGGAGCACGCCGACACGGACGGGCCGATCGTGGTCACGACCGCGAGCCGGCTCGCGGGCGTCAAGGGCGTCGATCGCACCATCCGGGCCTTCGCTCGCGCGGCCGCGGGCCCCATCCCGATGCGGCTCGACCTGATCGGCGACGGACCTCGACGGCCGGCGCTGGAAGCGCTCGTCACCGAGCTCGGGATCGGCGATCACGTCCGGTTCATCGGGCACGTGCCCCAGGAAGCGGTGTGGGCCCACTTCGCGCGCTCGGACGTGTACCTGCAGCACAACGTCCGCACGCCCCAGGGCGCGGTCGAAGCGTTGGGCGGCTCGATCCTCGAGGCGTCGGCCGCCCGCCTGCCGGTGGTGGTCACCGACTCGGGCGGGACCGGCGAAGCCGTGATCGACGGCACGACCGGCTACCTCGTCGAGGAGGGGGACGTCGCCGCCATGGCCGAACGGCTGGCGGTGCTCGCGGCCGATCCCGAGCTGCGCGACCGGCTCGGCTGCGCCGGGCGCGAGTTCGTGGTGCGCGAGCACGATCTCGCGGTGCAGAACGAGCGGCTCGGCGCCATCGTGCGGAGCCTGGACGGGTCGGCGTGAGCGATCGCGGCCCGGAGCACGTGAGCGTGATCCTGCCGTACCGCAACCGCCGCGACTCCTTGGCCGCGGCGATCAGCAGCGTGCTGGAGCAGACACACCGCGACCTCGAGCTCCTCCTGGTCGACGACGCGTCCGACGACGGCAGCGACGACATCGCCCGCGGCTTCACCGACGCCCGCGTTCGTCACGTCCGCCTCTTGGACCGGGGCGGTCAGTGCGTCGCACGCAACGCCGGTCTCGCGGCCACCGACGCGCGCCTGGTCGCCTTCCAGGACTCCGACGACCGCTGGCTGCCGACCAAGCTCACGGTCCAGCTCGGCGCGCTCCGGCACGCGCCGGTGTCGTCGGACGGACGGCACGTTGGTGTCGTGGGCTGCTGCTGGCGAACCGGGGACCGCGGCGGTCCGCGACTGGCCGCGTCGACCCGGTCGAACGGTGACGACGTGCTCGCCGGGTGCGTCCGAGGGATCAGCACGCAGACGCTGCTCGTCGACCGCGCCATCGTCGGTGACGCGCGCTTCGACCCCGAGCAGCCGGCGCTGGTCGACCGCGACTTCGTGATCAGCGCGCTCGGTGCCGATCACGACGTGCTCGTGGTGGACGACGTGCTCGTGGAGGTTGCGCGCGGGCGGTCCGACCACGTGGCGACACCCACCCGCGCCCTCGCCGCGTTCGAGCACCTCATCGAGAAGTACGGGGACCGACTCGCGGCCCGTCCGCAGACGCTGGCCTGGTACCACTTCCGCGCGATGCGTGAGGCGATCCGCGCCAACGACCGCGAGGCGGTCCGACGGCACGCGCGAGCGGCCCGCCCGCTCGGCCGGATCGAGGTCGGCTTCACGGCCGCGGCGGGCCGGTTGGCCGGACGGAGGGGGCTCGCACTCGCCGGTCGGCTCGGGCTCGGCGCCAATCCCGGCTGCGACGGTCCGCGAGCCACGCCCTGACGCGACCCTCGGGCCGGTGACTACCTTGGCGGCCATGCCCGCCGACCTCTTCGAACGCTTCGACGTGATCGACGTCGACACCCACCTCACCGAGCCGCCGGACGTCTGGACCGCCCGGGTCCCGGCGGCGTGGCACGACCGCGTCCCGCACATCGAGCGGATCGACGGTCGCGACGTGTGGATGGCCGGCGGCGAGCGCATCGGGACGCCCGGAGCGTTCTCGATGGCAGGCTTCGACGGCGTCATCCCGACCATGCCCATGACCTACGACGACATCGACCCCTCGATGTACGACGCGAAGGCGCGGCTGCAGTTCCTCGACGAGCAGGGCATCCGAGCGCAGGTCCTCTACCCCAACGTCGGCGGGTTCGGGAACGGCTACTTCCTCCGGATGGGTGACCGCGACGTCGTCGCCGCGTGCGTCCGCGCCTACAACGACTTCCTCACCGACTGGTGCAGCGCGGATCCGGAGCGCCTGCTCCCGATCTGCGCGGTCCCGTTCTGGGACGTCGACTTCGCGGTCGCGGAGATCGCCCGCTGCGTCGCCGCCGGACACCGCGCGGTCAACTTCTGCAACCAGCCCCAGGACTACGGCGAACCGCCCCTGGCGCACCGCCACTGGGATCCGATCTGGGCCGCGGCACGCGACGCCGATGTGCCCGTGACGTTCCACGTCGGCGGCGGCTCGATGGGGCTCCTCATGGAGGATCCGGCCGAGATGGGGTGGATGACCAACTTCGCCAAGGTCTCGTCGCTGATCTTCCTCGACAACATGCGCAGCATCGCCGACCTGATCTTCGGCGGCGTGTGCCACCGCTTCCCCGAGGTGTCGTTCGTCTCGGTGGAGTCGGGCGTGGGGTGGATCCCCGGCGCGCTCGAGACCTTCGACTGGCAGTGGCGCAACGGTGGCGTGCTCGACGAGCACCCGGAGTACGACTTGCTCCCGTCCGACTACTTCCGACGCCAGATCTTCGGGTGCTTCTGGTTCGAGGAGCAGGTGGCGCGCGACGCGATCGTCGCCTACCCCGACAACATCCTCTACGAGACCGACTACCCCCACCCCACGTGCCAGCACCCGGGCCCCCGATCGGCCGGCCAGCTGCCGCGTGAGTACGCGAGCCAGGCGCTCGGCTCGCTCGACGACGCCGTGCTCGCCAAGGTGCTGCACGACAACGCCGCGACGCTGTTCAAGCTCTGACGTGGTGGCGCCCCTCGATCTCGGCTCGCCGCACCTCGACGCGCACATCGAGGACGGTGTCCTGACCGTCCGCATCGACCGCGTCGACCGTCGCAACGCGATGACCCAGGCGATGTACCGAGGCGTGAAGCGCGCCGCGATCGCCGCCGACACCGATCCGACGATCTCGGTCCTGTGCATCACCGGCACGGACGACGTGTTCGCGGTCGGCGGGGACATGGCAGGCGGCACGAACGACCCGACCCTCGCGGCCGAGCACGATCCCACCGACCACTTCCCGTTCCGTCACCTCGAGCGTTGTCGCAAACCCGTGGTCGCGGCGGTCAACGGCATCTGCCACGCCGGCGGTCTCGACCTCGTCCTGTACAGCGACTTCGCCATCGCGTCCGACCAGGCAACGTTCCGGGTGCCGGAGCTGCTGCGGGGCGCTCCCGACCCGTTCATGTCGGCGCGGCTCGCCGACCAGGTCGGCGTCGGCAACGCGCGCTACCTGCTGATGACCGCGGCGCGGCTCGACGCGGAGGAGGCGCTGCGGATGGGGCTGGTGGCGCGAGTGGTGGCCCACGACGGGTTCGCGGATGCCGTCGCCGAGACGTGCCGGGAGCTCCGCCGGCTGGCGCCGCGCGCGACCGCGATGCTGAAGGACGACATCAACCGATCGCTGCGCCAGCCGGACGTGCGCGTCTTCCAGCGTTCGATCATGGGGCCGGAGATGCGTGAGGGCATGGCCGCGTTCGTGGAGAAGCGCCCCGCGGTCTGGCCCCGCGACGACACGTGAAGCCGCACCTCGCGACCGAGGACGACGCGCGCGCCGCGGTGCTCGGCGCGTGGCTCACCGAGCGCCTCCGCGCCCCGGTGCGTGTGGCCGCGCTCGACCGTCCCGCGAGCGGCTTCTCGGCCGAGACGGTGATCGTCGACGCCGTGGTGGACGACCGCGACCA
>CAZKTS010000360.1:0-6301 GCA_964555735.1 uncultured Bifidobacteriaceae bacterium
AGCATCGAGTCGTGCGCGGGCATCAGCTCCGCGTAGCCCCCGCTCGCGTCCTTGGACGTGCCGGTGTGGATGCCGGGCGCGATCGGCCCGACGGCGAAGCTGGCGCAGAGGCTGAAGTCGCCGATCTCGCACGCCGGGCAGATGGGGTCGACGCCGCGCGGCCCGCACGACAACCACGGGTTCAGGACGACCCGATCACCGACGTCGAGACCTTCGGCCTTAGGGCCGAGGGCGACGACGTCGGCGACCACCTCGTGGCCGAGCACCTGCGGGAGCGAGAAGAACGCCTTCATCGGGTTGTCGGGACTGCGGACCTCGCCCCAGTCCATGAACACCTGCTTGGAGTCGGAGCCGCAGATGCCCGTGAGTCGCGGCTTCGTGACGACCCAGTCGGGACGGAGGAACCCGGGGTCGGCGAAGTCGTCGACGAGGCGCATCGGCGTCTGCGCGAGCCCCCGAAGGAGGTGGTTGTCCGCGTCGTCGCCGGTCGGCGCGGGGATCGGGTCCGGCTTCACGCCGTACAGCAGTGCCTTCACGCCGGGTGACGTTACCGTCAGGTCGCGGTCCGGTCCGGCAAGCGGTCGCACCCGGCGCCGCCGGCGGCGTCCACCGCGTCCACGGCGTCGACGGCAAGGATCTCCCCGGCGGTCTGCACCGAGTACGGCCACGCCGCGCCGGAGCGCGCCGACGCGGCGAGCGTTCCGTCGACGTACCGGCGCGGCGCATCCGGGTCGACGGCCCGAAGGGCCAGCGCGAGGCCGGGCCAGGAGCCGGTCCGGGTGAGCGTGCCGTCGATCAGGTCGATCGCGTCGGGGTCGTGCGCGTTCGGGTGCGCGGCCAGGAACTGCGTGAGCAACGCGTCGGCCCGACTCCCGCGCACCAGGCCGTAGCGGACGGCCCACACCTGGCTCACCGCGTCGGGATACAGCGACGCCCAGCGCGTGGGCTCCCGAACGCCGTCGCCGTGCACCGCCCAGTCGAACGCACCGGACGTCGGGTTCCACAGGCGCGCGACGGCACGTCGCACACGCCGCGCGGCGTCGATCGCGTCCCGCGCGAGCTGCCGATCACCCAGCACTCGTCCGAGGCGCGCCGCGGCCTGCAGACCGGCGAATGCCTCCGCGTCGTTCATGAGGTACGCCACGTCCCAGCCGGGCTTCGCGCCGGTGAGGCCGTCGGGCCGGAGCGTCGAGCGGATCGCCTGCACCCCGAGCCGGAGCTTCGGCGCCAGGGCGGCGAGGCGTGCCGCATCCGGCGCGGCGCACTGCGCGGCCTCCACGGTGAGGAGGAACATCCCCGCATACGCGTCGGTGGCGTCGGCCGTGCCGGTCGAGACGAGGGTGCCGCCGTCGACGCGGTAGTCCGTCACGTAGCCGTCGGCGTCCATCGCACCCGCGTGCCATTCCGCCTGCTGCCAGGCCGCGTCCGCGTACCGGGCGTCGCCGGTGACGCGTGCCGCGTCGGCGAGCCCGATGGCGCCGAACGCGGCGAGGTACGGGTTGACGAAGGACCCATCCGTGTGACTCGCGAGCGCCACCGTCCAGTGCGAGGGGTCCCGGGCGTCGAGCACGCGGGTCGCGAGTGCCCAGTCGGCTTCGGGGCGCACGTCCGGCTGCGCGCCCGCGCTCGGCACCGACCCGGCCGACATCACCGTCAGTCCGATCGCGACGATCAGCGCCGCCCCGCGCCTGCACCCCATCCGGAAGGCATCGGCACGGCGGGGCGGTGACTGCACGGGAGATCGCGGCACTTGCCTACACTGCCCTCCGTGCCTGCGACGTTCGTGACCACCCAAGCACCGGTCCAGACACCGACCCAGACACCGGTCCAGACCCCGGTGGAGTCGCCCGACCGGGTCGACACCGACGGTGGGGACCACGACCGCTTCGCGCACTACTGCAAGAAGGCCGACATCACCCGGGCGATGGTGACCGGCGAGGCGATCGTCGCGCTGTGCGGCAAGAAGTGGATCCCCAGCCGGGATCCGCAGCGCTACCCGATCTGCCCCACGTGCGCGGAGCGCAAGGCCGCCGGCTGGCGGCCGTAGCCCCAGCCTCGCGGCCCTGCGCGCACCCGCTCCGACCATGACCGCGCTCGAGCCGGAGGCGCAGGCCGCCCCCTTCGGGGCCGGCGACGTCCTGCGCGACACGGTCTTCATCTACCGCCGGTACTTCCGGCGCGTTGCCGGCGCCGCGGTGCTCGTCTTCGGCGCAACTGCATGGCTCGACGCGCTGATCGAGCTCGGCATCGACGCCGACCGACTCACCGGCACCGGATGGGACACGCTGCTCGGCGCCGCCTCCGCGCTCGTCGGCACCCTGGGCTTCGTCTTCTACGCAGGACTCCTCGACAAGCTGCTCGAGGATCACCTCGAGGGTCGGCCGAAGCGCCGCATCGTCGTGGTTGCACGTGAGCTGCCGTTCGTGCGGCTCCTCGTCGCAGACCTCGTCCTCACGGTCGTCACCGTGGTGGGCCTGCTCCTGTTCGTCGTCCCGGGCGTCGTCGCCTTCACGCTGTTCGCGATGGTGGCCCCGGTCATCGTCGCCGAGGACCGGAAGGTGTTCTCGGGGATGCGCCGCGCGAGTCAGCTCGCCCGCCAACGGTTCTGGCTCGTGCTCGGGCTGGTCACCGTCCCCGTGCTCGTCGAGGAGCAGATCGTCCACGCCATCGACTACCGCGACTTCCCGCACCCGCTGATCGCGGCGTTCCTCAGCGGCGCGTTCGTCGCCGGCGCGGTCATCTCCGTGGTCGGCCTCGTCGAGGTCGTGCTCGCGCGACGCTTGATGGTCCAGCTGCCCGCCACCCCCTCACCCACCGAAGCAGGGAGCTCTGCATGACCGGCGCGTTCCTCCACCCCTTCTGCAGCACGACGCGCGAGACGTTCGTGTCCATCGTTCGCGGCGAGGGCGCGACCGTCGAGGACAGCGACGGCCGGACCTACATCGACGGCATGGGCAGCCTCTGGTACGCCAACGTCGGCCACGGTCGCCCCGAGATCATCGAAGCCGTGCACGCGCAGATGCAGCGCATCGAGGCGTACCACTGCTTCGAGCCGTTCACGAACGAGCCGGCCGACGCGGTGGCCAAGGAGGTCGCGGCGCTCGCACCGATGGACGGCGCGCGCGTGTTCCTCACCAGCTCGGGCTCGGAAGCCGTCGACTCGGCGCTGAAGCTCGCCCGGGTCGCGCACGACCTTCGGGGCGAACCCGACCGGCACATCGTGATCAGCCGCTCACGCGGCTACCACGGCGTGACCTACGGCGGGCTCTCGGCGCAAGGCCTCCCCGGCAACCAGGAGGGCTTCGGCCCCTTCGTGGAAGGCATGGTGAACCTCCCCGCCGACGACCTCGAGGCCGCGGCCACGCTGTTCGCCGAGCGCGGCGACGAGATCGCCGCGGTGATCGCCGAGCCCGTGCAGGGAGCCGGTGGGGTGTACCCGCCACCCGAGGGCTACCTGGAAGGGCTCCGCCGGCTCTGCGACCAGCACGGCGCGTACCTCATCTTCGACGAGGTGATCACGGCGTTCGGCCGGCTCGGCGAGTGGTTCGGTGCGATCCACTTCGGGGTCACCCCGGACCTCATCACGTTCGCCAAGGCCGTCACGTCCGGCTACATCCCGCTGGGCGGGGTGGTCGTGGGCCCCGCAGTGCGCGCGGCGCTGGAGTCGGACTCCTCCTACGTGCTCAAGCACGGCCACACGTACTCCGGTCACCCGACCGCGTGCGCAGCCGCGCTCGCGAACCTCGCCATCCTGCGCGACGACGGCCTCCTGGCGCGCGCGCCGGCCATCGGCGAGCGACTCGGGGGAGGCCTGCGCGCGCTGCGAGACGACGGCCTTCTGGCCGACGCGCGCGGCGCGGGCGCGGTGTGGGCGGCCGGGCTCCGGCCCGACCAGGATGCGGCCACCATCCGCAACGCGCTCCTCGAGCTCGGCGTCATCGTCCGCCCGATCGGCACCGACACCTTGGCCTACTGCCCGCCCCTCGTCATCAGCGACGCCCAGGTCGACACCCTCGTCGACACCCTCGCCACGGCCCTGACCTGACCCCGTCCGGCGGGGTCAGCGGGTCGCGGCGAAGGCGAGGAGGGAGTCGCGCACGCTGGGGTGCGCGAGCGAGGCGATCGCGAGGGCGCGCTCTCGGACGCTCATGCCCGCCAGCTCGGCCGCGCCGTGCTCGGTGACGAGGACGTCGATCTGGTGGCGCGGCGTCGTGACCGCGGTGCCGGGCGGGAGGTGCTCGACGATCCTCGGCCGGACATTCCCCGCCGCGTCGGCGGATGCGGACGGGACGCAGATCAACGACCGGTCCGACGTCTCGAAGCCGGACACGGCCACGAAGTCCTCGTGGCCACCCACGCCCGAGTACTGCCGCAGCCCGATCGAGTCGGCCGCAACTTGCCCGGCGAGATCGACCAGCAGCGCCCCGTTGATCGTCACCATGTCGCGGTTGCGCGTGATGATCGCAGGATCGTTCACACGGTCGACGGGAAGGAAGCGCACCGCGTCGTTGCCGTCGAGCCACTCGTAGAGCTCGGCGGTGCCGGCGGCGAACGTCGCGACCGAGAAGCCGTCGTAGACGCCCTTCTGGTTCGTGACCTTCCCCGACCGTTGCAGGTGCATCAGGCCGGTGGTGTACATCTCCGAGTGGATCCCGTAGTCGCCACCGCTCCCCGCCGCGAGCAGCGTCGCGATCATGCTCGGGATGCCACCGATGCCCGTCTGGATCGTGGAGCCGTCGCGCACGAACTCCAGCGCGTGCGCGGCGATCGCGCGCTCGGTCTCGGTGGGTTCGGCATCGGCGATCACGAACGGTGGCCGGTCACTCGCCACCAGCACGTCGATCTCGTCGACGTGCAACGTGTGCGGGTACGCGGGCGGCAGGCCGACCGTGCGCGGGAGCTGCGCGTTGGTCTCGACGACCACGAGGCGATCGGGATCGCGCCCCGCCCGGTGCAGCTCCTCGACCGTCGCGCCGGCGTGCAGCGAGAGGCTCACGAAGCCGTCGGCATCGGGTGGCGTCGCGGCGGTGGCGACCACACGCGGCTTCGCGCGCTCCGCGATCAATGCGAAGCGGCGGAAGTCGGCCGGGACGTACTCGACGTCGTGACCGGCGTCACGCAGGAACCGTTCGGCCGGCCCGAAGAAGCCGCTGCGCAGCTGGACGCCGGCGCGGGTGAACAGCGGGTAGAGGTCGACGAGGAGGGCGCTGTGCACGACGAGGCGCTCGAAGTCGTCGCGCTCACCGAGCGCGTGGAGGAACGCTGCCGGCTGACCCGGGCCGAGCGGGACGCCGAGGACGTCGACCGGTCGGACGAGCGCGGCCGCCTCGGCCGCGGAGAGCTCGCGGGGCAAGACGTCAGGCCGCGACCGCGACCGGCACGTTGGAGAAGCCGGCGACGTTCGACATCTGCACGCGGCGCAGTCCGCCCTCGTCGACCTCGTAGTCCGGCCACCGCTGCGCGATCTGCTCGAAGGCGACCTTGCTCTCGAGGCGCGCGAACGCGGCGCCGAGGCACGAGTGGATCCCGTGACCGAGGCCGACGGCCAGTCCGATCTCGCGGTCGATGTCGAAGCGGTCGGGGTCGTCGTAGGCGCGCTCGTCGCGGCTCGCCGCGCCGGTGACGAGGAACACGGGCTGGTCGACCGGGATCTCGACGCCGTGCCAGACCGAAGCCTGATGGGTGAAACGGCCCTGGTACTGCGAGGGCGCCCAGTAGCGGAGCACCTCCTCGACCGCGTTGACGACCTTCGGCGGTTCGTCGAGGAGCTTCTGCCACTCGGCGGGGTTGCGGTGGAAGAGCACGACGCCGTTGCCGATGAGCTTGGTGACGGTCTCGCTGCCCGCCGCCGCCAGCAGCGTCGCGAACCCGGCGATCTCCTCGTCGGTGAGCTTGTGCAGCTCGCCGTCGTCGTCGGCGACCTCGACCTCGGTGAGCCGGCTCACCATGTCGTCACCCGGCTTCGCACGCTTCGCCTTCGACAACTCGAGGAAGTACAGGACCTGGTGCAGGCCCGACTCCATGCCCTTGGGTGTGGGGCGCGGGTCGTCGGGCTCGCGGTGGAGCATGTCGTCGGTCCAGTGGCGGATCTGCTGGCGATCCTCCTTGGGGACGCCGAGGATCTGCGAGATCACCTCTACCGGGAACGGCGCGGCGAACACCGAGAGCAGGTCGAAGTCGCGACGGCCTTCGAGCGGCTCGAGGTGCTCGGTGACGACATCGACGACCACGGGCTCGAGCGCGGCGACCGCACGCGGCGTGAACACGCGACTCACGAGCTTGCGCATCCGATCGTGCACCG
>CAZKTS010000361.1:0-1978 GCA_964555735.1 uncultured Bifidobacteriaceae bacterium
ATGGTGAGCGCAAGTGCGAAGCCCACCACCACCATCGCGCCGAGCGACAAGCCGCGGCGGCGCATGCGTGCCTTCTTCATGATGTCCTCTCAGGATCGTCCGATGGAGCACTGGTGCGGTACGGGCTGCATTCGTTGCGGAACGCACGGAGGATCAGCGCCCGATCGGATCCCCCGTGAAGAGAAGAACTCTTCCACACCGGGCCGACGACCCGCGCGCGTGGGCGACGGTGCGCGGCGACGGTCAGGTTCGGTCGGCCCACCGCGGCGACCAGTTGAGGTACCGCATGGTGATCTCGTCGCCCGGGGCGATGGCTTCCTCGGCCACGATGACGACCACGTTGGCGTCCGCGTCCTTGATGTACCGGGCGTTCGGGGTGTCGCTGTGGTTGTAGAGGCTGCCGTAGCCCAGCGCCACCACGACGTCGTCGTCCGGAAACCCGAAGAGGTACGGCGCCAGCGCGGTCGCCGCGAGCGTCGCCCGTTCCGCGCCCGGGAGCCGGATCACCTCACACCGCTCCACCACCTCACCGGGTGCGAACGGACGCGTGGCGAAGACCCCCCGCCCCTGGATCGCCGACGGCCCGACCCGGAGCCCTAGCACCGCGTCACGGCAGGACCGTGTCCAGGCCGGCGTCGGCGGCGGTCTCGCGCTCGATCTCCTTGGCGATCTTGTTACCGCCGGTGCGCAGGCCGCGTGACACCAGCACGCGCTCGAGCAGCGCGAGCGACAGCTCGACGATCACCGCGAGCAACGCCACGAGCAGCCCGCCGACGAACACCTTGACGTTGTCCTGCACCGCGAAGCCGTCGACGATGTAGCGCCCGAGACCACCGGCATCGACGTAGGCGGCGAGCGTCGCGGTCGCGACGACGGCGACCGCGGCCGTGCGCACCCCCGCCATGATCAACGGCAGCGCCATCGGCAGCTCGATGCGCGACAGCACCTGACGGCCGCGCATGCCCATGCCCGACGCCGCCTCCCGCACCTCGTCGTCGACCGACGCCATGCCCACGTACGCGTTGGCGACCATCGGGGGGATCGCCAACGCCACCATGGCCACGAACGCGGGGATCGACTGCACCGGTGCGAGCAGCCCCTCCGGCTCGCCGATGCCGACCCACTGCACCATGAGGATGAGGAGCGCGAGTGCGGGCAGCGCCCGGCCCACGTTGGCGATGTTGATCGCGATCGCCCCGCCGCGGCGCCAGTGGCCGAGCGCGATCCCGAGCGGGAGCGCGAGCGCGGCGGCGACGAGCACCGACACGATCGTGAGCTGGAGATGCTCCGCGAACAGGGTCGGGATGCCTTCGTTGCCCGACCAGTGGTCGCTGTTGTCGAAGAAGCCGGCGACGTCGTTCAGGAAGTCCATGCCCGCCTACCGCCCCGACGCGCGCGCGCGGCGCCACGGGGTCGCCACGCGCAGCACGACGACGAGGAACAGGTCGATGATGATCGCCAACCCGAGCGAGAGCACGATCCCCACGGTGAGCGGCGTCCGGAAGTCACGTCGGAAGCCGTCGAGCAGGAGCTGGCCGAGGCCGCCCTGGCCGATGAGCGCGGTGACGGTCACGAGCCCGATGGTCGTCACCGTCGCGATGCGGATGCCCGCGATGATCGCCGGCATCGCCAGCGGAAGCTCGACCTTCATGGTCTGGCGCAGTCGCGAGTAGCCCATCCCTTGCGCCGCGTCCTTCACGTCGTCGGGCACGCCGTCGAGTCCGGTGACGATGTTCCGCACCAGGATGAGCAGCGTGTACCCCGCGAGCGGGATCACCGCGGTCTCCTGCGCGAGGCCGGTGATCGGGAGCAGGAGCGCGAAGAGCGCGAGCGACGGGATCGTGTACACGATCCCCGTGACGGCCAGGACCGGGCCGTAGAGGCGTCGGTAGCGCGCGCTCAGGAGTGCGAGCGGCACCGCGATGAGCAGCCCGAGCCCCACGGAGAGGATGACGAGCTCGATGTGCTCCTGGAGCCG
>CAZKTS010000362.1:0-4831 GCA_964555735.1 uncultured Bifidobacteriaceae bacterium
CGTCGAGCGGGCCGCGGCCGCGGAGGACTTCTTCAACGGCTCGGTGATCGCGCCCGCGACCGGCCGGATGATCCGTGAGCTCGCGGAGCTCGACATCCAGACGCTCGCACCCATGCACGCGCCGGCCAAGCACGGCGGTGCGGCCGACCAGCTCACCGAGCTCGCGGCCGACTACGACCGACGGCTCGAGGCGATCTCCTAGTCGGCGGGCGGTTGGGACCCGCCCGACGGGTTCGCCTGCCAGCGGATCGGCGGCGGCACGCTGTCCGTGGGCCAGCCGTCGACCGACGCAGCCGGGGTCGCGGCGGCCAGGCCGACGCCGACCGCGACGCGCTCTTCGATCTTGGGCTTGTGGGCGCCGTGCACGATGCCGTGCGGCGTCTTCTCCCAGTGGAACGGGCTGAAGACGAGCTGACCGAGCGCGCGCCAGGCCGCGATCGAGTGGAGCAGCCAGTAGAACGGGTTGAGGAGCGAGAACGGCATGAGGTCGTACGCGCGCCGGCGGCGAGCTGCGAGCGCGCAGAAGATGATCATCAGTCCGTTGCCGATCAGGAAGTTCGCGAGGCCGGCGAGCTTGAGCCAGCCGGGCAGGTGGAAGTCGTTGATCGTGCCGCCGAGGAAGAAGTAGAGCCAGCACGCCCAGACCAGCGGGCACGCGAGGAACATCGCCGGCGTTCCCGCGATGAGACCGATCAGCCCGACGAAGCCGCGCACCCCGACCTGCTTGAACAGCTGGAACGGTCGGCGCAGGTGCACGAGCGCGGTCACCATGTAGCCCTTGATCCAGCGGGTGCGCTGGCGGATCCACGCCCGCCACTCCGAGCACGCCTCCTCCCAGGTCGTGGAGTCGGTGATGCCGACGGTCTGGCCGACGGCGGCGGCGCGGATGCCGAGGTCGGCGTCCTCGGTGACGTTGTACGGGTCCCAGCCGCCGAGGTCGCGCAGGGCCGACGTGCGGAAGTGGTTCGACGTCCCGCCGAGGGGGATCGGCAGGTGCCAGGCGTCGAGGCCCGGCAGCATGTAGTCGAACCAGAACGAGTACTCGAGGGTGAACATGCGGGTGAGCACGTTCTCCCGCGCGTTGAAGTAGTTGAGCCGGGCCTGGAAGCACACGACGTCGTCGTCGGCTTCGGCGAAGCGCGCCACCACCTCGCGCAGCTGCGCCGGCTCAGGGCGGTCCTCGGCGTCGTAAATGACGAGGAACTCGCCGTCGGCGAGCGCGAGGCCGACGTTGCACGCCTTGGGCTTGGTCTGCGGGCCGCCCGCGGGCACGACGACGAAGCGAACGAAGTCGGGCGGATCCGCGGCCTTGGCGGCCTGGATCGTGTCGACGTCGTCGGCCTCCATGAGCAGGAGCACCTGGAGCTTCGATCGCGGGTAGTCGAGCGCGTTGATGTGCTCGATCACCTTCGACACGACCTGGGCTTCCTTGTAGGCGGGTACGAGGATCGTGTAGCGGGGCAGGTCGGCGTCGGGGATGCGCGGCACCGAGCCCAACCGCCGGCCGCGCCGGGGATCGTCGGCCTTCTCCATCTTGTGGAGCTGGGCCATGCCGAGCGCGCAGGCGACGATCTTGAACGCGACGCCGATGAAGAACATCACGTTGACCGCGATGAGCACCGCAACCAGCGTCGCCTTCGCGTTCAGCACCGTCGCGGTGATGAGGGCGGTCATCGTGATCACGAACGCCGCGATGTGCCACGGCACCCAGCCGTTCTGGGCGGAGAAGTCGGGCGTGCGCTGCGCAAGGCCTTCGGCCGCCTCCTCGACCACCGTCTGCTCGCACCCGAGGAGCACGGCCTGGTCGATGTCCCAGTCGGTGGTGGCCTCGATGCGGACGTCGTCGTCGGGGAACACCTCGCCCACCTGGGCGGTGAGTGCGTCGTCGGGGATGTCGGCGGTCGCGACGACGATGACGCGATGGGGCTGCCCGTTGATGACCCGTGTCTCGGTCCGGTGCGGCACCCAGCGCTGGCGCAGCATCCGGTCCACGCCGGCGAGCTCGAGCAGCTCCGGGTCGGG
The DNA here is from genome assembly GCA_964555735.1 of uncultured Bifidobacteriaceae bacterium. Taxonomy (GTDB): domain Bacteria; phylum Actinomycetota; class Acidimicrobiia; order IMCC26256; family PALSA-555; genus CAZKTS01. The sequence goes on from CAZKTS010000362.1 coordinate 2,023, forward strand.
CGGGTCGTTGATCAGGTCGACGACGGGCACGCCCCAGCTCTCGGCGAGGGCGACGAACAGCTCGCGGCGCGTGACGTCGCCTTCGCTGAGCAGCACCTGCCCGAGTCGCTCGCCTTCGGTGCGTTGCTTGGCGAGCGCCTCCATGAGCCGCTCGCGGGTGATCGCGCCGCGCGCGACGAGGACGTCCCCCAGACGCGGGTTCGTGGGGATCGGCGACGGCGAGGTCGTGCTCACGGGAGCGGGTTCCTGCTCTCGTAGACCCGCACCGGGCCGTCCTCGAAGCGCAGCCGCAGATCGTCGAGGACACCGGGGTCACGCCGGATGGCGTTGCGCACCGCGTCCTGGGGGTTGCCTTCGTCGACGAAGACCCACTGGGCGCGGGCGGGGTTCTTCAGCGCGCGCGTCCAGCGCGGTCCGGAGAACGGGGCGATGGCGCGGTCGAGGCTGGTGTCGATGACGGGGAGCAGCGGGTTGATCGAGTCGTCGATGAGGACGGTGCCGCTGCCTGCGTTGTCGCGCAGCCACTCCGCGGCGCGGCGCTGTGGTGCGCCGGCCTTCGCCTGGAGCAGGCCCTCCTCGACGACCGGCACGTCCTTCCATGCCGGCCACCACGCGCCGGCCTGGACCGCGACGAACACGAGCGCACCGATGCCGAACGCCGCGTGCCGCCAACGCCGTCCCGCGGTCGCGCCCGACGCGCGCCACACGCCCAGCGCGGCGAACACCGCGAGGCCGGGCACGATCATCACGCCGTAGCGCAGGTTGAACATCGACTGGCCGCCGTGCTCGTCGAGGCGCAGCGCGATCTGGCCGGTGTAGAGCGACATCACGTAGAAGCCGAACGGCACGACGACGAGGAGCCACGGCGCGAGACCCTCGGGCCGCCACCGGCTGCGCCACGCCCAGGCCAGCATCCCGAGGATGCCGCCGATGACGAGGATCCATCCGGCACCGCGCACGATCGCCGACGAGTAGGTGCCGAGGCTGCGCACGAGGTCGTGCTGCTCGGGCAGCAGGCCGGCCTTGGCGAGGATCTCCTGCTGCGCCTGCGCGGAGTACTTGCCGCGCTGGAACTCGAGCGGGTCGCCCCAGTTCACCCAGTTGAACCACAGGTACCAGAGCGCCGCGATCGCGGGCACGGTCGCGAAGCAGCGCGTCACGTGCAGCGGGTAGCGCCAGCCGGTCCAGCGCAGCTTCGCGACGACGAGCACGAAGACCGTCGCCGCGGCCACGAACGCCCAGCCGTCGTAGCGCGCCAGCACCGCTGCCGCCGCGGGGAGGCCGCAGAAGACGGCGAGCTCGCCGCCGCTGTAGGGCTTCTCGCGCACCGCCCACTTGGCGAGCATCGCGACGGTGCCGAGCATCGCCGCGAACAGCACCGGCTCGGTGAGCGCGGTGGTGTGGAGATAGAGGATGGACGGGTTGGTGAGGAAGAGCGCGACGGCGATCCACGCGACCCAGCGCGGGGTGCGCATCGTGCGCGTGATCGACCAGATCGAGAGCGCCTCGATGACGAGGCAGAGGATGTCGAGCGGCACCGCGGCCATGCCGCTGCTCCAGAGGCCCTGGAACGCGACGAACGGCACGAGGAGGATGTGGGGCAGCGGCAGCCAGACCGTGCCGAGCTGGATCAGGCCCGCGGTCGGGCCGTCGATCAGCCGGCGGGCGATGGTGAGGTGCGACCGGGCGTCCGCATAGAGGAGGAGCAGGTCGTGGTCGGTCGCGAACCACGCCGCGGCCACGCCGACGACGACGGCCGCGAGGGCGACGCCGGGGGCGCCGGCGAGCATGCGGGCCAGGCGGCGCCAGATCGAGGGCGGCCGGGCGCGCTCGATCCCCGGCGCTCCCACCTGACGCTCTCGCGTCGGACGCGCCGGGACATGAGCTGGCGCCAAGGCGCCGGCGTGGGCCTCCCGAACCACTCCCGCCATTGCGGGAACCATCGGCACCCCGAAGCCCCGGGTTGACGCCGAAATCCCCGGGATTCCCCGGTTGGGCCCCCGTTGACAGGGCCCGGTCGAGGGCCAGGTCAAGGGCTAGAGCCGATTTCTTGGCACGTTCCGTCAGTCCATCTGACACGCAACGTGCCAAGAAGCGGCCCTTGCCGGGTCAGCGGCTCTTGACCGGGTCAGGGGGTGACGAAGCCTCGGGCGGTCACCAGGGGGAGGGTGGCGTGGGTGGCGATGCCGGGCGGGGCGGCCACGACGGCCGGGATCGCGTTCACCGACGGCATGGCCGTCATGATCATGCCCAGCCCCATGTAGCCGGGCTCCGACCAGTCGGGCGGCGGCAGGATCTGGAACTGGGAGCGCACCGCCGGCTCGCCGTCGATCTCGACGAAGTAGCCGTGGCGGACCTTGAACGGGGCGTCGACGTTGCGGCCCATCGTCCACTGGTAGGTGAGGACGATGACGTCGCGGCCGCCGGCTCGTCCCCGCCAGCGGCCGTCGATCGCCGAGACCGTGCCCTCGGGTATCAGCATGAACCCGAGGTCGTTGTCGGCGGTGGCGGGGGCGTAGTCGCAGTCGAACGTGATCTCGTCGAGCTCGACGCCCAGGGCGTCGGCCATCAGCGCGACCGCGTCCTCGAACACCGCGCTGCCCGCGCGGGTCATGTCGACGAGGCCCGGGGTGTCGAGCGGCTGCGCGAACCCGACGCTCTCCTGCGTCTCCTTGCTCTCGTAGGCCGAGGCGTCCACCGACTCGAGCACGCGCACCTGGTCGACCCGGTCGCAGATCTGGGCGCTCACGAGCGCGAAGAAGTTGACGAAGCCGGGGTTCACGCCGGTGCCGAACATCGTGGCGCCACC
>CAZKTS010000363.1:0-1807 GCA_964555735.1 uncultured Bifidobacteriaceae bacterium
ATCTTCCTGCCCACCGAGATGTCCGGGCTCTTCGGTGCGGTCGGTGGCCTCGCCGAGCTGCTGAAGGCCGATGACGGCAACGCGCCGAGCCCCAACGGCGCGGTGGTGGAGGCCGAGTCCTAGCCGTAGCGCCTCACGCGACCGCGCGGTCGCGATCGGCTGCCTCGAGCGCCATGCGGAGGGTCGGCGCATAGGTCGCGTGCGCGACCGCGACGTCGCGCTCCACGAGACCGCGCCGATAGAGCGCGGCGAGGCTTTGGTCGAACGTCTGCATGCCCCAGAACTCGCCGTCGGCGACGAGCGCGTCCAGCCGCGCGGCACCGTCAGGATCGGCGAGCGCTTCGGTCACGGGTGCGTTGGCGACGAGCACCTCGACGGCGGGCACGCGACCGCGGCCGCCGGCGCGCGGCACGAGCCGCTGGCACAGCACGCCGCGCAGCGTCCGCGCGAGCAGCGCGCGCACGGGGTCGCGGCGGTCCTGCGGGAACTGATCGATGCATCGCCGGACCGCGTCCACCGCACCGACCGCGAGGCTGACCGCGAACACCAGCCCACCCGCGTCGGCGATCTCGAGCGCGGCAAGCGTGGCGTCGGCATCGGGCAGCGCACCGACCGCGACCACGTCGGGATCGCGTGCGAGCGCGCCCGCGAGCGCGTCGTCGTACGAGCCGGCGTCGACCCCGACCTCGCACTGACTCACGATCGACTGCTTGTCGGCGTGCACGACCTCGACGGGTTGCTCGATGGTCACGATGTTGCGTGCCGCGTGCTCGTTCACATGGTCGACGAGTGCCGCGAGCGTGGACGTCCGCCCCGAGCCCGCGAGTCCGGTCACGAGGACGAGCCCGCTGGGCGCCGAGGCGAGGTCGGCTGCCACGCCGGGGAGCCCGAGCGCGTCGATGCCCGGCACCCCGGGGACGACGCGCCGGAGCACCACCCCGATGTGTCCGCGCTGCCGGAAGACGCTGACCCGGAATCGGCCGAGTCCGGCCAGGCCGTAGACCACATGGGCGTCACCGCGGATCCGCAGCGTCTCGGCCGCGGCGCTCGGGAGGAGCCGCTGGGCCATCGCTTCGGTGTCGGCCGCCTCCACGAGCTCGAGCGGTGTCTCGCGCAGCACGCCGTCGACCCGCAGGAACGGACGGGCGCCCACCTTCAGGTGGACGTCGGAGGCTCGTTCGTCGACGGCGAGGCGCAGCAGGCGATCGAGATCCAGCATCGACAGGGATATCGACCGGTCCCCGAGCCCCTTGAAGCCCCATTCTCGGCACGTTGCGTCGGACATGGACTGACGGAACGTGCCGACAAGAGGCCTTTCAGAGGCGCTGCCGGCGTTCGACGGCCGCCCGGACGACCTCGCCGCCGGGGCCGCCGGTGGTGGGACGCTCGCTGGGAGAGGGGGCGGCGCCGACGAGGGGCGGGAGGGTCGCGGCGACGGAGTCGCGCAGGGCCTCGAGGTCGTACCCGCCCTCGAGGAACACCGCGAGGCGGCCGGGCGCGGCGAGGGCCGCGACGCGTGCGGCCAGCGCGGCGTAGTCGCCCGAGCTGAGCGCGAGGCCGGTGAGCGGGTCGGCGCGATGGGCGTCGTAGCCCGCGGAGACGAGCACCCACGTGGGCGCGAACGCGGCGACCGCGGGCTCGATCACCTCGTCGAACGCCCGGAGGTAGACGTCGCCGGTCGCGCCGGCGGGCAACGGCACGTTGAGCGTGGTGCCGAGACCCTCACCCGCGCCCTGCTCGTCGAGCTTCCCGCTGCCGGGATAGAGGGGCCATTCGTGGAGCGACACGTAGAAGACGCGACCGTCGG
>CAZKTS010000364.1:0-4476 GCA_964555735.1 uncultured Bifidobacteriaceae bacterium
GTCGGGCTCGTCGCCGGCGTCCTTGCCGTTGCGCCGGAGCCCCTTCTTGGGCTCCTCGTGCCCGTACCCGTACCCGTAGGCCAGCGCGTAGCCGTCGCTCGACGACTGCCGCATGCCGTTGAGCACGGTCCCGACGAGCGGGGCGTCGACCTGCTGGAGGACCTCGACGGCCCGGTGCAGCGAGCGGCGGGAGGTCTTGCCGGCCCGGGCCACGACGATGGTCGCGTCGACGAGGTGCGACAGCACGGTCGCGTCGGCGACGGGGAGGATCGGCGGGCTGTCGACCAGCACGATGTCGCAGTTCGCCTGGAGCGCCTGGAGCACCTCGGCCGCACGCGGCGTCGAGAGCAGCTCGGCCGGGTTCGGCGGCGGCGGGCCCGACGGCAGCAGCACCAGCCCGGGCTGGCCGGCGACGGGATGGATCGCGGCCGAGAGCGGCGACTCGCCGAGCAGCACCGACGTGAAGCCGACCGAGTTCGACTGGCCGACGAACTGGTGGATGCGCGGACGACGCAGGTCGCAGCACACCATGACCACGCGCTGGCCGGAGCGCGCCAGGACCACGCCGAGGTTGGCCAGCGTGGTGGTCTTGCCCTCGCCCGCGCTCGGGCTCGTGACCTGGATCATGCGCATCGAGCGCTCGAGGCTGAGGAACTGGAGCGAGGTGCGCAACGTGACGTAGGCCTCGGTGTACACCGACTGTGGATCGGTGAGCGACACGATGCGGGGTGGACCGCTCTCGCGCCAGCCGGGCACAGCGGGCAGCATGCCGACGACCGTGATGCCGTCGGTTGCGCGCTCGAGGTCGGTCTTCGACTTGATGGAGTCGTCGAGGTAGTCGCGCAGGAACGCGAGCGCGATGCCGAGGACGAGCCCGGCGACCAGGGCCGCGGCGGCGTCACGGGCCGGGTTCGGACGCACCTTCGAGGCGCTCACCGCACGGCTCACGATCTGCGCGCCGCCGGTCTGGCTCGCGGTGGCGGCGAACCGGAGCTGGTCGAGCTCGTTCAGGAACGTGTCGCGCTGGCGCGTGAGCCGGGCCGCTTCGTCCAACCCGGGCGCCGCCGCGAGCTGGGCGTCGAGCTCGGAGATCCGCTGCTGCACGGTGTCGGCCGCTTCGAGGAAGTCGTCGATCGACTGCTTGCGACGTACGTCGATGAACGTGCGCGCGTACCGGTTGGCGTCGCGGATGGCTTGGGCCCGTGACCCGGCCTGGGCCGTGATCGCGATGACGTTGGTGCCCTCGATGCTGTTGGCATCGATGACGACCTCGTGGCCCACCTCCTTGGCCACGGCCTCGCGCACCGATCGGCTGGTGGCGACCTGGAGCTCGGTGGGGATGCCGGTCTCGCCACCGCCATCCGGGCTGACGATCGCCTGGGAGGTGCTGCGCTGGATCAGGACCTCCGCGGTGGCCTCGTAGACCGGCGAGCGGCTCAGCGAGTAGGCGAGCGCGAGCCCGGTGCACACGACGGTGACGACGACGACGGTCAGCCACCGACGGCGCAGGATCTGGAGGTAGTCGCGCAGCTCGAACTGCTCGACGCGGGGGGTGTCCACGGGGCATGAGTGTACGGGGGGCAGGGGGCTCAGCACCCAGCGCGGGTAGCCTGGTGCGCCCGATGGACGACACGACCCCACCGATCGCAGGCTCGGCGCCGTCCTTCCGGTTCAGCCGTCGGACCCGCCATGTCCTCCAGGTGGTGGCGGACGCCGCCGCGTGGGCCGCGGCGCTGGTCCTCGCCGAGCTCGCCCGGTTCGACTTCGCGGTCCCGGACCACCGGTGGCCCGACCTCGCCGTGTTCGTGGGCATCGCAGTCATCCTCGCCGTCCCGGTGGGCTACGCCTTCGGGCTCTACGTCGGCCGCTACCGCTACGGGACGTTCGACGAGGTCACCGCCCTGGCCAAGACCATCAGTGCGGTCGGCCTCGTGCTGTTCCTGCTCGCCCTCGCCGCGGGGCGCTCGGTCCCCGCGAGCGTGCCCCTCGCCGCGGCGGCGCTGGCCTTCGTGTTCTGCGGTGGTGTGCGGGTCGCCATCCGCTCGGCGCACGAGCGCCGCCTCCGGCCCGACCCGGTCGACCGCAAGCGCCTCTTGGTGCTGGGGGCCGGCAGCGGCGGCATCCAGGTGCTCGAGGCGCTGCTGCGCCAGCCCGATGCGGAGTACGTGCCCGTGGCGCTCCTCGACGACGACCCCGACAAGCGCCGGCTGCGGATCATGGGCGTCAACGTCGTGGGCACGCGCGACGACATCGCCCGCGCCGCCGAGGAGTACCGCGCCGACGCCATGCTCGTGGCGATCCCCACGGCGCCCGCGGCGCTCCTGCGCGAGGTGACGATCACCGCGGCAGGCGTCGGACTCGAGGTCCGCGTCCTGCCGCCGGTGGCCGAGCTCTACGGGGTGGTCACCCTCGAGGACATCCGTCCTCCCACCGAGACCGACCTCATGGGCCGCCAGGAGATCGACATCGACGTCGCCGGCATCGCGCACTACCTGCGCGGCCGGCGGGTCCTCGTCACCGGGGCCGGCGGATCGATCGGCTCGGAGCTCTGCCGCCAGATCGCGCGCTTCGAGCCGGCCACCCTCGTCATGTTGGACCGGGACGAGACCGCACTGCTCGGCGTCCAGCTCTCGCTCGACGGTGCGGGGCGCCTCGACTCGCCCGATCTCGTCGTCGCCTCCGTGCGCGACGCGGCGCGGGTCCGAGAGGTGTTCGAGACGCACCGACCCGAGGTGGTGTTCCACGCCGCCGCGCTCAAGCACGTGCCGCTGCTCGAGCTCAACCCGCGCGAGGCGTTCACGACGAACGTGCTCGGGACCGGCAACCTGCTCGAGGCCGCGATCGCGACCGGGGTGTCGCGCTTCGTCAACATCTCCACCGACAAGGCCGCCGACGCCGCCAACGTGCTCGGCTACACCAAGCGCCTCGCCGAACGCCTCACCGCCGAGGCGGCGGGACGAGCCTCAGGGATCTACCTGAGCGTGCGCTTCGGCAACGTGCTCGGCAGCCGCGGGTCGGTCCTCGAGACGTTCCGCGCCCAGCTCGCGGCGGGGGGACCGCTCACGGTCACCGACCCGGAGGTCACGAGGTACCTGATGACCCGAGAAGAGGCGATCGTGCTCACGATCCAAGCGGGCGCCGTCGGGCGCTCCGGCGAGGTACTGGTGCTCGACCTCGGCGAGCCGGTTCGGATCCTGGAGATCGCCCAGCGCGTGGCCGAGAGCAGCGACCGCGCCGTCGACATCGTCTTCACCGGGCTCCGGCCCGGCGAGAAGCTGCGCGAGACGTTGTTCGGCGCGGCCGAGGTCGCGACGCGCCCGTTCCACCCGCTGATCTCGCACTGCGACGTCCCACCCATCACCCGCGCCTCGGTGGAGCCGCTCGCGGCCATCACGACCGACCCGGCGATGCGCGACGCGCTCGCTGCGCTCTGCGCCGACGACCCGCTGCACACCCCGTCGACCCGCTAGCTCAGCTCCCAGCCGGGCCGGCGTCGTCGGTGCTGCGGGATGTGTACGGCTCGCGGATGTCGCCGTAGCGGCGGCGGAAGAACAGGTGGGTGAAGAACAGCGAGAGCCACAGGATCTCGGCCAGGTGCACCGACACGAACACGAGCGGGATCGAGACCGCGAACACCAGCGGGACGCTGATGCCCCGCAAGAACGAGTGGTGGGCCCAGCGATCGTCGACCCGGTCGTCCATGAGCCCGGCCCGCATCGCGTACGACCACAGCGCGGCCGATGCGAACCCGGTGAGCGCCATCGTCGCCGCGTAGATGGCCACCGCGGTCGCGTTGCCGTACTCACCGAGGATCTCGGTGGGATACGGGAGCACCACGACCCAGGCGAGCAGCACGAGGTTGAGGACGAGGAACCGCTGGTCGATGCGCCGCAGGAGCATCGACAGGCGATGGTGCACGACCCAGAAGCGGGCGATGATCGCGAAGCTCAGCGCGTAGCTGAACCAGAGGCCCCAGTCGTCCGCCACCGCGTCGAAGAGCTTGCGGTCGATGTCGCCGCCCGAGACCTCCGGCAGCTTGAAGTTGAGCACGAGCAAGGTGATCGCGATGGCGAACACACCGTCGCTGAACGCGATCACGCGGTCGAGGCCGCGTCCTTGCTCGATCTCGCGCGCGTCTGCGGGCGTGCTGTCCGCCATCGACGGCCATGGTGGCGCGAGGGCGGGGTGACCGGGTGGACCCCCGGCCGCCGGCTCACCCGATGAGACCGAGGCTTCGCACCTCGTCGCGCTCGCTCACCAGCTCCGCGGTGGTGACCGCGATCTTCTCCTCGGCGAACGCGTCGTGGGTGAGACCCTCGACGACCTCCCATGCGCCCCCGGTGCTGCGCACCGGGTAGCCGAACTGGAGGCCTTCGGGGACGCCGTACTCGCCCGAGCTCACCACCGCGAGCGAATGCCAGTCGCCGTCCGGTGTCGGGCGCCAGACGCTGTTGACCGAGTCGATCGCCGCATGCG
>CAZKTS010000365.1:0-3001 GCA_964555735.1 uncultured Bifidobacteriaceae bacterium
CACAGCGACTCGTCATCAAGGCGACCCTCGCCGGGAATGAAGAACCGCTGCAGGCCCCCTCGGACCTTCCGAAGGCCACGAGCCTCGACGACGAAGGACTGTCCGGCGACAGCGACTCGCTGCTCCCGACGATCCTCGCGGGTCTGGTGGCCGCGCTCATCGGCGCGCTCTGGTGGCTGTTCTTCCACCGCCACCCGCGCTGGACCACGTGGATCATCGGGGCGATCCCGTTTGCCGTCGCGCTCTTCTTCTTCTACGTGTTCCTGGAGCGCGTGCTCCCGTCGAACTACTGAGCGCCGGTCACTCGCCCTTGAAGGTGGGCGGACGCTTCTCCGCGAACGCCGCCAGGCCTTCCTGGAGGTCGTCGCTGGCGAACGCCCGCGACTCCAGTCCCGACAGCTCCTGGCGAGAGGTCACAGGCAACGCGCGCGCGGCTGCTACCAGGTTGAGTGCCCGCTTGTGACCGCTGATGCTGAGCGGCGCGAGCTGGGCGATGTCGGCGGCGAGCGATCGGGCCGCGTCCAGCACGTCGTCGGCCCGCCGCTGCACCAGTCCGACCCGCTCGGCATCGTCGACGTCGAGCGTGCGCGCCGTGAGCAAGATGTCGCGGGCAGTCGCTTGACCGACGATGTCGACCAGGCGCGCCACGTTGCCGGAGCTGATCAGCACACCCAAGCGCGCCGCGGGGATGCCGAACACTGCGTGGGGCGCGACGACCCGCACGTCGCAGGCGACGGCCAGCTGCATGCCGGCACCCAGCGCGGCGCCGTTCACGGCCGCGATCACCGGCGCGTCGAGATCGACGATCGCGTCGAGGAGCGCCTCGAAGGCAGGCCGGAAGGTGTCGGCACCCCCATGCTCCAGGCCCCCCGTGTCGGCCGCGCGTCGCCCGAGGTCGGCACCCGCACAGAACGCCTTGTCCCCCGCGCCGGTGACGACGAGCGCACGCAGCTCGGCGCCCTCGGCGTCGATCTGGTCGAGGAGCTCGTTGCACAGGTCGGCGTTGAGGGCGTTCCGCCGCTCGGGGCGGTCGATGACGGCGACGGCGACGGCGCCGTCGCGCTCCCACCGGATGGGCACGTCAGGACTCGTCGATGAGCGCGATGAGATCGCCTTCCTGCACCACGGCTTCTGGTTCGACGTGCAGCTCACGGACGACCCCGGGGATCTCGGTGACGACCGGGATCTCCATCTTCATGGACTCGAGGATGACGATCTCGTCGCCCTCGGCGACCATCTGACCCTCGTCGACGCGCACCTGCCACACGTTCGCAGCGATCTCGGCTCTGATCTCGTGCATGGCGCGGGAGCGTACCCCCAGGCGCGTCGGGTCAGACGGGGAGGACGCCGTGCTTGCGCCAGGGGCGAACCACCTGCTTGTCCCGTGACTGCTGGAGACCGTCCCAGATGGCGCGGCGGGTATCAGCCGGGTCGATCACGTCGTCGACCAGGGCGTGACCCGCGGCGACGTACGGGTCGATGTTCTTGCGGATCTCCTCGGCGAGCTCGAGGCGCTTCTGCGTGCGTTCAGCCTCGGGCGTCGCCTCGAGCGTCTTGCGGTGGATGATGTTGACGGCGCCGTCGGGGCCCATCACCGCGATCTCCGCGGTCGGCCACGCGACGAGATGGTCGGGCTCGTAGCCGTAGCCGTTCATCACGAAGTACCCCGCGCCGTAGCTCTTGCGCAGGATGACGCTGATCTTCGGCACGGTCGCTTCCGAGACCGCGAACAGCATCTTGGCGCCGTGCCGGATGATCCCCTGCTTCTCGACTGCCGAGCCAACGATGAAGCCCGGGACGTCGTGGAGGAAGACGAGAGGGATGCCGAACGCGTCGCAGAGCCAGACGAAGCGCGCCGCCTTGTCTGCCGCGTTCACGTCGAGCGCGCCGCCGAGCACCATGGGCTGGTTGGCGACGATGCCCACCGGATCACCACCGATGCGCGCCAGCCCCGTCACGATGTTCTTGGCCCACTCGGGCTTGATCCAGAGCACGTCGTGGTCGTCGACCACGGCTGTGACCACCTTGCGGACGTCGTACGCGCGTCTCGGCGCCGTCGGGACGATGTCGTAGAGCTCCTCGACCCGGCGGTCGACGGGGTCGTCGGTCGCGCGAACCGGTGGTGACTCCTGGTTGTGGGACGGGAAGAACGACAGGTACTTCCGCACGACCTCGAGGCAGGCTCGGTCGTCGGTGACCTCGAGGTCCGCACAGCCCGAGATCTTGGTGTGGACCGCGGAGCCGCCCATCTCCTCTTCGGTGACGTCCTCACCCACGGCAGCCTTCACGAGGTGTCGGCCACCGAGCGCCATCGACGATGTGCCCTTCACCATCGGTACGAAGTCGGCCAGGGCCGGGATGTAGGCGGTGCCGGCCGCGCAGTGACCGAGCATCGCCGCGACCATGGGAACGACGCCGCTCATCGTCACCTGTTCGCGGAAGAGGTCGCCCATGCCGGCAAAGGTCGACCCGCTCTGCGACTGGATGCGCGCACCCGCCGAGTCGAGCAGCCACACCATCGGGATCCGGCGGCGGATCGCGAGCTCCCGCAGGCGCTTGATCTTCTGTTCACCGACGCGCCCCATGGAGCCGGCGAGCACCGTGAAGTCGTACGCGGCGATCGCGACTGATCTGCCGTCGATCTCGCCGACGCCAGTGATCGCGGCGTCGGCTGCCAGGTAGCGACCTTCGTACGCGGGATCCATGCTGTCAGCGAGCAGCCCGTACTCGACCCACGTGCCGGGATCGACGAGCAGGTCGAGCCGCTCACGAGCCGTGAGCTTGCCGAGCGAATGCTGTCGCTCGACGAGATCCGGGCCGCCCATCTCGAGCGCACGCCGACGCCGTTCACTCAGGTCCTCCACGAGCGGACCCCAGGCGTGCATGTCGTCAGGTGGGCTCGTCCGACCGTCGTCGGGCGGTGTCATGAGCGTCATCCTCGCACGGCGGCACCGACGCCGCGCGTGTCTCAGCCGAGCTGCGGCTGTCGACGCTCCGCTCG
>CAZKTS010000366.1:0-3531 GCA_964555735.1 uncultured Bifidobacteriaceae bacterium
TCGTCGGTGATGTGGCCACCCGACGTCGGCTGGGAGTCCCGGGTGGTGGCCGTCATGTGCTCCGCGGTCGTCGAGGGCGTACATTCTGAACCGGCGTTCACACCCTAGTCACGGCGTTCAGATCGCCGTCGAGGAGCGACCTGCCGTGGAGTCCACTTCCCGAGACGTCGACGACCTGATCCTCGTCTCCGTCGACGACCACATCTGTGAGCCCGCCGACATGTTCGACGCCCACGTCCCGGCCAGGTATCGGGACGCAGCCCCGCGGGTCGTCGATCTCGACGACGGCTCCCAGCAGTGGTTCTACGGCGAGGTGCGCGGCCGCAACCTCGGTCTCAACGCGGTGGCCGGCAAGCCGCCCGAGATGTTCAACGTGAACCCCATCCGCTACGAGCAGATGCGGTCGGGCTGCTACGACGTCCACGACCGCGTGCGCGACATGTCGGCCGGCGGGCAGCTCGCCGGGCTCAACTTCCCGAACTGGACAGGGTTCGCCGGGCAGGTGCTCCAGCTCGGGCCCGACCGCGCGACCAACCTCGTGATGATCCGCGCGTACAACGACTGGCACGTCGACGAGTGGTGCGGCGCGTACCCCGACCGCTTCATCCCGTGCGGCATCCTGCCGCTGTTCGACGTGGAGGAGTGCGCCACCGAGATCCGGCGCCTCGCGGCGAAGGGCTGCCACGCGGTCACGTTCTCGGAGAACCCGGCCGGCCTCGGCATGCCGTCGATCCACACCGAGCACTGGGACCCGCTGTTCGCGGCCGCGTCCGATGAAGGCACCGTCCTGTGCTGCCACGTCGGTTCGTCGTCGAAGAGCGCGTCGACGTCGGTCGACGCGCCGCCGCCGGTGGCGATGAACCTGTCGTCGACGATGACGATCTACACGCTCGGCGACCTGCTCTGGGCCGACTTCTGGCATCGGTTCCCGCAGCTGCGGTTCGCACTGACCGAGGGCGACATCGGGTGGATCCCGTACTTCTTGCAGCGGGCCGAGCACACGCTGGATCGCCACAACGGCTGGATGCGGCACGAGCAGCCGCAAGGGATGCGGCCGTCGGAGATCTTCCGCGAGCGCATCCTGTGCTGCTTCATCAACGACCGGGTGGGCATCGACCTGCTCGACCACTTCAACGTCGACAACGTGTGCTGGGAGTCGGACTACCCGCACTCCGACAGCACGTGGCCCGATGCGCCCGAGAAGCTGCTGCCGATCCTCGACGGCCTCGACGACGCCACGATCGACAAGATCACGCACGGCAACGCGATGCAGCACTACCGGTTCGATCCGTTCGCGACGCGGCCGCGGGAGCAGTGCACGGTGGGCGCGCTACGTGCGGAAGCGGCCGACGTCGACACCGTGACCCGAGTGGGTCGAGCCGCTGACGAGCGCGACGTCGCCGCGTGGAAGGCGATGACCGGCGCCGCCGCGGCAGCTGCGAAGCGCTAGCCCGTCGTACGCGGTGCGGCAGCCAGGGCGGCGGCCGCGGCGGCTTCGCTCGGCGTGCCCGGGTCGGTCGGGACCGAGCCGGGCGGCGCGGCGATGATCGTGTCGGTGTCTGTCGCTGCGTTGTTGCCGTCGTTGCTGTCGTTGATGGTCGGTGTAGAAGCGGTGTTGACGAGCTGACCCGTCGCGCTGATCGAGAGGGTCGCTTCGACGAGGAACGTCACCGATCCGCCGGCCGGGAGCGTCACCGACTGGCTGATGTCGCCGCTCCCCGCTGCCGTGCACGTGCCGCCGCCCGCGCCCGTGCAGGTCCAGGTGACGTCCGTGAGGCTGCTGGGCAGATCGTCGGTGAGGGTGACGATGGCCACCGAAGGTCCCGAGTTCGAGACGGTGACGGTGTAGGTGAGGTCGTCGCCGGCGTTCACGCTCACGACGCTGTCGGTCTTGGTGACCGAGACGTCGTACACGAGGCCCGCGCCGGCGGTGACAGGCACTGCGACCACGAGGCCGGCGGCGAGCGCGGCGGCCGCCGCGACCTTGACGATCGAGCGTCGGAACAGGCGTGCGGTCACGGAATCCCCCGTCGAACTCGTGTGCGTTCGCCCCGGCGGAAGGCAACCTAGCGCGGCCGTCAGGTGTCGAGGATCTTCTCGAGCTCGAGCACGGTGCGGAAGTTGCGGCCGGTCGACGCGTGGCCGACGGCCGCGTCGATGATCGTGGCAGTGAGCTTCGACGGCCCGATGCCCTTCGGGTAGTGGATCCAGAGCGCGCCGCCCGCGATCGCGGCGGACTCGCCGGCTCTGCCCTTCTCCTCGATCGTGCCCGCCGCCTTCGCGGGGACCTTGCCCTTGGAGACGAAGAGCTGCACGAAGTTGGGCGTCGCCTTCGTCGCCTTCGGGAACGGGTTCGCCTTCACCAACTTCGACCACTGCGCCTTCGTGCGCACGATGGTCGGCACCTCGAAGCCGCAGTGGGCCTTCAGTCCCTTCTCGAGCGCGGCCTCGACGCTCTTCGCCGAGCCGGAGGCGTCGAAGACGACGTTCCCGCTGTTCACGTAGGTGCGCGGCTCGTCGAAGCCGAGATCGTCGCAGAGCGCGCGCAGGTCCGCCATCGCGAGCTTGCGCTTCCCGACGTTGATCGCGCGCAGCAGGGCGACGTACCTCATCGGCTCTGTGTACCCGATCAAGCTCCTGTTTGGTGGTTCCGTAGCGCGAGTGGGGGACGGATCGACCAAACAAGACCTTGACCGGGGTCCCCGGGTCCGGGGTCAGACGGTCCAGGGGTAGTTGGAGCGGTCGTCCTCGGGCCAGAAGACGGTGCCTTCGTCGCGCAGCGACGTCATCGTAGCTTCGTCGTGGCCGAGCCACTCGAGGATCTCGCGGGTGTGCTGGCCGACCATCGGCGGGGGGCCGTGGATCTTGCCCGGGGTCTCGGAGAAGTCGATGAGCGAGCCGAACTGGCGCATGGTGCCGAGGATCGGGTGGTCGTACTCGGCGGTGAGGCCGAGGCGCTCGTTCTCGGTGTCGTAGAAGACGAGCTCGCCGCCCTGGGTGTCGTACGGCACCACGTTGGGGACGTCGAGGTCGTCGAGCAGCCGGGACCACGTGATCGCGGTCCTGGTGCGCAGCTGCTCGCCGAGGATCTCCTCGAGCGCGAGCCGGTTGGTGTCGCGCGACGCCGCGTCGGCGAACCGGGCGTCGTCGACGAGCTCCGGCAGGCCGAGCACGGTGCACAGATTGCGCCAGTCGGCATCGCTCACCGCCGCGAGCTGGAGCCAACCGTCGCCGGTCTCGTACAGGCGGTACGTCGCGCCGAGGCCGGTCTGGTCGCCGTCGAGCTTCGGGTACTTCGACGTGACGCCGTCGCGCACGAACACGTCCGACGCGAACATCTGCGCGCCGTCGAGGAGCGACGTCCACAGCTCCTGGCCCTCACCGGTCTTCCGCTGGTGGTACAGCGCGGTGAGGCAGCCGAGCACCGAGAGCATCGCGTTGGCGGTGTCGGTCATCCCGAACCGGTAGTACATCGGCGGGTTGCCGCCTTCGACGGGACCCGACTCGTACTCGAGGCCGGCCGACGCCTGG
>CAZKTS010000367.1:0-4700 GCA_964555735.1 uncultured Bifidobacteriaceae bacterium
GCCATCCTCGGCGTGATCTTCATCCTCGCCGGCATCTGGGCCTTCGCCCAGCCCGAGGAGGCCTTCTGGGCCCTCGCCTCGGTGCTCGGGTTCCTGCTGCTGCTGATGGGGATCTTCGAGATCATGTCGGCCGTGGTGCAGAAGGACATCAACCCGCTGTGGTGGTTGGGCCTGATCGCCGGGATCCTGTTCGTCGTCCTGGCCTTCTGGACCTCCCAGCAGCTCGTGACGGTGAAGGGACAGCTCCTCCTCTTCTACGTCGGCCTGATGGCCCTGTTCCGGGGCATCAGCCAGATCGTGTTCGCCTTCGGCCTCCGATCGGCGGGCAAGAACGCCTGAGTCGCCCCTGGCGACCTCAGCCCTGACGACGGCTCCCGTCGGCCCCGCCCACCCGGGTGGGAACCGGCGGGAGTCGTCGCGTCTGTGCCAACATCGGCGGCGGAGTAGGGGTCGTCGAGCGGGGGATCTGTCGCGTGAACGGTCGTCGGGGTCGTTGGGTGCTGGCCGGGCTGGCCGCGGTCGGGATCACCGCGGCCGCGATCGTGCCCTCGGGTGCGGCCACGGTGAACCTGCCGACCGAGTTCACGTCCGGCGGCGTTCTGTGGGGAGACCTTTCCGACAGCGGCTTCATGAACGACTGGGGCTCGGTCTGCAACGTGGACATCTACGTCCAGGGTGACGCGGAGCTCCTAGCAACCAGCCAGACCGACGCCTTCGACGGCATCGGCGGCATCGTGATCAACGGCGCGGGCTACATCGTCCCGCCGGGCGATCCGTCGGCACCGGTCGACCTCAGCGGCTCGAAGCTCACCAGCGCGGCTGCGCCGGTCGGCGGCCTGAACGTCTCGACCGAGTGGTACGGCCTGCCCGGACAGTCGACCATCCGCTACCTCGTGGCGATCCAGAACCCGGGGCCCGTCGACGTGACCACGACCGTCGAGATGGACAACGAGCTCGGGTCGGACGGCTCCACCACGATCCAAGGCTCGTCGTCGGGTCAGTCGACGACCTACCCCACCAACGAGCGCTGGTTCACGACGTCGCAGGGGAACACCGACCCGTCGTCGGACCCGCCGATCACGCAGGTGGTGACCGGTCCGGGCGCGGTGCGGTCCCCGGGCACGGTTGCCGAGTGCCCGGAGATCGACCAGGGCGCGCAGGCGCGCAGCCAGGCCAAGGCGGACGCGGAGGCCGCGGCAACGGCGTCGGCGGACGCGGCGACCACCACGACGAGCGCGGCGCCGTCGGATGACTCGACGACCACGACCGCAACGGCACCCGAGGTCGCGCCGCAAGCCGACGTCTCGGCGCAGGGCACCCTCCTCGGCGTCGACCAGTTCGTCTACTTCTACGACGTGACCGTTCCGGCGGGCGAGACCCGGTACGTGCTCGTCTACTGGTCGCTGTTCCCGACCATCGCCGAGTCGGTGGCCGCGGGCGCGGCGTTCGACAGCACGCCTGCGGTCGGCAGCGCGCTGGTGGAGGGCCTGACCCAGGAGGAGCTCTGCCGGGTCGTCAACTGGGACTTCGGGTCCTGCCTCGCGTTCACCGGCTGACCGAGAACCCGATCCCGGGACGCCAGGGGTGGCGGCGCCGGTAGCCTGACCGGCGCATGAGCGACACGATCGAATCCCTCCTGGCCGAGGGGCGCACCTTCCCGCCCCCCGCCGACTTCAAGACGGCGGCCCGCACCACCGACGCCGCTGTCTACGACGACGCGAACGCCGACGTCGAGGGCTTCTGGGCTCGCCAGGCGGCCGACCTCCTCGACTGGTACGAGGAGTGGGACACCGTCCTCGAGTGGGACCTCCCGTTCGCGAAGTGGTTCGTCGGCGGGAAGCTCAACGCCTCGTACAACTGCCTCGATCGCCATGTCGAGGCGGGCCACGGCGACAAGGTGGCGTACCACTGGGAGGGCGAGCCCGGCGACACGCGCACCATCACGTACGCGCAGCTCCTCGACGACGTCAGCCGGCTCGCGAACGCGCTGAAGTCGCTGGGCGTCGGCAAGGGCGACCGCGTCAACATCTACCTCGGCATGGTGCCCGAGCTCCCCATGTCGCTGTTGGCGTGCGCGCGCATCGGAGCCGCGCATTCCGTGGTCTTCGGCGGCTTCTCGTCCGACTCGCTGCGCGACCGGATCAACGACGCCGAGGCGAAGGTGCTGATCACCGCCGACGGCGCGTGGCGGCGGGGCAGCGTGTTCCCGCTCAAGGAGACGGCCGACATCGCCCTCGCCGAGTGCCCGTCGATCGAGCAGGTGCTCGTGCTCCGGCGCACCGAGACCGAGGTGCCCTGGACCGACGGCCGCGACGTCTGGTGGCACGACCTCGTGCCGGGCCAGAGCACCGAGTGCGCGCCCGAGTCCATGGACAGCGAGGACCTCCTCTACCTCCTCTACACCAGCGGCACCACGGCGAAGCCCAAGGGGATCATGCACACGACCGGCGGGTACCTCACGCAGGTCGCCTACACCCACCGCGAGGTCTTCGACCTCGACCCCGACCGCGACGTCTACTGGTGCGCGGCCGACGTCGGCTGGGTCACCGGCCACTCGTACATCGTCTACGGCCCGCTGATGAACCGGACGACGAGCGTGATGTACGAGGGGACGCCGGACTACCCGGACAAGGACCGGCTGTGGCAGATCGTCGCGACCTACGGCGTGACGATCCTCTACCTCGCGCCCACCGCGATCCGGACGTTCATGAAGTGGGGCCCCGAGTACCCGGAGCGCCACGATCTGTCGTCGCTGCGATTGCTCGGCACCGTCGGCGAGCCGATCAACCCCGAAGCGTGGGTCTGGTACTGGCAGCACATCGGGGGCGAACGGTGCCCGGTCGTCGACACGTGGTGGCAGACCGAGACCGGCGCCATGATGATCACGCCGCTGCCGGGGGCCACGACCCTGAAGCCCGGCAGCGCGACCTTCCCGCTCCCCGGCATCGGTGCCGACATCGTCGACGACTCGGGCGCGTCGGTGCCCGTGCCCGGTGGTGGGTACCTCGTCCTCACGCATCCGTGGCCGTCGATGCTGCGCGGGGTCTGGGGCGACGAGCAGCGCTACCGGGACACCTACTGGAGCCGCTTCGAGGGCAAGTACTTCGCCGGCGACGGCGCCAAGCGCGACGAGGACGGCTACTTCTGGCTGCTCGGTCGGGTCGACGACGTCATGCTCGTCTCCGGTCACAACATCTCCACCGCGGAGGTGGAGCATGCGCTCGTCGGTCACCCGTCCGTCGCCGAGGCCGCGGTCGTCGGCCGCACCGACGCGACCTCGGGCCAGGCCATCGCCGCATTCGTCATCCTGCGCACCGGCAACGAGCCGACCGACGCCCTGGTGGCGGAGCTGCGCGACCACGTCGCGCACACGATCGGACCGATCGCCAAGCCCAAGACGATCCTGTTCACCGAGGATCTGCCCAAGACCCGCTCGGGGAAGATCATGCGACGGCTGCTCCGCAACGTGAGCGAGGACGAGGCGCTCGGCGACACCACGACGCTCGCCGACCCGTCGGTCGTCGAGGGCATCAAGGCCCGCTACCTCGCCAGCGCCGCCGCCGACGAGGACTGAGTGCCGAGCTTCACGCCCGAGAACTGGACCTGGCGCGCCGGCCCGGTCGAGCCCGGCCCGGCCGCGGTGATCGACATCGACGGCGTGCTGTCGGACGCCGCCAGCCGTCAGCACTACCTGGAGTCGCCGCGCCAGGACTGGCGGGGGTTCTTCGACGCGTGCGGCGACGACCCCGTGATCGAGGAGGTCAAGGTGCTCCTCGACCTGCTCGACCCCGACCTGCGAGTCCTGCTGCTCACGGCTCGCCCCGGCCGGATCCATCACCTCACCGAAGCGTGGTTGCACCGCTACCAGATCCGCTGGGACCTTCTCGTCATGCGCGGGTGGGGCGACTACGAGGTCTCCCGGGAGTTCAAGCAGTGGTCGGTGCGGGAGCTGCGCCAGTACGGGTTCGAGCTGAAGCTCGCGGTCGAGGACGACCGTCGGAACGTCGAGATGTTCCGCGCCGAAGGGGTGCCGTGCGTCTACTTCCACTCCGGCTACTACGACTGATGCGCGCGTAGCGCGTCGGCCCCGTGCTCGAAGCGACCCTCCTCGCGCTGGGCAGTGCGGCGCTGCACGCGTTCTGGAACCTGCTCGTCAAGACGAGCGACGAGCGGTTCCTCACGGCGTGGGGTCAGTTCGCCGTGGGCGGCCTCCTGGCGCTCCCGTTCCTGGCGATCACCGGCCTACCGAGCGCGGACGCGGTGCCCTATCTCCTCGCATCGGCCGTCGTGCACGTCGTCTACATCGCCGCGCTCGTGCGTGCCTATCACCACGGCGACTTCTCGCTCGCGTACCCGATCGCGCGTGGTGGCGGCGCGCTCGTCGCGGCGATCGGTGGCGTCGCGTTCCTCGGCGACTCGCTGTCGGGTCCGGCCTGGCTGGCGATCGCGATCGTGGTCGGCGGCCTCGCATCGCTCGCGCGCCCGTCGGCCGGCCGCGAGGCCCTACTCTGGGCGGGGCTCACCGCGGTGACCATCGGCACGTACACGACCCTCGACGCCGCGGGCGCGCGCGACTCCGGGAGTGGCGTCGCCTACGGGATCGCGCTCTTCGTCGCGGCCGGGCTCGCTCTCACCGTCGCCGGTGTCGGGCTCGGACGCGGTCCGGCGTTCGTCGCGCTGTTGCGCTCGCGTGACGCGGG
>CAZKTS010000368.1:0-3791 GCA_964555735.1 uncultured Bifidobacteriaceae bacterium
GGCTCGACGTAGGTGGCGTCGGCGAACTCCGGGTCGGTCATGATCGTCGCCGGGTTCGAGTTCACGAGGACGACGCGGTAGCCCTCCTCGCGCAGCACGCGGCACGCCTGGGTGCCGGAGTAGTCGAACTCGCACGCCTGCCCGATCACGATCGGCCCGCTGCCCAGGATCAGGATCGTCTCGAGGTCGGTCCGCTTCGGCACCTCAGCGCCCTCCACCGTGGGTCGAACCAGCCGTGCCGGTGGCGCTGCGGTGCGCGGTCATGAGCTCGGTGAACTCGCCGAACAGGTAGGCGGCGTCGTGCGGCCCCGGGCCCGCCTCCGGATGGTGCTGCACGCTGAACGCGGGCGCGCCGCGCACCCGCAGGCCTTCGACCGTGCCGTCGTTGAGGTTCACGTGGGTGACGTCGGCCCCGCCCGGCACGGTGTCGGCCTGCACGACGTAGTTGTGGTTCTGGCTCGTGATCTCGACCCGGCCGGTCGCCTCGTGGCGCACCGGGTGGTTGGCCCCGTGGTGCCCGAAGGGCAGCTTCGTGGTGGCCGCACCGAGCGCGTGGCCCATCACCTGGTGGCCGAGGCAGATGCCGAACACCGGCACCTTGCCCACGAGCGCGGCGACCTCGGCGGCGAGATGGCCCAGCGCCGCAGGGTCACCCGGACCGTTCGAGAGGAAGACGCCGTCGGGCTCACGACTCAGCACGTCGGTGGCCGGCGTGCCGGCCGGCACGACCTCCACCCGGCAGCCCGCGTCCTGGAGGCGACGCAAGATCGTCGCCTTGATGCCGTAGTCGTACGCGATCACGTCGAACGGCGCGTCGACGTCGCCGACGGTGTAGGCACGCGGCGTCGTGACCTCCGCGACGAGATCGACCCCGTCGGTGCCGGTGGTCGTCGTCGCCGCGTTGCGCGCAACCGCCTCGTCGGTGGCGAACGCCCCGGGCATCGCCCCCGCGTCGCGCAGGTGGCGCGTGAGGCGCCGCGTGTCGACACCGGTGATCACCGGCACGCCGTGCTCACGCAGGAACGCATCGAGGTCGGCGGTGGCCCGCCAGCTGCTCGGCCGGACCGCGAGGTCGCGCACGATGACGCCACGGCAGAACGGCCGCGTGCTCTCGTCGTCGTCGCGGTTCACGCCGTAGTTGCCGATGTGTGGGTAGGTGAACGTGATGATCTGGCCCGCGTACGACGGGTCGGTGACGATCTCCTGGTAGCCGGACAGCGCGGTGTTGAACACCACCTCGCCGGTGCCGACCACCCCCGGGCCGAGTGCGCCCGCGGCCTCGCCCTCGAAGACGGTGCCGTCGCGCAGCACCAGCACCGCATCCGGTCGGCGGCTCGGGCTCATCGCTGCGCCTCGCCGTCGACCACGACCGCTTCGCCGCGCAGCACCGTGTGCCGCACACGCCCGGTAAGCTCGCGACCTTCGTAGGGCGTGTTACGCGCCTTGCTCGCCAGCGCGCGCCCCTCGACCGTCCAGCGGGCCGCGGGGTCGATGACGCACAGGTTCGCCGGCGCCCCGGGCGCGATCGGGCCGCCGTGCTCCGACAGGCCCGCGATGGCGGCAGGCCGCCACGAGAGCAGGGCGAGCGCTTCCTGGAGGGTGAGCTCGCCCGTCTCCACCAGCTCGTCGAGCGTGAGCGCGAGCGCGGTCTCCAGCCCGAGCATCCCCGGCGGCGCCTCCTCGAACGGGCGCTCCTTGGCCTCGACCGGATGCGGTGCGTGGTCGGTGGCGATGGCGTCGATCGTGCCGTCGCCGAGGCCCGCCTTGATGGCCTCGACGTCGGCATCGGTGCGCAACGGAGGATGCACCTTGAACGCGGGATCGAACGATGCGCACGCGGCGTCGGTGAGGGTGAAGTGGTGCGGCGCGGCCTCGGCCGTCACCGGCAGACCGCGCGCCTTCGCGCTGCGTACGAGGTCGACCGCGGCGGCGGTGGAGACGTGGAGGAAGTGCACCGGCGTGCCCGTGAGCTCGGCGAGGACGCAGTCGCGCGCCACGATCACCGCCTCGGCCGCCGCCGGGCGGCCGGGGATCCCGAGCCGGCTCGACCACTCCCCCTCGTGCATGTGGCCGCCCTCGGCGAGGGTCGCGTCCTCCGCGTGCTGGGCGACGACGACACCGGGCAGCGACCGCGCGTACTCGAGCGCTCGCCGCATGACGCCGGCGGCATCGACACACGCACCGTCGTCGGTGAAGATCCGCACCCCGAGCGCGTAGAGCTCGCCCATCGGCGCGAGCTCCTGGCCCTCGCGGCCCTTGGTGATGCAGCCGGCCGCGTGCACGTCGCAGAGCGATCGGGCCCCGGCCGCAAGGACCGCGCCGACCACCGCGGGGTCATCCTGCGCCGGTTCCGTGTTGGGCATCGCGATCACCGCGGTGAAGCCGCCGAGCGCGGCGGCGCGCGCCCCGGTGTCGATCGTCTCGGCGTCCTCGCCCCCCGGCTCCCGCAGGTGGACGTGGAGGTCGACCAAGCCCGGCGCGACGATGCAGCCGTCGGCGTCGAGGGTGCGCGCGCCGTCGCCGGCGAGCCCCGAGCCCACCTCGACGACCGCGCCGTCGGCGACCAGGACGTCGGCATCGCGCTCGCCGGTGGCGTCGACGACGCGACCGCCGCGCAGGAGGACAGCGTCAGGCAACCGGAGCCCCCGATCCGAGCAGGCGGTAGAGCACGGCCATGCGCACGGCGACGCCGTTGGCGACCTGCTCGGTGATGACCGACCCCGGCCCTTCGGCCACCTCGGCCGCGATCTCGACGCCACGGTTCATGGGTCCCGGGTGCATGACCAGCACGTCGGGACCGAGGCGCGCGGCGCGCTCGACGGTGAGACCGAAGCGCGTCGAGTACTCGCGCAGGGACGGGAACAACATCGCATCCTGACGTTCGTGCTGCACCCGCAGCAGGTACACGACGTCCAGGTCGGCGAGCACGGCGTCGAGGTCGCACACCGCGCGCGCCGGCCAGCCCACCAGCGACTCGGGCAGCAGCGTCGGGGGTCCGACGAGGGTGACGTCGGCACCGAGGGTGGCCAGCACCTTCGTGGTGCTGCGTGCGACGCGGGAGTGGCGGATGTCGCCGATGATGCCGACCCGCAGCCCGTCGAGCGACGGACCGCGGTGGCTGGTGACCGTGAAGGCATCGAGCAGCGCCTGGGTGGGGTGCTCGTGGCGGCCGTCGCCGCCGTTGATGATCGAGGCGTCGATCCAGTCGGCGACCCGGTGGGGCGCGCCCGCGGCGCGGTGCCGTACGACCATCGCGTCGATCCCCATCGCCGCGACCGTCTGCACGGTGTCGCGCAGGCTCTCGCCCTTCTTCACCGACGACGTGCCCGCGCTGAAGCTCATGGTGTCGGCCGACAGGCGCTTGGCGGCGGTCTCGAACGAGAGCCGCGTGCGCGTGGAGTCCTCGAAGAACATGGTCACGACGGTCTTGCCGCGCAGCGCGGGGACCTTCGGGATCTCGCGCTGGGTGACCTCGCGGAAGGACTCCGCGAGCTCGAGCAGCTCCTCGATGTCGTCGCGCTTGAGGTCGTCGACCGACAGCAGGTGGTTCATGCCGCCTCTCCTCCCTCCGCCCCGGGGCCCCAGAGCTCGATGCCCTCGGTCGTGACGTCGTCGGTCTCCGTCAGGCGGACGCGCACGTCTTCCGCGAGCTTCGTGGGCAGGTTCTTGCCGACGAAGTCGGCCCGGATCGGCAGCTCCCGGTGGCCGCGGTCGACCAGGACCGCGAGCTGGACCGAGCGCGGGCGGCCGAGCTCGGTGAGGGCGTCGAGCGCGGCGCGGACGGTGCGCCC
>CAZKTS010000369.1:0-12528 GCA_964555735.1 uncultured Bifidobacteriaceae bacterium
CCACGATCGTGGGCCACGGTCCGCCGTCCTGCACGATGTGCAGCAGCCGCTCGTACTCGTCGTCGGTGTAGACGTCGTCGAGGACGACGGGCGGCGCGGCCGGCGTGAGCACCGCCGCGAGCCGCTCCCGATCGGTGGCCATGCGCCGCTCCTCCCGCGGACGAATGTAACAATGCTATATTCCGCTCCGGCCCGGTGGCAAGAGGTGACGGACGTCGCCGCCACCCGGTGTGGGCGCCGTATCCTCCGCGGGCCATGTCGAGGGACGCCGAGGGCGAGGTCCACACGCACTTCCGCACCTGCCCGCTGTGCGAGGCGATGTGCGGGCTCGAGATCCAGACGACGGGTGACCGCGTCACCCGGGTCCGCGGCGACCGCGACGACGTGTGGAGCAAGGGCTACCTCTGCCCCAAGGGTGCGACGCTCGGGCACCTGCACCACGATCCCGACCGCCTGCGCGCGCCGATGGTGCGCGACGGCGACGAGTGGCGCGAGGTCTCGTGGGACGACGCGTTCGCGCGCTGCGAGGAGCTCCTCCGCCCGATCGTCGAGGAGCACGGCGTCGAGGCGGTCACGGCGTACATCGGCAACCCCACCGTCCACAACTACTCGCTGAGCCGGTTCTCCGGCGCGCTGGCCGGGCTCCCGCGCCTGCCGGTCATCTGGTCGGCCGGCACCGTCGATCAGTGGCCGAAGAACCTCGCGTGCGCGCAGCTGTTCGGCAACGCGTGGAGCATCCCGATCCCCGACGTGCCGCGCACCGACCTCTTCGTGGTGATGGGCGCGAACCCGCACGCGTCGCAGGGCTCGCTGCTGGCGTGCCCCGACCTCATGGGCGAGATCGACCGCATCCGCGACCGCGGCGGGCGCACAATCGTCGTGGATCCCCGGCGCACCGGGACCGCCGAACGCGCCGATGAGTGGATCCCGATCGTTCCCGGGACCGACGCCGCGCTTCTGCTCGCGGTGGTGAACGTGCTCGCGGCTGATGGGCTGGTCGGCCTGGGTCCGCTCGAGGGGCGCGTGCGCGGCGTCGACAAGGTCGTCGCCGCGGTGCGGGACCTCACGCCCGAGTCGGTGAGCGACACGTGCGGCGTGCCGGCCGAGCGCATCCGCGCGCTCGCGCACGAGCTCGCGTCGACGCCGCGCGCTGTCGTCTACGGACGCATCGGTCTCTGCAACCAGGAGTTCGGCACCCTCGCGTCGTGGGCGGTCGACGTGGTGAACGTGCTCACCGGACACCTCGACGTCGAGGGCGGCGCGATGTTTCCCACGCCGGCGATCGCGCGTCTCTCCGAGACGTCACGGCGCCGCGGGCCCGTGCGCACGGGCCGCTGGCACACGCGCGTCCGCGGCGCGCCGGAGGTGCTCGGCCAGGCGCCGCTGTCGTGCCTCGCCGAGGAGATCGCGACGCCCGGGCCCGGGCAGGTACGGGCGCTGGTGACGGTGGCGGGCAACCCCGCGCTGTCTGCTCCGGATGCCGGCGACCTCCAGGCGGCGCTGCCGATGCTCGACGCCATGATCAGCATCGACAACTGGCTCAACGAGACCACGCGCCACGCGCACGTGATCCTCCCCGGGCTCTCGGCGCTCGAGCAGCCGCACTGCGACGAAGCGCTGTGGGGCTTCGCGGTGCGCAGCGCGGTGCGGTGGTCGCCGGCGATCTTCCCGCGCGACGACCGACCGCAGGAGTGGGAGATCCTCATCCGACTGGGCGCGATCATCGCTGGCACCCGTGCCGCCGACGTGGACGTCGCCGCGCTCGACGACGTGCTCTACGCGGACCGCGTCGCGCGCCACGGGCTCACCGCCGACGACGTCGCCGGCACCACCACCTTGCGAGGCCCGGACCGGATCGCCGACCTCACCATTCGCCTGTCGCCGTGGGGTGACGGCCTCGGCGCGCGTCCGGGCGGCCTCGATCTGGCGGCACTCCAGGCCGCGCCCCACGGCATCGACTTCGGGCCGATGGTGCCGTGCTTGGACGACGTCATCCGCACCGCGTCGGGTGATGTCGAGCTGGCTCACGACAACATCCTCGACGACCTCCCGCGCCTGCGCGAGCGGATCGCACGCCGGACCGACGGGCTGGTGCTCATCGGCCGTCGCCATGTGCGGTCCAACAACTCGTGGATGCACAACGTCAACGTGCTGGTGAAGGGCAAGGCGCGCTGCACGCTCCTCGTGCATCCCGACGACGCCCGCGCCCGTGACCTCCACGACGGTTCCACGGCGCGGATCACGTCGGAGGCAGGGACGGTCGAGGCCGTCGTCGAGGTGAGCGACGAGATCCGACCGGGCGTCGTTTCGCTGCCCCACGGCTGGGGGCACGATCAGCCGGGGACGCGCCTCTCGGTGGCGCGCGAGCACGCCGGTACCAACAGCAACGTCCTCGCGCCCGGCCACCTCGTCGACGTCCCGTCGGGCAACGCCGCGGTCAACGGCATCCCGGTCGAGGTGGTTGCCGCCGGCTGAGCCCGAGTGCTCGGATCAGCGCGAGGGCGGCTCGACGTCCGCGCCGTGGCGGAGCAGGTAGCGCACGTCGCCGTAGTGGCGTGTCTCCCAGGCGATCATGGGCCAGAGCAGCGCGTTGACGATCGCGAGCGAGGCGAGTGCAGAGATGTCACCCGCGAAGGGCCACAGTGCGAGCAGCACGACGGCGACGCCGAGGCGCGTGCGGCTGATCGTCCCGGCGTTGCGGAGCCGCAGCGCGACGTGCGCGAGGAGGTAGATCGCGACGCCGCCGAACAGCGCGAAGGCCGGGACTTCGTGGAGCGGGTCGCTGAGGTGTGCGATCACCTCTTCGATCCCGAAGGCGGCCATGATGATCCCCGCGACCATCGGGAAGTGCAGGTACGAGTACGAGTCGCGCGCGAGCACATTGCGCGGGCGGCCAGGGTCGGCCCGGACGAGGCGCTGCTCGGTGACGAGGGCCACCACGTCGAAGTAGATCCACCAGATCGCGGCCGCGAGGCCGATGCCGAGGATCGCTGCGGCGTAGAGCTCGGGACCGAGCTCGACCTCCGAGCCGACGCCGAGCGCCACGACCGATTCACCGAGAGCGAGGATGATGATGAGGTTGTGGCGCTCGGCGAAGTGCCCGGGCACGAGCTTCCAGCCGTCGGCGCCGGTGACGGCGGGGCCCCCGAAGTCGACGAGCACCGCGAGCACCCAGAGGGTCCACTGCGCCGGGCCGTCGACGAACGCCGCGCCGACGAGCAGGCCGACCGCGATGGCGGTGCTCACCGCGAGCCCCATGACGGAGCGGTGCAGGTCCGGGTCGTCGCGGGCTGCGATCAGGAACAGCGCGATGTGGGCCACGCGGACGAGCGCGTACGCGATCGCGAACGCCAGGGCGCGATCGCCGAAGGCCTCGGGGACGCACAGGTCGACGACGAGCAGTGCGGCCATCGCGCCGAACACCACGAGGCGTACGCCGCCTTCCTCGGGGTCGACGACGCTGGTGAGCCACGCGTACCCGACCCAGGACCACCAGAGCACGGCCAGGACCAGGAGACCGTGGCCGAGCCCGGTCCACGTCGGGTCCGACGCCATGAGGGCCGTGCACTGGGTGAAGACGAGGACGAAGACCAGGTCGAAGAAGAGCTCGAGCGGCTTGACCCGGTCGACGTTGCGGAGCTCGGCACTGATCCGATGGCGGCGTCGGGCGCTGCCTCCGTTCGGGTCCGCGTCGGTCATCCGGGGGAGTGAAGAGGCTTCCGCCCGCCCCCGTCAAGACGACGAGGTGACCGCCTGCTCGATGCGCTCGCCGGTCTCCTTGTCGATGTTGCGCCAGTAGTCGAGCGCCCGCTCGAGGACCGGGTCGCTCACGCCGTCGCTCAAGTGGCCGGCCACGTTGCTGACCAGGCGATCCCGGGCCGCATCGTCCATGACCTCACGCACGAGCGTCCCCGGTTGGCTCCAATCGTCGTCGTCCGCACGCGGGGTGTACGCGGCGTGGACGAACTCGCCGCTGGCGTCCCAACGCTCGGTGTACGGGTAGCGCTGCGGGTCGGCGGCCGGCCCACCCTTCGAGTTGGGCGCGTAGACCGGGTCGCTCACGTTCTGGACGCGCATCGCGCCGTCCTTGCTGTAGCTGTGCACCGGTGCCTTCGGCGCGTTCACAGGGATCTGCTTGTAGTTGACGCCGATGCGGGCACGGTGCGCGTCGGCGTAGGAGAAGACGCGCGCCAGCAGCATCTTGTCCGGGCTCACGCCGATGCCCGGCACGAGGTTGTTGGGCTCGAACGCGGCCTGCTCGATCTCCGTGTGGAAGTCGGTCGGGTTGCGGTCGAGCGTCAGCCGGCCGACGTCGTGCAGGGGGTAGTCGCCGTGCGGCCAGACCTTGGTCAGGTCGAACGGGTTGAGCCGGTACGTCATCGCTTCCTCGAACGGCATGAGCTGCACCTGGAGGCTCCAGGTCGGGTGGTCGCCGCGCTCGATCGCCTGGAACAGGTCGCGGCGGTGGTAGTCGCCGTCGGTGCCGGCGAGCCGGTCGGCTTCGTCCTGGGTGAGGAAGTCGATGCCCTGGTCGGTCTTGTAGTGGTACTTCACCCAGAAGCGCTCGCCCTCGGCGTTGACCCACAGGTACGTGTGGCTGGAGTAGCCGTTCATGTTCCGCCACGTCTTGGGGATGCCGCGGTCGCCCATCAGGTAGGTCACCTGGTGCGCCGACTCGGGCGACAGCGACCAGAAGTCCCACTGCATGTCGTGGTCGCGCAGGTCGGAGTCGGCGCGCCGCTTCTGGGACCGGATGAAGTGCTGGAACTTCATCGGGTCCTTGATGAAGAACACCGGGGTGTTGTTGCCGACCATGTCGTAGTTGCCTTCGGACGTGTAGTGCTTGAGCGCGAAGCCGCGCGGGTCGCGCCACGTGTCGGGGCTCCCGCGTTCTCCGGCGACCGTCGAGAAGCGCAGCAACGTGTCGGTGCGGGTCCCCGGCTGGTACACCGCAGCCTTCGTGTACGGGCTGACGTCGTGGGTCACCTCGAAGTGGCCGAACGCGCCGCCGCCCTTGGCGTGCGGCTGGCGCTCCGGGACCCGCTCCCGGTTGAAGTTCGCCATCTGCTCGATCAGGTAGTGGTCCTGGAGCAGGATCGGCCCGTCGGGTCCGACGGTGAGGGAGTGCTCGTCGCTCGGGACGGGCATCCCGGAGTCGGTGGTGGTGGGCGACGGGTGGTCGCTCATGGTGGTTCTCCTGCTCGGCGCGGGCTGGGCCCGGTCGTCCTACCCATCGAGCCGGGCTTCGGCACCTGGGCGCCCGTCGCAGCGCCTGGCGGAGGTCCCACCGATCAGGGACCTTCGCCTCATGGTTGTCGCCGACGTCCTCCGCATCATGTGAACGACATCACGAGGACGAAGTGGAGCCACCATGCGGGTCCTGCTGGTCGGGTCGGCGGGCGCGAGCGTCGCCCGCGCCGACGAACATCTGCGCGGCGCCGGGTTCGAGGTCGAGCGCTGCCACGCCCCGGGAGCGCCGGCGTTCCCGTGCGCGGGCCTCGAGTCGGGCACCTGCCCGCTCGAGCAGGAACCGGTCGACGTCGTGGTCGCGGCACGCGACCACAGCGCGCCCCGCCCCACCCTCGCGGAGGACGGCGTCACCTGCGCCCTCCGCCGCTCGATCCCACTCGTGGTCGCCGGTCGCGGCCCGAACCCGTACGAGGCGTGGACCAGCGAGTCGGTCGACGACCTGAGCGGGCTCGTCCCGGCGTGCGAGCGCGTCGTCACGCAGCCGCTGCCCCGGCACAGCGAGGTCGCGACCGCCTCGCTCGTGGGCGGGCTCGAGCGCACCGACGGCATCTCCGAGCAGGACGCTCGGGACGCTGTCGCGACGGTCTGGCGCGAGCACGGCCGACTGCGCGTGGCCCTGCGCGCGCCCCGCCTGGCCGCGCGTGAGCAGTCGAGCCTCGTCGCCAAGATCGCCGGCGATCTGCGGGCCTTCGATCCGTACGCACCGACCATCGACATCGCATGGGAGAAGAGCTGATGGCAAGTGATCGCGACGCCCACGGCTTCGGTGTCGGCACCGTCGTCTTCTCGATCTTCGCACTCGTGTTCGGTTTCGGCGCGCTCATCGTCGCCGGGCAGGCGCTGACCAAGAGCAACGACGCCGAGCAGGCGGCCGCGGTCGGTGGCTCCGGGACGAGTGTGACGCTCGACGAGTTCACCCTCGATCCGTCGTCGGTCTCGATCCCGGAGGGTGGTTCGCTCGTCGTGCGCAACGCCGGGACCGTCGTGCACAACCTCGCGATCACCGACACCGACGTCAAGACGTCCGACATCGATCCGGGCGGTGCGCAGTCGCTGGACCTCAGCAGCCTGAAGCCCGGGATGTACGAGATGTTCTGCGCGATCGCCGGGCACAAGGGCGCGGGCATGACCGGGTCGCTGATGATCGGCGACGGCGGCCATGGCGGCGGCGCCACGCACGCGGCGTCGGCCGAGCAGAACGACGCGCTCGACGCGCTCCAGAAGCAGGTCGTCGACGAGTACGTGGCGCAGCTCGACAAGGGACCCAACACCGAGGGCGTCGGCGCCCAGCCGCTCGAGCCCGCGGTCCAGCCCGACGGCACGAAGCAGTTCGAGCTCACCGCGGCGATCACCGACTGGGAGGTCGAGCCCGGCAAGACCGTGAAGGCCTGGACCTACAACGGCACGGTGCCCGGGCCGACGATCAAGGTGCAGCCGGGCGACAACGTGCGGATCGTGCTGCACAACGACCTGCCGCAGTCGACGGCGATCCACTTCCATGGTCTCGACACGCCCAACGGCATGGACGGCGTCCCGTTCATCACCCAGGACCCGGTGAAGCCCGGCGACGACTTCACGTACGAGTTCGTGGCGAAGGGACCGGCGGTCGGCATGTACCACTCGCACCACCACGCCGAGGCACAGGTGCCCGACGGTCTGGTCGGCGCGTTCCTGATCGGCGACGAGCCGCTGCCCGCCGGCGTGACCGTCTCGCAAGAGGTGCCGATGGTGCTCAACGACGCGGGCGTCATCGGGCTGTCGCTGAACGGCAAGTCGTTCCCCGCGACCGCGCCGGTGATCGCCAAGCAGGGCGAGTGGGTCCAGATCCAGTACTTCAACGAAGGGCTGCAGATCCACCCGATGCACCTGCACGGCATGCCGCAGCTGGTGATCGCCAAGGACGGCTATCCGGTGCCGCAGCCGTACCAGGCCGACGTGATCAGCGTCGCGCCGGGCGAGCGGTACACGGTGCTCGTGCAGGCGACCAACCCCGGCGTCTGGGCCTGGCACTGCCACATCCTCAACCACGCCGAGCGCGAGGACGGGATGTTCGGCATGGTCACCGCCTTCATCGTGCAGTAGCCGGGGGGTGTGGGCCAGACTCGCCGGGTGCTGGACCCTGCGCCCCTCGCTGACCAGGTCGTCGTCGTCACCGGCGGCGGCAAGGGCATCGGGGCCGCGACCGCCCTGCTGACGGCAGACGCCGGGGCCGACGTGGTCGTCGCGGCGCGCACCGAGGAGGACGTTGCTCGCGTCGCCGACGCGGTGCGCGCCAAGGGGCGGCGCGCCCTGGCGCTGGCGGGTGACGTCAACGATCTCGACTTCCTTGCCGAGCTCGTCGACCGCACGGTCACCGACCTCGGCTCGCTCGACGTCCTGGTGAACAACGCGGGTGGCTCGGTGTCGAAGCCGCTGCTCGACACGACGGTCGGCGCGCTCGAGCGGTCGTTCCACTTCAACGTCAGCTCGCCGTTCGAGCTGGTGCGCCTCGGCGTCCCGCACATGCTCGAGCGTGGGAGCGGCGCAATCGTCAACATCGGCTCGGTTGCCGGTCGCAACGCGCCGCGCGGGTCGTTCACCCACTCGCTGATGAAGGCCGCGGTCGCGCAGATGACCCGGCTGATGGCCGCCGAGCTCGCGCCGAAGATTCGGGTCAACGGCGTGCTCCCCGGCGCCATCGAGACCGAGTCCTTCCAGACGTGGTCGGAGCACATGCCTGCCGAGATGCGCGAGCAGATGATCGCGGCAACGCCGATGCGCCGGAACGGCACGCCCGACGACATCGCCGCCGCCGTGCTCTACTTCGCGTCGCCCGCGTCCGAGTGGGTCACCGGCAAGCTGCTCGAGGTCGACGGCGGCGTGCCCGGCCTTCTCTTCCCCAGTCCCCAGCCCGACCTCTGAGACCTTCGCTCCAGGAGCAGACCGACATGGACGAACAGGCGATCCACGAGCTCCAGATGCACGGCCAGGACATCCCGACGCTGCTCGGGCACTGGGCCTCCAAGCGTCCCGACCACCCCGCGCTCGTGTGGGAGCCCGCGAGCGGCGCACGCGCCGAGTGGACGTACCGCGAGCTCGACGAGCAGGTGCGTGCCCTCGCGGCCGGCCTCGCGGCCCGCGGGATCGGCGCCGACGACAAGGTGCTGGTGCACGCCGAGAACTGCCCGGAGATGGTGGTCTCGTGGCTGGCGTGCGCGACCGTCGGCGCGGTCGCGGTGACGACCAACACCCGATCGGTCGCGACCGAGGTCGCATACTTCGTCGAGAAGGCGAAGTGCGTCGCCGCGATCACCCAGCCGCAGTACGCCGCGCTGGTGGCGGAGGCCGGGCCGTCGCTGCGGTGGATCGCGGTGACCGACGACGACAGCGGCGACGAGCCCGCCCCGGCCGTCCCGACGGGGGAGCCGTTCGTCGCGTACTCGTCGCTCGCCGGAACGGCCGACGACTGGCCGGGCCGGGCGATCGAGCCGATGCGGCCGTTCGGGATCATGTTCACGTCGGGCACGACCAGCAAGCCCAAGGCCGTCGTGCACACGCACGCGAACGCCATCTGGGCGAGCCGGACCGGGCCGCGCAACATCGACCTCGGCCCCGACGACCGCTACCTCATCTACCTCCCGTTCTTCCACGTGAACGCCCAGAGCTGGTCGTTCTTCTCGGTGCTCGGCGTGGGCGCGACGGCCGTGCTCATGCCCAAGTGGTCGACGAGCCGCTTCTGGGACGTCGTGGCGCGCAACGGCATCACGCACATCTCGCTGATGCCGTTCGTGATGGGGACGCTCGGCCAGCCCGACCGCCCACAGACCGACCTGCGCGTCGGCGTGTTCGGGCTCATCGTCCCGGAGCTCGAGCAGATGTTCGGGATCCGCGTGTACGCCGCCTACGGCATGACCGAGACGGTCACGCACGCGATCACCGGCAAGCCGATGGAGGAGCTCCCGTCGCGTTCCATGGGCCACGTCACGCCCGGGTACGAGATCGCGGTCGTCGACAAGGAGAACGGCCGGCTCTGCGCCGAGGGCGAGACCGGCGAGCTCTGGCTCCGCGGCACGCGCGGCATCCAGCTGTTCCTCGAGTACTTCGACAACCCCGAGGCCAACGCGTCCGCGTTCGAGGACGGCTGGTTCAAGACCGGCGACATGGTCGTCATCGGCGAAGCCGGGAGCGTCTTCTACCGCGAGCGCGACAAGGACCTGCTCAAGGTCGGCGGCGAGAACGTCTCCGCCAAGGAGGTGGAGGACGTTGCGCTCGGTGTGCCGGGCGTCGCCCAAGTGGCAGTGGTGGGCAAGCAGCACGAGTGGCTCGACCAGGTGGTCGTGGCCTTCGTGATCACCGGCCCCGACGCGCCGCCCGAGGCCGAGCTCGAGCAGGCGATCATCGCCGAGTGTGCCGGCAAGCTCGCCGACTTCAAGG
The DNA here is from genome assembly GCA_964555735.1 of uncultured Bifidobacteriaceae bacterium. GTDB lineage: Bacteria > Actinomycetota > Acidimicrobiia > IMCC26256 > PALSA-555 > CAZKTS01. The sequence continues at coordinate 9,664 of CAZKTS010000369.1, forward strand.
TGCCGCGCGCCGTCTACGTCGTGGACGAGTTCCCGCTCGGCACCCTCGACAAGATCCTCAAGAACCGCCTGCGCGAGATGGCCGACGAGCGGCCCGCCATCGACTGAGCGTCGGCGCCGTCGTCACTCCGTCGCGGTGACGGGGAGGACGGTCGGCCACTCGACGTCGGGCAGCGGGTTGGCGAAGCGCTCGTACTTGGGCTTCGCCGTCGCCCGGTACTTGTCGGTGGAGTGGGTGCGGTCCGGGTCGTGCTCGGGGATGACCTTGTCGCCGAAGACCTCGAGCAGCTCGTGGATCTCGTCCTGGTGGAGGTCCTGCGGGACGCCGAACACGAGCTGGTCGCAGCCGACGCTCTTGTAGGCGTCGAGCTGCTCCGACACCTCGTCGGGCGATCCCACCATCATGTAGCCGCCCTTGATCATCTCGTCGAGCAGGCCCTCGGGGTCCGCCGGGTTGAGGTCGCGGAGGCGGATCGGGGGTGCGGGCCATGTGATCGCGTCGGGCGACTTCGGCATCGTGTCGTGGTACAGGTTCACCATCGTCACGAGGTAACCGCTCAGGCGGTCGAGCGCGATCTGGCGCGCCTTGTCGCGATCCTCGAAGCAGAGGACGGCGTTGGTCATCATCACGTTGTCGTTCATGAACTGCCCGAGCGGCTCCGTGCACTCGGCGACCGCTTCCTTGTACGCGGCGATGCGCTCGCGCAGGTTGTAGATCGGCTCGAAGTTGAACGCGATCGCACCGATGCCGAGCGCGCCGGCACGCGCGAACGTCGGCGGGTTGCCGCACGCCACCCAGATCGGCGGATGACCCTTGCCGTAGGGCTTCGGCAGGATGTTGTGGGGATACGGCACGGTGAAGTGCTCGCCCTCGAACGAGTAGTCCTCTTGCTCCCACATGCGCGGGATCTCGTGGACCACCTCTTCCCACTCGGCCTTGGTCGAGTCCTTGTCGAGGATGTTGAACGACGCGATCTCGTGGCTGCCCGCGCCGCGGCCCGTGCCCCACTCGAAGCGGTTGTCGGTGATGTGGTCGAGCATCGCGGCGCGCTCGGCGTACCGCACCGGGTGCTCCTTGCGCGGCGAGAGGCTGTTGATCGCGGTGCCGAGGTGGATGTAGTCGGTCTGCGCGGCGACGTACCCCATGACCACCTCGGGCGCCGACATGTGGCTGTACTCGGTGAGGGCGTGGTGCTCGCCGAACCAGGCGTACTTCCAGTTGTGGGAGTCGGCGAAGACGGCGTACTCGGCCTCGCGGAGGAGCTGGCGGTGCTCCCACTGGGTGTCGTGCGCCCCGGGGCCGGGGATGTAGCCGTTGAGGAAGATGCCGAACTCCATCAGGTCTCCAGATCGCCGTCGGGCCGTCGGAATCGGCCGCGGAACAGCCACCGTGTTACTCCAGCGGCGGTGTCGGCGCCGATTCCGGCGCCGGCGAGCCAGGGTAGGGACAGGAGGACCGAGGCGAGTCAGGACACCGGGGTTCGGAGCGCGAGGCGGCAGAGTCGCCGCAGCGCGACCCGGTTGCGCAGATGGGTCGCGGTGTCGAGCACCAGCCCGAACAGGCGACGCGCCGGTCCGGCGACGGGCCACTCCCGCATGGTGATCAGGGTCCCGCCGGCGCGCGGTTCGAGCGTCAGAGCGATGCAGGCCTCGCCGGCGGGCCGGAACGATGCCCGCAGCACGAGGCGCCTCGGCGGCTCGCACTCGACCACCTGGGTCGAGTCGGCGATCTGGGCCGGCCCCGCACCCACGCGGTGGTGGAACCTCGAACCCACCGAGGGCCACGACGGGTCGGCGTCGCGGATCTCGCGGGCCCCCACGACCCAGTCGGCGTACCGCCAGGGGTCGGCCAGGACGGCGAAGATCGCGGCCGGCGTCGCGGTCGTGGATCTGTGAGTCGTCGCCATCGAACCTGCTCCGTCGGGAGCCTGCGGCGTACCCGTCGCCCCACTGCCGGGAACCTTGGCACTCCTGTCAGGAACCCGACAGGAACTCGCGCGCGACCTGTGACGAAGCGAACACGTCAGGTGCGGGCCGCGTTCGTATCGTCCGCACCGTGGTCGGCCGCCGGGTGCCGACCGGGGAGGGAACGATGAGTCGCCTTGACGGTGCGGTCCCCGCGCCCGCCGCTGCGCCGCAGCTCGACGCCGACGTGGTCATCCTGCACTGGCCGGCCGAGCGAGCACGCTTCGACGAGCTCGCCGGCGACGAGCGCCCGCGTCTCCTGCTCGTCGCACCCGGGGCCGCTCCGCCCGAGACGTGGGACGGTCGCACCGACTGGATCCGCATGCCGGCGGACGAGGTCGACGTGTGGACGCGGGTCGCGATGCTGCAGCGGCGCGCGGAGCCGCGACCCGATCCGGTGATCGACGAGTTCGACGTGCTGTGGCGGGGCTCGGCGTGGCTCGGTCTGTCGGCCATCGACGCGCGCCTGATGCGACTCCTGCTCGAGACACCGGGCCGGGTCGTCAGCCGGCGCCGCCTGGCCAACGCGGGCTGGCCCGACGGCCTGCCGAGCGAGCGGATGGTCGACGCCTACGTCAAGCGCCTGCGGCCGCGCATCGAGCCGCTCGGCTTGGCGATCCGCACGATCCGCAGCCGCGGGTACTTCCTCGAGCTGATCCCCGACCGGATGGCGGTCGCCGGCGTCGCTCCGTGACGAAAGGTTGGGGTCAGGTCGCGTACGAGAACCGCGCCCGAGGTCGAAGCCTCCCTTTCACTCTCACGTCGTCATCGCGAAATTGCCCGTCCGTACGTTCCCGAGTGCGGTCAGACCGGTTCGGTCGCCGTCATCTCAGACCAGCGGAGCCGACAGGGTCCGCTCACTCGGGAAAGGACACATCGATGCTGCAGTCCCTCGATCTCC
>CAZKTS010000370.1:0-3898 GCA_964555735.1 uncultured Bifidobacteriaceae bacterium
GCGCGGGCCGCGATCCACGGCATCGCCAACGCCGCGATCCCGACCCCGCGCCACGTGCGCGACGGCCTCGACAAGATCCGGTGGATGCCGGCCACCAACGGCGGGCCGTCGTGCTACGTCCAGTTCGGCCCCGGCGACCACAAGGGGTACAAGGGCGACTTCCTCACCATCCGCGAGCTGCGCGGCGGCGAGCTCCGCTTCGACGGCTACTACCGCCCCGAGTGGCCCAGCAACCGGGAGTCGTGACGTTGGCGGAGAGCGTGGCCTACCGAAGCGGTAGGCCGCAGCCTCCGCCAAGCACGCTCAGGCGCTGAAGGCGGCGTCGAGGATCTCGTGGAGCTCCTCGACGGTCATGCGCTCGCCCGCGGCGTCGCCGTTGCCGACGACCAGCGGGTCGGCGGCCTGGTACGCGGACACGAGCCCGCTGAACAAGCGCGCGAGCACCTCGGGGTCGCCGTCGCGCAGCTCGCCGGCGTCCTGGCCGTCGCGGAACAGCTTGGCCTGGAGGTTCATCGCCTCGACGTAGTTGTCGACGGTGCTGCGGTCGATCTTGCTCTCGAGCTCACCGAGGGTCATGCCCGACGACCGCAGGAACAGGCGCCCGAAGTTGGCGTGCTCGCGGAAGAACGCGACCTGGTAGTCGGCGAGACGATGCAGCGACGCGCGGGGTGAGCCGCCGACGGCGAGCACGTCGCGCATCCCGGCCATGAACTCCGAGCCGCGCCGCGTGAAGACCTCGACGAAGACGTCGTCCTTCTCGGCGAAGAAGCTGTAGACGCCACCCACCGAGAACTCCGCGGTCGCCGCGATCTCCTTCACCGTCGCGTCGTGGAAGCCCTTGCGCGCAAAGACCTCCTCGGCCGCATCGAGGATCTGCGTGCGACTGAGGTTGCGGTGCCGCTCCCGGCGCAGCTCGCGTGGGCTGAGCTCGGGCGGGCCGTCCTCGCTCACGCGGTGGCGCTCTCGGCGAGCTCGCCGAGCGAGATGCTCGACGGCGCCTGGTTGCGCTTGTTCATCGACCGGATCGACACGTCGTGCCCGGCCGCTTCGGCCCGCAGCGCGCCCACCGTGCACTGCTCCTTCGGGCGGATCGCGAACGGGTCGAAGCGGTACCAGCGCATCGCGTTCTCGTGCGTGATCTTGTGGAGGTCGGCGTCGGGCACCGCGTACCGCTCCGCCATGCGGTGCAGCTCCTCGGGCGCCTCGGGCCACGACGAGTCGGAGTGCGGGTAGTCCTGCTCCCAGCAGATGTTGTCGATGCCGATCTCGTCGCGCAGCGCGAGCCCCACCGGATCCGCGATGAAGCACGTGAGGATGTGGTCGCGGAACACGTCCGACGGCATGCGCCCGCCGAAGTCCTGGCCGGTCCAGAGGTGGTGCATGTCGTAGGTGCGGTCGAGGCGGTCGAGGAAGTACGGGATCCACCCGGTGCCGCCCTCCGAGAGCGCGACCTTCATGGTCGGGTACTCCTTGAACACCCGCGACCACACGAGGTCCGCCGCGGCCATGCAGATGTTCATCGGCTGGAGCGTGATCATCACGTCCATCGGCGCGTCGGGGGCGGTCACCGCCAGCTTCCCCGACGACCCGAGGTGGACGTTGAGGATGGTGCCCTCGTCGACGACCGCCTGCCACAGCGGGTCCCAGTGCTCGTCGTGGAACGACGGGAAGCCGAGCGCCGCGGGGTTCTCGGTGAACGTGACCGAGTGGCAGCCCTTCGCGGCGACGCGCCGCACCTCGGCCGCCGCGAGCTCCGGGTCCCAGAGCACCGGCAGCGCCATCGGGATGAAGCGCTCGGGATAGGCGGCGCACCACACGTCGATCGTCCAGTCGTTGTACGCCTGGGTGACGGCCAGAGCGAGCTCCTTGTCGTCGCACGCCGCGAACAGCCGCCCGGAGAACGCGGGGAACGACGGGAAGTTCATGCACGCGAGCACGCCGCCCGCGTTCATGTCCTTGACCCGCTCGTGCACGTCGTAGCAACCGGGGCGCATCTCGTCGAAGGCGGTCGGGTTGACCCCGTACTCCTCCTTCGGGCGGCCGGCGACCGCGTTGAGGCCGACGTTCGGGATCACCTCGCCGTTGAACACCCACACGTCGTTGCCCTCCGACGTGTGCTCGACCCGCGGGCCCCGGTCGGCGAACTTCGCCGGCAGCACGCCGTCGAACATGTCGGGCGGTTCGACCAGGTGGTCGTCGACGCTGATCATGATCATGTCGTCGGTCTGCACGGCGACCCTCCACTCTCACGACGCCCGAGGCCGCGGGCCGCGGGGTTCGGCGCTGCGGATCTGCGCTCTCTGATCCGAACCTTCGTTCACGCCCACCCTACCGAGGGTCGCGGCGGCGCGGCCCGGGCGTCGACACTGACAGGGACGTCAGGTGGGTGCCATGATCGGCCCGCCGCCCGCCCCGGGCGGAGCTGACGGAGGGGGATCCATGCCCGGAGCGCTGGACGGCGTTCGTGTGCTCGACCTGTCGTGGGGCATCGCCGGTTCGCTCGGCGTCCTCTTCCTCGCGGAGCAGGGCGCCGACGTCATCAAGGTGGAGCCGCCCGGCGGCGACCCGCTGCGCGACTACGACGGCTTCGCGGTGTGGAACCGCTCCCGCCGCTCGGTGACCGTCGACCTCAAGCACGACGCCGGCCGCGAGGCGTTCCTCCGTCTCGCCGACACCGCCGACGTCCTCGTCGAGACGTTCCGCCCCGGCGTCATGGAGCGACTCGGCGTCGGCTACCCCACGCTCTGCAGCCGCAACTCGCGGCTCGTCTACACGTCGTGCCCCGCGTACCCGGAAGGGCACCGCCTCGCCGGCAAGCCCGGCTACGACGCGCTCGTGCAGGCGAGCAGCGGCCAGCAGTGGGAGCAACCCGGGTGGCGCCTCGGCCCGATCTTCTTGCACATGCCGATGCCGAGCATGGGCGCGATGTTCCTCGTGCCGACCGGCATCCTCGCCGCGCTCATCGCGCGTGAAGAGACCGGCAAGGGCCAGCACGTGCGCACGTCGCTGCTCCAGGGCGCGTTCCTCTACACGACGCAGATCTGGACCCACGCCGAAGATGCGCCGGGCGACTTCTGGACGATCATGAGCAAGTCGTACCCGGCGGGCAGCCACCAGCAGATGGTGTTCGAGGTCGCGAACGACGACTGGGTGCACACCTCGATGATGAGCGGCATGACGCCGATCAAGAGTCAGGACGAGCTGCTCGGCGTCGGCGTCGACGTCATGAACAACGAGCAGTTCGGGATGATGGATGCCGAGGCGCGCAACAGCATCACCGATCAGCGGGCCGCGGCGTACAAACGGCACGACCGCGACACACTCATCGAGTCGTTCCGCGAGAACAACCACAGCATGGAGGCGATCGTGCCGATGGGCGCGGCGCTGGGCGGCAACGGCGCGACCCCGCACCCGCAGCTCGTGGCGAACGACATGCTCGCGACCGTCGACGACCCCGAGCTGGGCCCGACCACGCAGGTGGGCGTGCCGCTGCACCTGCGGGGCACGCCCGGCGGGATCGTCGGCCCCCGACCCCGGGTCGGCCAGCACAACGACGAGATCTGGGGTGAGCTCGGTCTCACCGCGAGCGACACGAAGGAGTGGACGTGAACGCGCTCGAGGGAGTGGTCCTCGTCGACTTCGGCCAGTACCTCGCCGGCCCGTTCGGCCCGATGGTCATCGGCGACCTCGGAGCCGACGTCATCAAGGTCGAGCCGCTCACCGGCGACGGCATGCGGCCGGTCAACCAGCCGTTCGTGGGCTGCCAGCGAGGCAAGCGCGACATCGCGCTCAACATCAAGAGCGAGCGCGGCCTCGAGATCGCGCTCGAGCTGATCGCCAAGGCCGACATCGTCCACCACAACATGACCGTCGGCGTCGCCGATCGCCTCGGCATCGG
>CAZKTS010000371.1:0-28181 GCA_964555735.1 uncultured Bifidobacteriaceae bacterium
ACGGTCGCGTCTTCTGCGCCCACCCGATCGGGGAGAACCACGACACGGTGCCGTCGCCGATGTCGCCCACCGCGCGCAGCACGAACGCTGCACCCAGCACAGCACCGGAGATGCCGTAGCCCACGCGCGTGTTCTCGCTCACCTGCGCCGCGACCAGCGCGACCCCGACGAACACGAACCCGATCATCGTGAACGACAGGCCGAAGGCGACCGAGCCCGCGGTCGGGAGGCCGAGCGCGACCAGCGTGGCCGCCACGAACACCCCCACGACGACGTCCATCGCCGCGACCACCAGCACGGCCGTCGCCGTCTGCGCATCGGCGCCGACTGGGAGCGAGCGCAGCAGGTCGAGCCGGCCGGCTTCCTCCTCGCCTCGGGTCAACCGGCCGACCATCAGCAGGCTCATGAGCGCGGCGACCACCAACCCGAACGAGCCGGTCTGGAACGCAACCTGACCGCCGACGGTGTCGAGCCCCTGCGCGGGACCGTTGAACGCGATCGCCGCCGCGTTCCCCTCCGACGCCCGGGCCGCCTGCACGAGGTCCGCGTGCGTCGGGTACAGGCCTTTGATGCTCGCGACCGTGGCCACGACGAGGGCGCCGATCGAGATGATCCAGACCGCGATCCGCACGCGGTCGCGACGCAGCGCGAAGCGCGCCAAGGCGCCCGCGCCGGTGAGCTCGATACCCGCGCTGATCGCGGTCACGCGTCGTCCCCGTCGACCTCGGCGACCGCCCGTTCGTGCGCGAGCTCGTCGCCGTAGTGGCGCAGGAACAGCTCCTCGAGCGTCGGCGGGTGGCTGACCAGACTGACGATCCCGAGCTCGCCGAGGCGGCGGATGGCCGCGTCCAGGTGCACCGTGTCCACCTCGAACCGCACCGACGCGCCGTCCACCCGAAGGTCGTGGACGCCCTGCAGCTCGGCGAGGCCGGTCGCCGGCGTGCGCGTCTCGGCGATGATCGACGTGCGGGTGAGGTGACGGAGCTCGCTCAGCGTGCCGCTCTCCTGCGTGCGCCCGGCGCGGATGATGCTCACCTGATCGCACACCGCCTCGACCTCGGCGAGGATGTGGCTCGAGAGCAGCACGGTGCGACCCTCGGCCTTGATCTCCTGGATGCAGTCCTGGAAGACGGCTTCCATCAGCGGATCGAGCCCCGACGTCGGCTCGTCGATGATGAGCAGCTCGGCCGACGACGCGAGGGCGGCGACCAGACCGACCTTCTGCCGGTTGCCCTTCGAGTAGGTGCGCGCCTTCTTGGTCGGGTCGAGCTCGAAGCGCTCGAGCAGCTCGTCGCGTCGCCGAGGGTCGAGGTCGCCCCGAAGCCGACCGAGCAGATCGATGACCTCTCCGCCGCTCAGCTTGGGCCAGAGCGTCACCTCACCGGGCACGTACGCGAGCCGGTGGTGCAACGCCACCGCGTCGCGCCACGGATCACCCCCGAGCAGCACGACCTCGCCTGCGTCGGCGCGCAGCAGACCGAGCAGCACGCGGATGGTCGTGGTCTTGCCCGCGCCGTTCGGACCGAGGAACCCGTGGACCTGCCCCGTCTCGATGGTGAGATCGAGACCGTCCAGCGCGCGCGTCGGCCCGAAGGTCTTGACCAGGCCGGAGATCGAGATGGCGGCGGTCATCGGGACTGAGACTCCTGGCGATCCGGCAGCGAGGTCGGGCCAGTCTCCGACACCGCGACGCTCCGAGGCCAGGGACCAAGGTCACTGGCGTCCGTGGGAGAGGCGGGATCCTGCTCGTGCGGGTCGGCCGAGCGGTGCCATCATCTCCCTCTATGGCGGACGAGCAGCTGGACGAGGTCGTCGCCGTCGCCCGAGGGATCGCCACCGCGATCGCCCCAGCCGGCGGCATCACCGACACCCAAGCCGCGCTGCTCAACGCGGTCACCAACGCGCTCACCGGCGTCGACATCGACTATCGAGCCCTCGAACCCCTCGATGCGGACGCCCTCGTCGCGGTCCTCGCCGACCGTCCCGACGAGTACCGGCACCGCATCGTCCACCACATGGTCCTCGGCGAGCTGGTGCTCAAGCCCCTGCCGCCCGACGTCGCCTTCCGCGTGGCCCAGTACGCCAAGGCGCTCGGCGTCGACGACGACTTCGTGCGCGTCGCCCGCCGCTACGCTCAGGGCGCCTTCGGGCTCGCGTGGGTGGACCTGCGCCGCAACGGCTTCATCGACCACGTCCAGGACGCCAGCGCCGAGGAGCTGAACCGGGTCCGCCCCAACACCAGCCCCTTCGAGCGCACGCCGCCCGACCCCGAGATCGAGGCCCGCTGGCTCGCGTACCGGGAGCTTCCCGACGGCACTCTCGGCCGGTGCGTGTGGGAGCTCTACGACAGCCGCGGCTTCGCCATCCCGGGGTCCCCCGGCGGCGCGTCGCCGTACCTCGCCCAGCACGACTTCGTGCACGTGCTCGCCGACTACGGGACCAACCTCAAGGGGGAGCTCGAGGTGTTCGCGTTCATCGGCCGCGCCGACCCGGACCCGAAGGGGTTCGCGTGGCTCGCGACGCTGATCGGCCTCTTCGAGACCGGCTACATCGCGGACACTGGCTTCTTCGAGCGCGACGTGCGGGAACGCAACGTGCAGGCACCCGGCATGCAGCACCGCGTCGCCGACGCCATCCGACGCGGCAAGTCGGTCGCGGAGCGGTGCCAGACCGACCTGTTCGACGTCGACTACCACGGGATGTCGGCACTCTCCCTCGAAGAGGTGTGCGAGCGCCTGCGGGTGCCGCCGAAGTCGGAGCTCGCGTGCGCGAGCGGCTCGGCCGGCCCGTTCGAGCTCGAGGGCATGTCGGAGATCCAGCGGGCCTACGCCGCGACGCGGGAAGGAGCACCGTCCTCGTGAACGTGAACTTCACCCAGACGATCTCCGTCCGCTGCGACGATCCCGAAGAGCTGGTGCGGCTCGCGGCGGAGTGGGACGAGATGCAGGCCCAGAACGACATCATGGGCTACATGGGCCAGCATGTCCTGGCCGACCGCGACAACCCCGGCCACTACCTCGTGATCGCAGAGTTCGGCGTGGTCGACCCCGACGTCTCGGCCGCCGACGAGGCGCTGCGCAACAACGACCGCCCCGAGACCCAGGCCTGGGCGCGCCGCCTCCTCGAGCTCATCGACGGCGAGCCCACCTACGCCCACTACGACGAGCTGTACCGCACCGGCATCTAGGCTCCGGGCGGTCCGCGCCGGCGTCGGTCGCGGTCGTGTTGCACCCGGTGACACCGCCGGCACCGCAGCTCGGTGTTGGCGAGCGAGGTCTCGCCGCCATCGATCCAGTGGACCTTGTGGTGGGCGTCGCACTCGTCGGCCGGGGCGTTGCATCCCGGCTCCACGCACCCGCGGTCACGAGCCTCGAGCGCCCGCCGGAGCGCCGGACTGACGAGACGGGATCGCCGCCCGACGTCGAGGACCTCGGACTCACCCCGCATCAGCACTCGGCCCACGGCGGCGTCGCACGCCAGCCGGATCAGGGTGTCGCGGTCGACCGCGCCGATGCCGCGGAGCTCGGCCCGCATCGTGGTGACGTCGTCGGGCAGGTCCCCGACCAGGGTCGCGACGTCGACGATCGCGTCGATCGTCACCACCGGGCGCTCGTCGCCCGACGCGAGCCGCACGATGGCGTCGGCGCGCCGCTGCGCGAGCGTCCGCGCTGGTCGATCGCCGTCGACCGGGTCGGGCGGCTCCAGGCCGTCGAGCGCCTGCGTGAGGACGGCGATGGCTTCGGCGTCGAGCGCGCCGTCGATCCGGCCCCACCCGTCGAGCATCGACGAGATGTGCAAGTGCCGTCGCTCGAAGCGTGCGCCCGGAGGTTCGTTGCCCACGATGTCGTCGGCGATGTCGCGCCAGTGCGCCATGACCGTACGGAAGTCTTCGACGTCGGTCGTGTGCGCGGCGTCGAGCAGCACGTCTTCGTGCTCGGTGTAGAGGTCTTCGAGGTGCCGCGCGGCGCGGGCCGCGACCTGCGCGTGGCGGGTGGTGATGTCGCCCGCGTCCAGCGCCTTTGCCGTGCGCGGGTTCGTCTGCACGAGCCGGGCGGTCCGGACGAGTGCGCGCGCCTCGGCCGAGCCGACGGGCGCGCGGGAGGTGAGCCAGGCGGCGGGTGAACGGGCGCCGTCCTCGGCCCAGGCGCCCACCGCGTCCCACTCGCCCACCAGCGCGGTGATCGTGGCCTCGAGGCGCTCACGGTGCTCGAGGAGCAGCTCGAGCTCAGCCGACCGAGCCGCGCCGGACCAGCCGGCCCGGTCCACCGACGCGACGGCCTCGATCGCGCGCCCGAGCATGACCTCGGGGGCCTCAGCATCGAGGAACGACGTCGCGTCCATGCCCCGATGCAACCACGGGGGTACGACAGTGCCCTGACCTGCGCAAACGCGCGTTTGCGCGCCGAAGGCCTCAGACGCTGGAGGCCTCGCGGGCCGTCTCGCGCTCCCGGCACTGCGCCGGGTCGCGGCGGCTCAGCAGGACGCTGATCGCGCCGCCGATGCCCCAGCCGATCGCGGCCACGCCCCAGCCCCAGCCGTCGAGATCCCAGCCGAAGGCATGGTCGAGCGAGTAGCGGCCGGCGCCGGTGAACGCGAGGACCGCGGCGGCCGTCGCCACGAGGAGCGGGAACTCGATGCCGCCGGCGGTGTTGAAGAAGCCGTTGCGCCAGTGGACCGCGACCATCGCCACGATCATCACGCCCACCGCGGCCGCCGCCGCTCCGGGCGTCACGAGCCCGAGGATGAGCAGCGAACCGCCGAGGAACTCGCCGAGCCCGGCACCCAGCGCGTAGTTGCGGCCCGACGGCAAGTGGAGATCACGCTCGAAGAACCGACCGGTGCCGGCGAGTCCGTGGCCGCCGAACCAGCCGAAGAGCTTCTGGCCGCCATGGGCGACGAGGATGCCGCCGACGACGAGCCGGAGGATGAGCAGACCGACCGACATGACGTCTCCCTTCGGTCGTCGCGTTCCTCCGCGCGTGCCCAGGCCCGTGGAGCACGAAACGCCGGTTCAGGAAAGACGAGTCGAAGAGAGAAGAAGAACTGGTGGGCGATAGAGGATTCGAACCTCTGACCCCTTCCGCGTCAAGGAAGTGCTCTACCCCTGAGCTAATCGCCCCCGAAGGGACGTTCAGGGTAGCAAAGGGGTCTTCGGGGCCCCGCCTCAGACGGGGACGGTCAGCCGGGCGGTGAAGCCGCTGGTCGCGTCGCCGGACACGGTCGGGGTCTGGAGCGAGACGCCGTCGCTGAACACCATGTCGGAGTCGAGCGACACCCGCGAGAGCGTGGAGACGCTCGCCGCGTAGCCGTCGGCGGCGTAGGCGGCTTCGCAGGTGTCCTCGGGGAACGCGAGCTGCGAGGTGCGCAGCTTGTTGGATGCCGACGTCGCGTCCTCGACGCTCGGGTACACCTCGAAGTGGATGTGCGGCCAACGGCCCGGGTAGCAGGCGGGGAAGATCGTCGTGAACGCGAGCGCGCCGTCCGCGTCGGCGACCTGCACGCCGCGGAGGTAGTTCTCGTCCGGGAGGTTGCCGTACATCGAGTACTCGCCGTCCCGGTCGCAGTGCCAGACGTAGACGGCCGCGCCCGGGAGCGGCGCGCAGCCGTTGCCCGTGTCGACGACGGTGAGCTCGACTCGGAGGGGCACGCCGTCGGCGACGCCCGACGCGGCACCGATGCTCGACCGGATGTCCTGGCGGACGACGCCGCTCTCGCGCAGGATGTCGGGGCCGTTGCTGCCGTCGCCAGGGAACGGGCCGGCGGTCTCCTCGGGCACCTCGGTGCACGCGGCGTCGGAGGACTCGAGCGTGGTGCCGGTCGAACCGGACGACGGGTCCGCGGATGCCGACGAGTCGGACGAACCGCCGCACGCCGTCGCCACCGCGGCCAGGCCGACGCCGCCGAGCAGGCCGAGCGCCCGCCGGCGAGTCAGGAGCCTCGGGAGGTCGACCGCCAGGCCGCCGTCGTGGTCGTGGTCATGGTCGGACGTGCGCGCCATCGCTGCTCCTCGGGTGCGGGCACCACCGAGGATGCCCCATCACCCCGGCAGCATCCTGCGCGAGGGCTGTGAGCCTGCTGAGTGGGCGGCTCAGCGCTCGAGCGCGCGGATGTGCGCGTTCGCGGTCTGGAGCCGGCGGGCGAGCACGTTGGCGACGTTGGCGAGGATCGCGGCACGGAGCCCCGGCAGATCGGCCTCGAGGTCGTCGAGCGCGGCCACGGTGAGGACGTCGACGACGGCGGGCGACTCGGCGCGCACGTCCGCGCTCCGCACGGTCTCGTCGAGCAGGGCCGACTCGCCGAACGCCGTGCCGGGGCCGAACGTCGCCAGCTTCCGCGACCGGGCGCCGCCGTCGAGCGGAAGGCGCACGCTGACCTCACCGTCTTCGAGGAAGTACACGCAGTCGGCGGCCTCGCCCTCGTGCACGATGATCGCTTCCGCCTCGTAGGTGCGGCGCTCGACGGCACCCTCGACGGCGTGCACCGCCTCCGGCGAGAGGCCGCGGAGCAGCTCCTGGTCGCAGACCTCGCACGCGACGCCGACCGGCGTGCCGAGCGACGCGAGCAGCGCGTCCTCGCACGCCTCGATCGCGACCGCGGTGTCCTCGAACACGGTGACGCCGGCGATCGCCTCGAGCGCGGTGTGGCTGGCCGCGTCACTCAAGTGCGTGAAGACGACGGCGCGCCCGGAGGCGCGGAGCTCGGCCACCATCGACTCGAGCAGCGTCACCGCCGGCGCGTCGATCGCACGGACGCGGCGGAAGTCGAGCACGATCGTCTGCACGCCGTCGAGGTCCTCGGCGACGACACGGAAGATTGGCTCCGTCGAGGCGAAGAGCAGATCACCGTGCAGCTCGAAGACCGCGACGGATCCCCCGTTCGCGTCGAGGAGTCGCTGCTCGAACGCGGTGCGCACGCGGCTCGAGCGCACCTCGTCGCCGCGGTAGCGGCGCCGCACCGCGCTCCCGGCCCGGGGCCACGCGCGGTTGGCGTGCAGCCCGAAGGCCTCCGAGACCGCTTCGCAGACGGCGATGCCGCGCCGCGAGTTGCCGCGGGCGTCCAAGCGGGGCGAGAAGACGCCGATGCCGAGCTGACCGGGGAGGACCGCGATCACGCCACCGGCGACGCCGCTCTTGGCGGGCAGGCCGACGGCGTAGGCCCACTCCCCCGCGTAGTCGTACATGCCGCAGGTGCTCATCACGCTCAGCACGCGCTCGACGTTCTTCTCCTCCAGCGCGCGGGCACCCGTGACCGGCTGGCGACCGCCGTTGGCGAGCGTCGCGGCCATCAGGGCGAGGTCGTGACAGGTCACTCGCACCGAGCACTGCCGGAAGTACAGGTCGAGCGTGGCCTCGACGTCGTCGAGCATGCCGAGAGAGCGCATGAGGTACGCGATCGCCCGGTTGCGGTCGCCGGTGTCGCGCTCGGAGCGGAACACCTCGTCGTCGACCGTGAGCTCCCGACCCGCGTAGCCCGACAGCATCGACGTCACCGCGTCCGGACCACCGGGCAGGAGCAACCCGGTCGTGACGATCGCGCCGGCGTTGACCATGGGGTTGAAGGGACGGTGTGAGTGCTCGTCGACGACGATGGCGTTGAACGCGTTGCCCGTGGGCTCGACGCCCACCCGCTCGGTCACGGCTTCCGCGCCCAGCAGGTCGAGGGCGGCGCCGTAGGTGAACGCCTTCGAGATCGACTGGATGGTGAACTCGTGGCGGGTGTCACCCACCTCGTAGACGTGGCCGTCGGTGGACGCCAGCGCGACACCGAAGAGGTCGGGGGCGGCCTTGGCCAGCTCCGGGATGTAGTCGGCGACCGCGCCGTCGGTGAGGCCACGGCAGGCATCGACGACGCGCTCGAGGACGTCCTGGACAGGAGAGCGGATCACGGGCGAGATCCAAGCACGCGCAGGGGCCGGATCCGGCGACGAGCGCGTTCCGATGTCCTGACAGCTCCCTGGCAGTCACGAGACCACTCAGGGTGCGACTCCTTACGCCACCCGGCGATCGGCGTCGAGCACCTCGGGCGCGAGCCCGTGGGAGCGGGAGAACCGCGCCGCGGGGACGACGACGTCGCAGTACTCCACGAGCCGTTCGTGGAGCTCGCGGTCCACCTCGAGCATCCGACAGCTCACCCGGCGGGTGCCCTGGCGGTCGATCTGGCGCACCGCGCGCACCTCCACCGGCAGGATCACCGGGTGCCGGACGCCGCGAGGGTCGGCGAGCGACGTCTCCAGCCGCAGCCGGGTGCCACGCGGGCAGCCGACCGGCGTGGTGAACGCCAGCCCGTCGGGGGTCATGTCGACGATCTCCACCGCGTCCGCGGTGCCCGCGAGGCGGGCCGGGAGGGCGACCTCCTTGCGGAACGACAGGCGGACCTGGTGGCGTCGGACGAGCGGCACGAGGGTCTTGGTGATGCAGGCGATCTCCCAGACCCCGAGCGCGAGCACGACGGCGGTGGCGAGCTCGGGCATCGCCGGCAGGTCCACGACGCCGACCACGTCGAGCAGGCGCAGGCTCCACACCGCGACGAGCAGCACGCCGACGCCGGTGCAGAGCCCGAGCATGCGCAGCACCCGCAACCCGCCCTCGTCGACGCCCTCCTTCGGGGTCACCTTGAAGGTGCCCGCACCGGGCTTGAGCAACGCGGTGATGCCGCGGAGGTTGATGCCCATGGTGAGGAGGCCGTAGCGGGTCGAGTCGAGCGGGCCGAGCGTGCCGCGCGCGAGGGCGATCGTCGCCACGAACGCCAGGACCGACCACGGCAGCCAGAGCGCGAGCAGGGTCACCATCGACGCGCGCATCGGGAGCGAGCCCGTGCCGAGCGTCGCCACGAGCACGAGCAGGAGCAGGAGGCGCTGGCCGCCCGAGAAGTAGTTGAAGAGCGAGCCGAAGTAGCTGGCGCGCTGGGTCGGCGTCAGCCCTTTGCACGTGAGCGGGTTCTCACGGGTGCGGAAGACGCCGAGGTTCCCGCGGGCCCAGCGGGCGCGCTGGAGGAGGAACGCGGCGAGGTCGTGCGGGGCGAGACCCTGCACGAGCGTCTCGTCGTGGTAGCGGGTGCGCCAGCCCCGGGCGTGCATCGCGATCGTGGTGTGGAAGTCCTCCGCGACGGTGTCGGTGAGGACGCCACCGACGTCGAGGAGCGCGGTCCGGCGCACCACCGTCGCCGACCCGCACCAGAACATGGCGTTCTGGCGGTCCTTGTTGGGCGCGATGACCTCGTAGAACAGCGACTGCTCGTGGCGCGTGAACTTCGTGTGCTGGACCGAGTCTCGGTTGGAGAAGTCGTGCGGGGTCTGCACGAGCGCGACGTCGGCGTCGTCGAAGTAGCCCACCGTCGCCTCGAGCATCTCGGGGAAGGGCACGTGGTCGGCGTCGAGCATCAGGATGAGCTCGCCGCGGCTCACGCTGAGCGCGTGGTTGATGTTGCCGGCCTTCGCGTGGGCGTGCTCGGTGCGGGTCACGTACCGCGCGCCGAGGCGCGCCGCGAGCTCTGCCATCTCGAGGCGGTCGCCGTCGTCGAGCAGATAGGTCTCGTGTGGGACGGTGAGGGCGCGACAGCCCACGAGCGTCGCCTCGACCACGCGCACGTTCTCGTCGTAGGTGCAGACGAAGACGTCGATCGAGGGGACTCGAGTGAGCGGCGGGCGGACGCTGCGTGGCGCCGACCAGGCGACGAAGACGTAGAACGCCAGGCTCACCCAGCCGAACAGCTCGGCGGCCAGGAGCGCCAGGTAGAGGGGCAGGTCGGCGCCCCGGCCGCTCCAGCCGATGCGCCAGACGAGGTACGCCACGCCGGCGAGGAGTGCGGCGACCGCCACGACCTGGACCGCGAGCGGGTGCCGTCCCCACCACGAGCGCGACCGACCATCGGCCGTCCCGGAACCCTTGCCTCCCATGCCCATCTGCATCGGCCGATCGGCCGGGCGGCTTGATGCCTCCGCGTCAGGCCGCCGTGGCGGCCATGCCCGCGGCCGACCGGTCGGGACCGGCCGGGACCGTTGCCCCAGCCGGCGTGACCGCGCCGGGCCGGCCCAGCTGGAGGGAGGGCACGACGACGTCGCAGTACTCCACGAGGAGCTCGTGGACGTCCCTCGTCACGTGCAGCAGGCGGGCGCCGACCCGCCACACCCCGTCGTCGAGCCTCCGTGCGCTGCGCACCTCGACGGGGAGCGTGACCACGTGGCGCTCGCCGCGAGCATCGGTGAGCGTCGTCTCGAGGCGGAGGCGGTCCCCGTCCGAGCCGGGCGTCGAGGACTCGAAGGCCAGGCCGTGCGGGGTGACGTCGACGATCTCCGCGAGCGAGGTGGTCCCCACGATCCAGGCCGGGAGCCGCACCTCCTTGCGGTACGTGGCGCGGACCTGCCGGCGGCGGACCAGCGGCACGAGCGTCTTGGCGATGCACGCCAGCTCCCAGCACCCCAGCGCGATCACGATCGCGGTGGCGGCATCCGGCATGGACGGGAGCGAGAGGACACCCGCGACGGCCAGCAGGCGCGCGGTCAGCACGCCGGCCAGCAGCGCGCCGAGGCCGGTGCAGAGCGCCACCATCCGGAGGACGCGCACGCCGCCCTCGTCGATGCCCTCCTTCGGGGTGACCTTGAAGGTGCCGGTGCCCGGCCGGACGAGCGCGACGATGCCGCGCAGGTTGATGCCCATGGTGAGGAGCCCGTAGCGCGTGGAGTCGAGCACGCCCAGCGTGCCGCGCGAGAGCGCGAGCGTCGACACCAGCGCCAGCACCGACCACGGCAGCCACAGCGCGAGCAACGTGACCGCCGAGGCGTGCATCGGCAGCGCCCCGGTCGCGAGCGTCGCCGCGAGCACCAGGAGCAGGACCACGCGCTGGACGCTCGCGAAGTAGTTGAAGAGGGAGCCGAAGTAGCTGAGCCGCTGCTCGAGCCGGAGGCCCCGGCAGGTCAGCGGGTTCTCGCGCGTCCGGAGCACGCCGAGGTTGCCGCGCGCCCAGCGGGCCCGCTGGAGCAGGAAGCCGGCGAGGTCGTGCGGGGCGAGGCCCTGCACGAGCGTCTCGTCGTGGTACCGGGTGCGCCAGCCCCGGGCGTGCATGGCGATCGTGGTGTGGAAGTCCTCGGCGACGGTGTCGGTGAGGACGCCGCCGACCTGCTCGAGCGCGGCACGGCGCACGAGCGTCGCCGAGCCGCACCAGAACATCGCGTCCTGGCGGTCCTTGTTCGGCGCGATGACCTCGTAGAAGAGGGACTGCTCGTGCCGGGCGAACTTCGTGTGCTGCACCGAGTCGCGGTTGGCGAAGTCGTGCGGCGTCTGCACGAGCGCGACCTCGGGATCCTCGAAGTAGCCGACGATGGCCTCGAGGATGTCCGGCATCGGCACGTGGTCGGCGTCGAGGGTCAGGATGAGCTCGCCGTCGGTCGCGCCGAGGGCGTGGTTGATGTTCCCCGCCTTGGCGTGCGAGTGGTCGGGTCGCGAGACGTAGTGGGCGCCGAGGCGATCGGCGAGCTCGACCATCTCGAGGCGGTCGCCGTCGTCGAGCAGGTAGGTCTCGTGCGGCACCGTGATCGCCCGACAGCCCACGAGCGTCGCCTCGACGACGCCGACCGGCTCGTCGTAGGTGCACACGAAGACGTCGATCGACGGGATCGAGCGCAGCGGCGGACGGACGCTCGGCTGCACCCGCCAGGCGAGGAACGCGTAGGACGCGAGGCTCACCCAGCCGAACAGCTCGGCGGCCAGGAGCGCGAGGTACAGGGGCACGTTGGCGCCCTCACCGCTCCAACCGATCCGCCACGTCAGGTAGACCGCGCCGGCCACGAGTGCCACCAGGGCGACGGCTTGAACTGCGCGCTGGTGGTGTCCCCACCACGAGTGCTTGCTTCCCAGCTGTGTCGTCATGCCCGGCAGATCGGCGCCCCGGCCGAGCCGGTTGACTGCTCCGGGCGAACGGTGGGCAGATGTTGAGAAAGCGGGCGCCGGCCGGGTCAGGCCTCCCCGCCGACGTCGGGAGCGCGCCAGTGGATCGGGGCCTCGTGCGGCGGACGGGGCACGGCGGCGGGCGCGGCCCGCCGGTCGACGGTCGCGCGCCGACGGCGGCGCACCTGGCGTCGCACCTCCACCAGATCGACGACGAGCGCGGGTTGGAGGGCGGCGGCGCCGCACCACAGGATGAGCCACACGACCTCGCCCCAGCCCCAGCCGCCGATCGCGACCGGAACCGCACCGATCACGACCGCGCCGAGGGCCCAGGCGAGCCAGAACACCTTGGAGTGCTCGGCGGTTGTCCGCCAGATGCGCCGCGGCTGCACGGTGACGACGGCGAGGACGACCACGACGACCGCGAGGACGATGGCGCCGGTGAGCTGCGGACCCGTCACGGACGGCTCACTCGGCGGCGATGGCGTCGAGGACGTCGAGGCGGGCCGCCCGCCACGCGGGCGCGAGGGCCGCCGCGACGCCGGCCAGCATCGACAGCAGGATGAAGGCGGCCATCTGCGCCCACGGGATGCGCAGCTCGGTGAGCCCCTGCGAGCGGAGCGCGGTGGTGAACGCCCAGCCCCAGAACAGACCGATGGCGGCGCCGACGAGCCCACCGATGAGGGCGATGATCACCGACTCCCCGCGGATCATGCGGCGCAGCTGGCGACGCGTCATCCCGACCGAGCGCAGCAACCCGAGCTCATGGGTCCGCTCGTACACCGAGAGCGCGAGCGTGTTGACGATGCCGAGCACGGCGATGATCTCGGCGAGGAGCAGCAGCGCGACGGTCACGGCGAGGAAGCGGTCGATCGCCGCTTCCTGGTCGTCGCGGTACTCCGAGCGCGTGAACACCTCGACGTTCGGGAAGTCGCGCCGGAGTCGGCGCTCGATGGCGCTGCGAGTCGCGTCATCGTCCGTTGCGGTCTTGACGTAGACGAGTGCGTCCTGCTCGTCGTCGCCGAACCCCTGGTCGTAGGACGCCTTCGAGACGATGAACGGGACGGGCAACCCGCCGGTGAAGTCCTCCTGGCGGTAGATGCCGGCCACCTCGACGGTCCCGAACCCACGTGGGTACTGCACCTGGAGCGAGTCGCCCGGGCCGACGCCGTACTCCTTCGCGGCGTCCTCGTGCACGAGCACGCCGTCGTCGCCCATGTCGGCGATGCTCCCCGCGGTGAGCCCGAGCGCGACGACCGGCGCGAGCTCGTCCGGGTCGACGCCGGCCATCGTCTCCTCGTTGCCTTTGACCCGGACGCTGCCGAAGCGGAAGGCGGCGACCGCGTCGACGCCGTCGACCTCACGCACGCGCTCGGCCACCTGCGGCGAGAAGCCGGCGAACTGCTGCGCCTTGAGGATGTAGTCGGCGCGGATCCCGCGGTCGACGGCCGCCTTCACCGAGGCCTTGGCGGAGTCGCCGAAGATCGCGACCAGACCGACGAGCCCGAGCCCGATCACGAGGGCCGACGCGGTCGCGGCGGTGCGGCGCGGGTTGCGCATGGCGTTGCCCCGGGCGAGCGAGCCCGACACGCCGAGGGCTCGCAGCGGACGCCCGAGCAGCGACGCGAACGGTCGCGCGAACGTCGCCAACAGCACGATCACGCCGAAGAAGACGAGCAGCGCGCCGAGCGCGACGAGCCAGATCTCGTCGACGACGTTCGGAGCGTCGCGCGTGCGGGCGAGGCCCTCCAGGAGCACCGGCACGCCGCCGGCGACGAGGAGCACGCCCACGACGGCACGCAGCCGGAACGAGCGCGTGGGGGGCGGGCCGAGGTCGTTCATCGCCGCGACCGGCGGGACGCGGGACGCCCGGATCGCGGGCCACAGCGCCGAGGCGACGGTCACCCCGACGCCGACGGCCAGCCCGGCGATCACGGTGCGCGCCTCCAGGACGATCGGGCCGTCGGGGACGTCGAAGCCGGCCGCGCCGACCACGGCGAACAGCCCGATCGCGAGCGCGACGCCGAGCCCGATCCCGACCGCGGACGCGACCAGGCCGATGACCGCGGCCTCCCCCACGACCGAGACGACGACCTGGCGGCCGCTCGCGCCCATCGCCCGGAACAGCCCGAGCTCGCGGGTGCGCTGGGTGACGAGGATCGTGAAGGTGTTGAAGATGATGAACGCGCCGACGACGAGGCCGATCGCGGCGAAGCCGAGCAGCAGCTGCGTCAGCAGGTCGAGGAACGTGAGCACGTCCTTGCCGCGGTCCTGGGCGACCTCGCTCGCGGTGTTCACCTCGTAGGCCGGGCCGACGGCCTGGGTGAGGCGGGCGCGGAGCTCCCGCTCCGGGATGCCGGGGGCCCCGATCACGTTGATCGCGTCGAGCTCGCCCTTCGCGTCGAACACCCGCTGCGCGGTAGCGAGGTCGAACGCGGCGAAGGTGACCGACCCGACGTCGATCGTGTCGCCGAACCCGAACAACCCGACGATCTCGAACTCGCGAGCCGGCCCCTCGAGCAGCACCCGGACCCGGTCGCCGACGTGGAAGCCGTTGCGGCGGGCCGTCGCCGCGTCCATCGCCACCTCGCCCGGGCCGCGGGGCGGCCGGCTCGGGGTGCCGTCGTCGTCGACGAGTCGCAACGGACCCTTGCGCCCGTCCTGGGCCCACGAGATCCCGAACGTGGGCGCGCCGCCGGTCTGGATCGAGTCGCCGTCCTGGTCCACGAACTGCGCGTAGTCCTGGAGGTAGCCGTAGGCGTTCTCGACGCCCTCGACGCCGCGCACGGTGTCGAGCTCGGCGTCGGGAAATCGGTCGCGCCCCGTGTCGCCACCGAACGGCGCCCGCAGCCGCACGATCTGGTCGACGCCCGACACCGTCTGGTCGAACACCTTGGTGAACGAGCGATCGAGGGTGTCGGTGAGCGTGTAGGTGCCGGCGACGAAGCTCACGCCGAGCACCACCGCGAGGGCGGTCAGCCCGAGGCGCACCTTGCGGGCGAGCAAGCCTCGGATCGTCGCCTTCCACATCGGCGACCATGATGGTCGCCAGGCTCCCCCGGCCGGGGGCACGGCCGGCATCCAGGGAGACGGAGCGAGACATGGGACTGCTCGACGGACAGCGCGCCGTGGTGACCGGCGGCGCCTCGGGGATCGGGGCCGCCACCTGCCGGCGGATGGCGGCGGAGGGCGCCCGGGTCGCGGTCGTCGACCTCAACGGCGACGATGCCGAGACGGTGGCCGAGGAGATCGACGGGATCGCTTACCGGGCCGATGTCACCGACTACGACGCGCTCGAGGCCGCGATCGCCGACGCCGACGAGCGGCTCGGGGGCCTGACCGCGATCTTCAACAACGCCGGCGGCTCCAACCTCTCGATGATCGACGCCTGGGACCCCGCCGAGTGGGACCGCATCGTGAGGCTCAACCTCACCGGCGTCTTCCACGGGATGAAGGCCGCGCTCCCGCGCATCGTGCGGACCGTCGCCGACGGCACCGCCGCCCCCAAGGGGGGCGGGTCGGTGGTGAGCACCGCGTCGATCAGCGGCACGCGCCCCGCCGCGGGCGAGGCGCCCTACTCCGCGGCGAAGGCCGCGGTCGCCGCGCTCACCGCCAACGCCGCGCTCGAGTACGCGCCGACGGTCCGGGTGAACTCGGTGTCGCCCGGGATGATCCACACCGGGCTCACCGACATCCTGCTCACCGGCTTCGACTGGACGATCCCGCACATGGTCGACAAGACGCCCCTGGCGCGGATCGGCACGCCCGACGACATCGCCGACGTCGTCGTGTTCCTGTGCTCGGACCTCGCCCGGTTCGTCACCGGCCAGAACCTCGTGGTCGACGGCGGGATGACCCTCCACGGATCCGGCGTCGACGGCCTCTTCGATCGGTTCCGCCGGATGCTCGATCCCACCCCCGAGCCGGGCACATAGTCCGAGAAGCGCACTTCATACAGATACGAACCATTCGCGGCCACGGTCGGTGGCCAACACTGGCCCAACGAGACGCGATCGCACCTCAAGAAGCCACCCAGCGTGGCCGAAGCCTCCTTCGTCATCCGGACTGGGAGGCCCCGAATGCGATCGATCACCCGCCGCAGCACCCGCAAGGTCGGTGCCGCCGTCGCCGTGCTGGCCCTCGTCGCCATCGGCGCCGCGTGCGCACCGGCACCTGCACCGAGTGCTCCGTCGTGCGCCGCGCCCCCGGGTCCGCCCGACGCCGTCACCACGTCGGTCCTGAGCGGCACCAACGGCGTCCGCAACTACTTCGGCAAGCCCTCGCTCGGCTGGAACCCGCAGCTCTACTGCCTGGCGACCGACTGGAGCACCCAGCTCGGGCAGTCGGGCTCGTTCCGCCACCGCGACCTCGGACCGATCATCCGGTCGCCCGAGTACGGCGGCTACAACACCCTCGGCGAGAACATCCTGCGGGGCCCGGCGTCGATGAACGGCGACCAGATGGTGGACGCCTGGATGGCATCGCCCGGCCACGCCGCGAACATCCTCTCCGGCAGCTACAGCTCGATCGGGATCGGGCTGTTCTACGCCGCCGACGGATCGGTCTACGCCACCCAGAACTTCGGGGGCTGAGCGCCCGGCTCAGGCCGGGGCGTGGTGGGACTTGCGGTCGATCTCGTCGAGCTCGTGCGACTTGGTGAGGAACACGAACATGCCGCCGAAGAACACCGCGGCCATGAACCCGACGCCGGAGACGACCGCGAGCGGCACCCAGAAGCCCTGACCGGTGTCGCTGTCGCTGACGGCGAGGGCCATGATCCCCCACCAGATCGCCAGGCAGACCGGCAGCGCGACCAGCACGCCCTTCAACGTGTTCTTCCAGAGGCGCCGCTCGGCGCGGCGCTCCTCGAGCTCGAGCTCGTGCCCGTAGGCGATCTCGGCGAGGTCCAGCGGGCTCGTCTCGGCCGGCCGGGGCTTGGTGGTGACGAGGTCGGTGCTCATGATCTCGAGATCATGCCACGACGCCCCGCCCGCGGAGCGTCTCGAGCACCCGAGCGGCCGCCGCCGGCGGTTCGGTCGTGGCCGTGTCGACCACGAGCTCCGGGTCCTCCGGCGCCTCGTACGGGTCGTCGATGCCGGTGAACCCGGGCAGCTCGCCCGCCCGCGCCTTGGCGTAGAGGCCCTTGGGGTCGCGGCCCTCGCAGACGTCGAGCGGTGCGTCCACGAACACCTCCACGAAGTCGAGGCCGGCCGCGTCGTGCAGCGCGCGTGCGTGCTCGCGTCCGGCCCGGTACGGGCTGATGACCGGCACCAGCACCACCACGCCGGCGTCGGCGAAGAGACGCGCCACCTCGGCGACCCGACGCACGTTCTCGGCTCGGTCGTCGGCCGAGAACCCGAGGTCGCCGTTGAGCCCGTGACGCACGTTGTCGCCGTCGAGCGTCGTGGTGAGCACGCCCGCGCCGACCAGCGCACGCGTCACCTCCGCCGCGACGGTCGACTTGCCCGAGCCGGAGAGGCCGGTGAACCAGACGGTGGCGCCGTGGACTCCCGCCGCCTTCCATCGCTGGTCGCGCGGGACGCCCTCGGCGTGCCAGACGACGTTCGGACTGCGGTCGCGGGCGCTCGGCACGCGGCGTCAGGTGGCCTGCGAGCCGAGGATCATCCCGCCACCGACGGTCTCGAACGTGCCCTCGTCGATGAGGATGAAGCTGCCCGTCGTGCGGTTGCGGCGGTACTCGTCGACGAACAGCGGGACCGTCGTGCGCAATGACACCCGGCCGAGGTCGTTCATCTCGAGGGCCTGCGTCGTGTCGTCGCGGTGCAGCGAGTTGATGTCGAGGCGGTAGCTGAGGCTCGAGACCTTGGCGCGCGCGACGCGGGTGGTGTGCTTGATGCCGTAGACCGCGCCTTCGCGCAACGGGCGCTCCGAGAACCAGCACACCATCGCGTCGACGTCCTGGGTGACCGTCGGCGTGTGGTTGGGCCGGGCGATCATGTCGCCCCGGCTGATGTCGAGCTCCTCCGCGAGCCGGATGCTCACCGACATCGGCGGGAACGCCTCGTCGACCGTCGACTCGTACTCGTCGATCCCGGCGATGGTCGTGGTGAAGCCACTGGGGAACACCACCACCTCGTCGCCCGGCCGGAAGATGCCGCTCGCGACCTGGCCCGCGTACCCGCGGTAGTCGTGGTGGTCGTGGCTCATCGGCCGGATCACGTACTGCACCGGGAACCGGGCGTCGATCAGGTTGCGGTCCGACCCGATGTAGACGTGCTCGAGGTGGTGCAGCAGCGTCGGGCCCTCGTACCAGCCCATGTTGGGCGAGTGCTGCACGACGTTGTCGCCCTCGAGCGCGGAGACCGGGATGAACGTGAGGTCGTCGATCGCGAGCTTGGCGGCGAACTCGGCGAACTCGGCGCAGATCTCGTCGAAGCGCGCCTCGCTCCAGTCGACCAGGTCCATCTTGTTCACACAGAGGACGAGGTGCTTCACCTGGAGCAGGCTGGCGATCACCGCGTGGCGCCGCGACTGCTCGAGCACGCCCTTGCGCGCATCGACGAGCACGAGCGCGAGGTCGGCCGTGGACGCACCGGTGACCATGTTGCGCGTGTACTGGATGTGGCCCGGGGTGTCGGCGATGATGAACTTGCGCCGGGGCGTCGCGAAGTAGCGGTACGCGACGTCGATCGTGATTCCCTGCTCGCGCTCGGCGCGCAGGCCGTCGGTGAGGAGCGCGAGGTTCGTGTAGTCGAACCCGCGGTCGCGGCTGGTGCGCTCGACGGCCTCGAGCTGGTCCTCGAAGATCTGCTTGGTCTCGAGCAGCAGCCGACCGATGAGCGTGCTCTTGCCGTCGTCGACCGACCCCGCGGTGGCGAACCTCAGCAGCTCCACCTACCTCACCGCCATGACTAGAAGTAGCCCTCACGCTTGCGGTCTTCCATGCCGGCCTCGGAGATGCGGTCGTCGGCGCGGGTGGCGCCGCGCTCGGTGATCCGGCTCGCCGCGACCTCGGTGATGATCGCCTCGAGGGTGGCCGCGCTCGACTCGACCGCGCCGGTGCACGACGCGTCGCCGACGGTGCGGAAGCGCACCGTGCGGGTCTCCACCTCTTCGCCGTCCATGACCGTGACGTAGGGCGACACCGCGAGCAGCATGCCGTCGCGCTCGAAGACCTCTCGCTCGTGCGCGAAGTAGATGGAGGGGATCTCGACGCCGTCTTCGAGGATGTACTGCCAGATGTCGAGCTCGGTCCAGTTGCTGAGCGGGAAGACGCGGATGTGCTCGCCCTTGCGGTGGCGGCCGTTGTAGAGGTTCCAGAGCTCGGGACGCTGGTTCTTCGGGTCCCACTGCCCGAAGTCGTCGCGGAAGGAGTAGACGCGCTCCTTGGCCCGGGCCTTCTCCTCGTCGCGGCGGCCGCCGCCGAAGACGGCGTCGAAGCCGTGCTCGGTGATGGCGTCGAGGAGGGTGACGGTCTGGAGGCGGTTGCGGCTCGCCCTGGGGCCGGTCTCCTCCACCACCCGGCCGGCGTCGATCGAGTCCTGCACCGACGCGACCACGAGGTTCACGCCCAGCTCGGCGACCCGGCGGTCGCGGTAGTCGATCGCCTCGTCGAAGTTGTGGCCCGTGTCGACGTGCATCAGCGGGAACGGGATCCGGGCCGGCCAGAACGCCTTCTCGGCGAGCCGGAGCATCACCGCCGAGTCCTTGCCGCCGGAGAAGAGGAGGACCGGCTTCTCGAACTCGGCCGCGACCTCCCGGATGATGTGGATCCCCTCGGATTCGAGGGCGCTCAGGTGCGAGAGCTGCGTCGGCATCGGGGAGCCAGCGTAGGCGCTCAGGGTCGTCGGGCCCGGCGCCGGCGCCCGACGACGAGCAGCGCGGCGCCGGCACTCACCAGCACCGCGGCGCCGGCAACCAGCAGGCCGGCGGTGAGCGAGTCGTCCGAGGACTCGTCGCTCGCGGGGTCGTCGGTCGTCGAGGCGCCCGAAGCGTTCAGCTCCCCCGGCGGCGGTGGGAGTGTGCCGGGCACCGGCGGCGAGTCCACGAGCGTGACCGGCGTCGTCGCGGTGGGCGGCCCGAGGTAGGGCTCGAGGAACGCGAGGGTGCGGTCCCAGGCGGTCGCGGCGTACTGCTGCGCGTGGTCGCTGCCGGGCACCACCAGCAGCTCGTTGGTCACGTCGTGCTCGTCGAGGGCGGACGACATCGTCCGGGGTTGCGAGAGGGGGATCAGCTCCCTGGCCGAGTTGAACAGCGCCATGGGCGCGGTCGAGTCGCTCACGTGGTCGAGCGGCGAGGCATCGGCGAACGTCTGCGGACACGCCTCGATCGAGCAGCCGGTGAGGTCCTCGAAGCCCGTGGGGGTCTGGAGCAGCCCGCACGCGGGGTCCCCGTCGCACCCGGCGAGCGGCTTGCCGTCCACCGATTGCAGCGGCGGCAGGTCGAAGATGCCCGACCAGGACACTGCGGCGACGATCGGCACCTCGACGCGGCCCGGCGTCGCGTTCTGGTCCTGACCGGTGGTGTCGTCGAGGGTCCCGAGGGTGGCGAGCATGGCGGCCAGCCAGCCACCGGCCGACGCGCCGAGCACCGCGATCCTGGTGCGGTCGAGCCCGAACTCGTCGGCGTGCTCCGCGACGTAGAGCACCGCGGCCTGGGCGTCGTCGACCGGGTCGGTCCACGGGATCTGGGTCGGGTCGTCTTCGAGTCGGTAGTCGATCGTGAACGCCACGTAGCCCTGCGCCGCGAGCTGCGCGGCCTCCGGCGCGAGCACGGTGCGGCTCCCGGTCGTCCAACCACCGCCGTGGATGAGCACGACCCCGCCGTGGGGACCCTTCCCCGCAGGGAGATAGGCGTCGAGCTGCTCGGGGTCGCCGTCGTCGACCTGGTACGTGATGCCCGACCGCACGGTGACACCGGGCGCGAGCTCCGGCGGCGGCGCCGAGGGCCCGGCAGGACCGCGAGGTGCCGCCGGCGCAGTGACGATCGTCGCCAGCAGCACCGCAGCGACCACGGTCACGACGAACAGGCCGCTGCGCATGTGCCCTCCCCCGCTGGTGTCGGGAGAACCGTAGGCTGGCAGCGGTCGACGGACGTCGACCGCGAGGGGGGATCATGCCTGAGCGCATCGGCCAATCGATCGGGGCGGTCATCGACTCCGATCAGCACCTCTACGAGGCGCGGTCGTGCTGGCTGGACCACGTCGATCCGGGCGCGCGCGACGACGCGCTGCGGATCGAGGACGACGACAAGGGCTACTCCTGGATCACGTGGCGCGGCGAGCGCCTCGGGACGGCCGACGTGCAGATCCCCGGCGAGACGACCGAGATCGGCGACCGCAACCGCCGCCGGATCGAGGGCGCGCCGGCCGACTACTCCTACGACGAGGCGCTGCCCGCGGCGTACTGGGAGCCGGCGGCGCGGCGCGAGCAGCTGGCGGCGTCGGGCATCGACGGCGCGGTGCTGTTCCCCAACTTCGGTCTGCTGTGGGAGCGTCGTCTCTCCGCCGACCTCCCGGCCCTGCTCGCCAACATGGGCGCCTGGAACCGGTGGGCCGGGATCGTGGCCCAGGAGGGCGGCGACGCGCTGCGGCCCGTCGCGCACGTGACGCTGCGCGACGTCGACTGGCTCGACGGCCAGCTCGCGGCGCTGTCGGCGGCGGGGGTGCGCCTGGCGATGCTCGCGCCCGCCACGGTCGACGGGAAGCCACTGTCGCACCCCGACCTCGACCGGGCGTGGTCGTCGTTCGAGGCCCACGGCGTCACGCCGGTCTTCCACGTCGCCGACCAGCCGCGCGTGTTCGAGGACGGCTGGTACACCGACGACCACCTCGACGGCGTGAACGTGGTGGAGTCGGTGTTCCTCTACGTGCCGGCCGCGCTCGGGATCACCGACCTGATCGTCAACGGCACCTTCGAGGCGCATCCGGCGCTGCGGTTCGGCATCGTGGAGCTGTCGGCGATCTGGGTGCCGCAGTTCCTGATGATGCTCGACGGGGCGATCGAGTTCACCGACAAGCTGCGCGGCCGTCCGATCACACCGCTGTCGCAGCGCCCGTCGGAGTACTTCCGCGAGCGCGTGCGCGTGTCGGCGTTCTCGTACGAGATGCCGGGGCGCCTGACCCACCAGTCGGGCGACCTCTTCATGGCGTGCAGCGACTACCCCCACAGCGAGGGCACGGCGACGATGCTCGACGACTACGCGATGCAGCGGTGCACCCCCGACGACCAGCCGGGCCTCTTCGCCGGCAACGTCGAGCACCTGGTCTCCTAGCCCCGTGGACGTCGTCTTGCTGGGCACCGGGTCGCCGCTGCCGGATCCGAACCGAGCCGGCGCGGCGACGCTGGTGCGCGCGGGTGATGCCACGCTGCTGTTCGACGCGGGGCGCGGGGTGCTCCTTCGGTTGGCCGCGGCCGGTGTCGTCCCGCCGATGCTCACCCAGGTGTTCCTGACCCACCTCCACAGCGACCACGTGTGCGACTTCAACGACGTCGTCACCACACGGTGGGTCATGTCGCCGGTGCCCACTCCGTTGCCGGTCGTCGGACCGGTCGGAACCGCGCGCTTCGTCGAGCGGACCCTCGCGATGCTCGTCGACGACATCGGATGGCGGCGCGACCATCACGACGACCTCAACTGGGACCCCGAGTGCACCGTGCGTGAGGTCACCGAGGGCGAGGCGTGGGCCTCGGCCGACGGGGCAGTGCGCGTCCTCTGCGGGCCGACCGAGCACAGGCCGGTGCACCCGACCGTCGGGTTCCGGGTCGAGCACGACGGGAAAGCCGTCGTGATCGCCGGCGACACCGTGCCGTGCGATGGCCTGGCGCGCCTCTGTGCCGGGGCGGACGTCTACGTGCAGACCGTCGTGAGACCCGACCTGGTCGAGCAGATCCCCGCGCCGCGGCTCCAGGACATCCTCGACTACCACTCCTCGTGCGCGGACGCCGGGCGCACCGCGGCCGCCGCGGGCGTCGGCACCCTCGTGCTGACCCACCCGGTGCCCCCGCCGGGCCCCGGGACCGAGGACGAGTGGGTCGCCCAGGCGGCCGAGCACTTCGACGGCGAGATCGTGCTCGCCGCCGACCTCACCACCGTCTCGGCCTGATCACGCCGTGGCGACCTGGGTGGCCCACCCGTAGTCGGCCTTGCCGCTGGGTGACCGGCGGACCGTGTCGACGATGTGGAGCTCGCGCGGGATCTTGTAGCCGGCGAGGCGCTCGCGGCAGTGGGTCTGGAGCTCGCCGAGCGTGAGCGTCGCGCCGGCGGCCGGGGCGGCCACCGCGACGACCCGTTGTCCCCACTGCTCGTCGGGCACACCGACCACCACCGCGTCGGCGACGGCGTCGTGCGCGACGAGCGCGGCCTCCACCTCCTCCGGGTACACCTTCTCGCCGCCCGTGTTGATGCACATCGACCCCCGGCCCAACAGGTGGATGGTGCCGTCGGCATCGACCCGCGCCATGTCGCCCGGCAGCGCCCAGCGCTCACCGTCGATCTCCACGAACGTGCGCGCGGTGCGCTCGGGGTCGTTGAAGTAGCCGAGCGGCACGCGGCCCCGCGTCGCGAGCCGGCCCACCTCGGCGGTGCCGGGCGGGATCGGGCGCAGGCCGTCGTCCACCACGATCGTGTCGGGCTTCGACGCGAACGTGAGCGAGTCGGACGGTGCGGATTCCTGCGTCACGATCGCGACGGCTTGCGCGGGCGACTCCGACGAGCCGATCGCCTCGAGGATCGTCACCACCGACGGGAGCGCGGCGAGCAGCCGCTGCTTGACGTCGGCCGAGAGGATCGAGCCGCCCGATCCCACGAGCCGGAGCGACGACGTGTCATGCACGCCGCCATCGGCGTCGAGCGCCGCGAGCAGCGGGCGCGCGCTGGTGTCTCCGACGAGCGTGAGCATGCCGATGCGCTCACGCTCGATCAGGTCCAGCACCCGCACCATGTCGACGGACCGGTCGGGGTTGAGCACGAGCGTGCCGCCGCCGAGCAGCGTGCCGAGCGCGCCCCACTGCCCGCTCGCGTGCATCAGCGGCCCGAGCGAGAGCGCAACGAACTCCCCCGGCCCCGGGTCGTCGGGCGGGAGGAACGCGGTGAGCCGCTGGTTCGGGTTGGCGAGCACCGCCGGACCGATCTCCTCCGCGCGCTCGATCGGCGGTCCGCCCGGGTTCCCACCGCCGAGCGCGGCGAAGAAGATGTCTTCCTGGCGCCAGACCACGCCCTTGGGCAGCCCGGTCGTACCGCCGGTGTAGAGCACGTAGTGGTCGTCGGCGGCGCGCGGCGTGAAGGCGCGCGTGGTGGGTGCCGCGGCGAGCGCGCGCTCCAGCTCCTCACCGCGCGTGAGCACGGTCAGCGCCGCTCCGTCGTGCGTGTGCAATCCCGTCACCACGGTCGCGAGCTCGGCGTCCGCGACCATCGCCACCAGCTCGGCGTTCTCGGTGAGGTACTGGATCTCGTCGCGCGTGTACCGGTAGTTCACATTGATCGGCACCGCGCGCCGCTTGTAGCAGCCGAGCATCGCCTCGACGTGCTCGACGTCGTTGAACATCGCCAGCCCGACGTGGCCTCCCACGCCGACCCCTCTCGCGTCGAGCACGTGCGCGAACCGGTTGGCGCGCGCCTCGAGCTCGGCGTAGGTGCGCCGCTTCTCGCCGCAGACGACGGCCGTGCGCTCCGGCACGGCATCGGCGACGCACTCGAAGAGGTCGGCGAGGTTGAGCTCCATGGCGGGACGGGACGCTACCGTCGTGACGCGATGGCCGACGTCGGCGCCGGGGCGCTCATCCCGAAGGACCGCTACCTCTCCCCCGCCTTCGCCGCGCTCGAGCACGAGCGCCTCTGGGCCCGGGTGTGGCAGGTCGCGTGCCGGGAGGAGGAGCTCACGGCCCCGGGCGACTTCGTGGAGTACCGCATCGGCGAGCAGTCCGTGCTCGTGGTGCGGACGAAGGACGACGACATCCGCGCCTTTCACAACGCCTGCCTGCATCGGGGCACCCGCCTCGCCGAGGGCGTCGGGAACGCCGGCGAGTGCTTCCGCTGCCCATTCCACGCCTGGCGCTACGAGCTCGACGGCCGGCTGCTCGAGGTGGTCGACGCCGACGACTTCGGCGCGTTGCCCGACGATCTGCGTCTCACGCCGGTGCGCGCGGGCACGTGGGGCGGATTCGTCTTCGTGAACCTCGACGGCGACGCGGAGCCACTCAGCCAGTTCCTCGACCCGTTGCCGGCCCTCCTCGCGCCCTATCGCCTGGAGGACATGCGCCTGCGCGCGTACCGCTCGACGGTGCTGCCTGCGAACTGGAAGGTCGTGGTCGACGCGTTCAACGAGGCGTATCACGTGCAGGGCACGCACGAGCAGCTGTTGCCCTGGACCGACGACACGACGATCCAGTACGAGACGCTCGGCAAGCACTCGCACTACGGACGGCTCCCCAACGCGCGGCGCGAGCTGCGCCCGAGCGCGCGGCTCGGCATCCCACCCGAAGACGTCGACGAGGGCGCGATCCTCGAGGGGATGGTGCTCGGCCTCGGCGGCGCGTTCCTCAAGGACGAGCGCGCGCTCGTCGCCGAGCTGCGCGCCGACGACAGCATCCCGCCGGGGAAGCTCCTCCCGGTGTTCCAGGAGCGGCGCAAGGAGCTGCTGGCCTCGCGCGGCTTCGACGTCTCGGGTTTCACTCCGGACCAGATGACGAGCGCCGACGACGTCTACCTGTTCCCGAACCTCGTCGGCCCGATCTATCCGGGCAGCGCGATCCTGTTCCGGGTCCGACCCGACGGGGTCAGTGCGGACCGCGCGATCAAGGACACGTGGGTGCTCGAGTGGCCGCGCCCCGACCGCGAGTGGAGGATGCCCGAGCGGCACTTCCACGCCGACTGGCGCGAGCACGACTGGGGCGTGATCACGACCCAGGACTACGAGAACATGGCCCGGGTGCAGGACGGCATGAAGTCGGCCGGCTTCGACGGCCTGCGGCTCAACCCCCGCCAGGAGCAGAACCTCCTGCACATGCACGAGGTCATCGACTCGTACCTGGCCTGAGGGCTGCCAGACTGCCGCCCGTGAGTCAGCCTCTCTCCGCAGATCCCCACACCGGCGACCCGTCGATCGGCCCGCTCGTCCCGGCCGACGAGACGCTGCTGCACCAGGCCGTCGACACCTTCGCCTCGGTCGGCACGACCGACGTCAACTGGACCGAGAAGCTCTGGCTCCAGGCATGCACGCGCGACGGCGAGGTCCAGGCGTCGTTCGGGCTCGGGAAGTACGCGAACCGCAACGTGCTCGACTGCTTCGCCGGCGTGTCACGCGGCACCGCACAGTGGACGGTGCGGGCAAGTCGGGCGCTGCACACCGACCGCGAGCACATGGGGGCCGGGCCGATCCGCTACGAGATCGTCGAGCCGCTCTCGGCCGTCCGCATCGTGCTGGAGCCGAGCGACGTGCAGCCGATCGCGTTCGATCTCACCGTCACCGGCGTCGTGCCGCCGCGCATGGAGGACCGGGAGCTGCACCGCGACCCCCACGCGGCGCGGGTGATCAACGACGTCGTGCGCTACCACCAGACCGGGGTGGCGGACGGTTGGATCGAGGTCGACGGCACCCGGCACGAGATCAGAGGCGACGAGTCGGCCGGCACGCGCGACCACTCGTGGGGGGTTCGCATGCAGGTGGGCGCGCCGCTCCCCGACCTCGAGCCGCCGGTGCGGTCACGGAACCCGCAGTCGTTCACGAGCTGGGCGCCGTGGCTGATGGAGCGGGACGACGGGTCCCGGTACGCGCTGTTCCACTACTTCATGGAGTCGAACCTGCCGGGGGCTCCGGCGCGCCGGCTGCGCGGCGGGGTGGAGGAGCCCGACGGCTCGGAGCTGGCGTTCACCGACGTCCGCATGGAGATCAGCGTCGACGACGTCACCCGGCGCTTCCTCGGCGGGGTCATGCACTTCACGACGGCCGACGGTGCGGCGAGGCCCGTGACGGTGACGCCGGTCCAGCAAGGCACCGGCTTCCACCTCGGCACCGGGCTCTACTTCGGGCTCGACGGCCAGCGCCACGGCATGTGGCGCGGCGACCTGCACGTCGACGGCGACCACTTCACCGAGTGCGACACCCTCGCGGTCGCACGTCAGATCCACCAGCACCGCGACTGCGTCGTCGTCGTCGACGATCCGGTGGGCGGCGGCCGCGGCTGGGGCTCGATCCAGACCATCGCCATCGGGGGCTTCCCCGCCTACGGCACCACCCTCGAGGCGACGTTCATCTAGCCAGGACTAGCCCCGGGTGAAGGCCGGCGAGTTGTGGCCGTCGGGGACGGTGGCGAGGGGCTCGGCGACCTGCTCCACGGTCGGGCCGACCCGCTCGGCGATCGGAGCGAGCGCGACGGGGTCGAAGCCGTAGACCGCGGCGCAGTTCTCGGTGACGACCTGGCGCACCTCGGCCGGCTCCCACTCGGCGAACGCGCGGCGGAGCCCGGCTGTCGTGTACGGGTACGTGCTCTCGTCGTGGGGGTAGTCGCTCCCCCACATCACGCGGTCGAGGCCGACGGTGCGCATCGCGCGCGCCTCGGTGGGGTTCGGGAACGACACGCCGACGTAGCAGTTGCGCGAGAAGTACTCGCTCGGCTTCATCGCCATCTTGGCCGAGTCGTCGTACTTGATCTCCCCGATGCGGCCCGACTGCATCTGCGCGTGGAACGTGTCGAGCATCTGGAGCACCGACGGGATCCACGCGCAGCCCTGCTCGGTCATCACGAACTTGAGGCCGGGGAACCGCTCGAAGACCCCGCCGACGATCAGGTGCGTCAGCGGCCGGTGGGAGAACCACGACGTCTCGGCGATCCACAGGGTCATCGCGAACGGGAACTTGCCGTAGTCGGGTGACCCTTGTCCCGAGTGGTGGGTGATCGGCAGGTCGAGCTCCTCGCACGCACGCCAGACCGGGTCGAGCACCGGGTCGTAGAGCGGCGGGATGTGCGTCGCGTCGTCGGGACGGCCCGGGAGGAGCACCCCACCGCGGAGCCCGTGCTCCGCGATCCAGCGGATGTCCTCGACCGCGTCGTCGACGTCGTTCAGGAAGATCTGCCCGACGCCGGCGCGTCGCTCGGGCGCGTTCGCACAGAAGTCGGCGAGCCACCGGTTGTGAGCCCGGATGCCGGCGAGCCGCAGCTCGTACTGCTCGGGCGTGGGCGGCCGGGCGATCACGGCGCCGGTCGGGAAGAACGGCGGGACCGTGTTCGGGAAGATGACCTCGCCCGCGACGCCGTCGGCGTCCTGTTGCGAGTTGCGCATCTCGTCGTCCCAGTTGCGGAGCCGGCGCTGGTCGCCGAGGTCGCTGAACGGGTTCTTGTA
>CAZKTS010000372.1:0-2873 GCA_964555735.1 uncultured Bifidobacteriaceae bacterium
GCCCGCCGGGTCTCGACGACGTAGCGGCCGAGCTCGGCCCGCGTCACGGTGCGCTTCGAGTAGCCGCCCCGGAACAGCGAGCCGGCCTCGGGGAGCGCGTCCTTCCACCGCTTGATGCGGAGCACCCGCTCGTAGTCGCGCCCGCCCCGCTCCGGGTGACGGAGCCGCAGCACGCCACCGTCGTGGCCGAGGACGCGGGCCGGGAGGCGGTGCGCGACGTAGCCGCATACCGTGCTCCAGACGGCCCACGCCGCGGCACCGCCGAGCGCGAAGAGCACGTTGCTCGTCGACGCCATCAGCCGCCACCGCGCAGCTCGATCGTCCGGCCCTTCCACCGCACACGGCCGCGCGCTGCGAGCACGAGCGACCACGCGAACAGCCCCACGAACACCACGCCCGAGAGGCCGAAGAGCAGCGCGACGAGCGGCGAGAACCGGCCGACCTGACGCGCCAGGCGCCACACCTGCATCGCGACGAGGGCGTAGGTGAGGACGGCGAACGGCCAGTCGGCGCCGAGGCTGACGACGGTCGCCGCGAGGATTGCGGCGACCCACAGCACCACGAGCGCGAGGCGGGCCGGCGGCGTCGCTCCCGCGCCCGCCGCGAAGCCCTTCGCCCAGCCGTCGACGAGGTCCTGGGGCCGTCGGTACATCCGGAAGTCGACCACGCCCCGACCCCCGAGTGCCGCGACCGGCGCCCCGGCATCCGCGAACCCTCGGGCCAGCGCGACATCCTCGAGCACCGCCCCGTGGACCGCGGGGGCCGCGAGGTGGTGCAGCAGGTCCGTGCGCCTCGCCACGATGCACGGACCGAACGCCATGCGGAGGCGCCGCGGCCTGATGATCGACGCGATGCCGGCCCCCATGATCGCGACGACGTTGAAGACGGCAGAGGACTGCTCCCACCAACGCTCGACGCGGTGGTACGGCTGCACCGAGACCAGGCCACCTCGGGCGGCGTGGCTCGCGCCGAGCCGCGCGAGCAGTTCGGTACCCGGCTCGACGTCGGCATCGAGCAGCGCGACGAGCTCGGTCGACGCGGCCTCGATGCCCTGATGCAGCGCCCACGCCTTGCCGGTCCAGCCCGGCGGCAGCGGCGCGCCGGCGACGACCCGCGCGCCCGCCGCGGCCGCGATGGTCGCGGTTGCATCGGTGGATCCGTCGTCGACCACGATGACCTCGACCGGCGGGACGGTCTGGTCCGCGAGGCCTCGGAGCACGGTGCCGATCGCCCGCTCCTCGTCGCGTGCAGGGATGACCACGGCGACGCGCGGGGCGGCACCGTCCGGCGCGGGAAGGCCGGGCAGGCGCCAGAACAGGATCCAGCCGGCGCACCAGCCGAGCACGACGATGGCCGCGCCCACGGAGAGGTCCACGGCTCCATCATGGGCGGCGCGTCGGTAGTTTGGCGCCATGGACTTCGAGCTCAGCCACCGGACCATCGAGCTGCGGGATCGGCTGCAGGCCTTCGTCGACGAGCGGATCGTGCCCGCGATCCCGATCGCGGCGCAGCAGGTGGCCGACGCCGGCGACCCGCACGCCCACCCGCCGGTGATGGAGGAGCTCAAGCAGGAGGCTCGCGCCCGCGGGCTCTGGAACCTCTTCTTGCCCGACTCCGAGCACGGTGCCGGCCTCACCAACGTGGAGTACGCACCACTGTGCGAGCTGATGGGCGCCTACCCCCTGCTCGGCGAGGCCACCAACTGCTCGGCGCCCGACACCGGCAACATGGAGATGCTCTCGCTGTTCGCGACACCGCTGCAGCGCGAGCAGTTCCTCCAGCCACTCCTCGACGGTGAGGTGCGCTCCTGCTTCGCGATGACCGAGCCGTGGGTCGCGAGCAGCGACGCGACCAACATCATGAGCCGCATCGAGCGCGACGGCGACCACTACGTCGTCAACGCGCACAAATGGTGGACCAGCGGTGCGGCGCACCCGCGCTGCTCCTTCGCGATCGTCATGGGCGTGTCGGATCCCGACGCCGACCCGTACCACCGGCACTCGATGATCCTCGTGCCGTTCGACACGCCCGGCTTTCGCGTCGTCCGCACGCTCTCGGTGTTCGAGCACGACGCCGGCGGCGGGCACTGCGAGACGTTGTTCGAGGACGTGCGGGTGCCGGCCGAGTACATCATCGGCGAAGAGGGTGGCGGCTTCGCCCTCGCCCAGGCACGGCTCGGGCCGGGCCGCATCCACCACTGCATGCGTGCGATCGGGCTGGCAGAGCGAGCGCTTGCCCTGATGTGCGAGCGCGCACAGCAGCGGGTGGCGTTCGGCAAGACCCTCGCCGAGCAGGGTCTGATCCAGGACCGCATCGCCGAGAGCCGCATCGAGATCGAGCAGGCCCGCCTCCTCACGATGAAGGCCGCGTGGCTGATGGACACGGTCGGCAACAAGGGTGCGCGCTTCGAGATCGCGGCGATCAAGGTCGTCGCGGCCCAGGTCGCCACCAACGTCGTCGACCGTGCCATCCAGGTGTTCGGCGCGGCGGGCGTCTCCCAGGACTGGCCGCTCGCCGGGATGTACACGTACGCGCGCACGCTGCACTTCGTCGACGGCCCCGACGAGGTGCACAAGATGCAGATCGCCCGCCGCGAGCTCCGCTCCCACGCCCCGTGAGGGAGCGGGAATGAAGACCAGGATCGGGCTGGGTCTGGGGATCGCGGGGCTGCGCGACGACCAGCGCTTCGGCGATCTGGTGGACGCGCTCGAGGGGCACGGGTTCGACTCGCTCTGGCTCTCCGAGCGGGTGGGCGGCGAGGCGCCTGATCCCGTCATCGGGCTCGCGGTGGCCGCCGGGCGCACGCAGCGGATCAAGCTCGGCACGAGCGTCCAGGTGCTCCCGGGCCGCAACCCCGCGCTCCTCGCCAAGGA
>CAZKTS010000373.1:0-28118 GCA_964555735.1 uncultured Bifidobacteriaceae bacterium
AGGCCGACTCGCTCGCGCTCATCGAGCTGGTCGAGGCGCTCGAGGAGGAGCTCGGCGAGCGCACGGTGGGATTCAGCGTCGACGACGAGGACCTCGCGGATCTGAAGACGGTGGGCGAGGCGGTCGACTACATCGTCGTCCGCTTGGGGTCGCAATGACGGGCGCGACGGCATGACCGAGGGGGCGCTGGTGCCCGACGACGGACGTTCCCGCCTGGCGGACGCCCTGGGCCACCAGTTCGCCGACCTGGGACATCTCGATGCGTCCCTCGTGCACCGGTCGTACTGCGCGGAGCATCCCGATGCGCTCTCCAACGAGCGCATGGAGTTCCTCGGTGACGCGGTGCTCGGGCTGAGCGTCACGGTGTTCGTGTTCCACACCTATCCGCACCTCCCCGAGGGCGAGCTCGCCAAGCTGCGCGCGTCGGTCGTGAACGCCGATGTGCTCGCCGACGTGGCCGTCGAGGTGGGGCTCGGCGACGCGCTCGTCCTCGGCAAGGGTGAGGACGCATCGGGAGGGCGCGAGAAGCCGTCGATCCTCGCCGACGCGATGGAGGCGGTCATCGCCGCGGTGTACCTCGACGGCGGCTGGGACGCCGCCGACGCGCTCGTGATGCGGCTCCTGGGTGACCGCATCCGCGAAGGCGCGAACGGGCCGGGCGGCCACGACTACAAGACGCGCCTCCAGGAGTACGCGGCGCGCACCTTCGACCAGCTGCCCCGCTACCAGGTGCGCGCCGAAGGCCCCGATCACTCGAAGCGCTTCTTCGCGACCGTCACGCTGCGCGGTGAACCGTACGGCGAAGGCGAGGGTCGCTCGAAGAAGCACGCCGAACAGGCCGCGGCGCGGGTGGCCTGGGAGCGACTCCAGGGTCCCGCGTTGACCGTCACCGGACCACCGAACACGGAGGCCAACGATGCCCGAGCTCCCTGAGGTCGAGGTCGTGCGCCGCGACCTCGAACGCGAACTCGTCGGCAAGCGCGTCAAGGGTGTCGAGGTGGACGGGATGCGGTCGGTGCGTCGTCACCACAACCGCAAGCAGTTCATCTCGCGGCTCGAGGGCAAGAAGTTCACTGCCGTGGAGCGGCGCGGCAAGTACCTGCTCTGTCGCCTCGATGGCAACGACGTGCTGGTGGTGCACCTCGGCATGTCGGGGCAGCTGCTGCGTGCCAAGACGTCACGCGAGACCAAGCCCAAGCACACCCACGTGGTGATCACGTTCACCCAGGGCGGGCAGCTTCGGTTCATCGATCCCCGCACCTTCGGCGAGATGTTCGTCACCGAGACCGACGAGCTCGCCAAGGTCAGCGAGCTCAACCACCTCGGCATCGATCCGCTCGAGCACGCGATGTCCTGGGAAGAGTTCGGGGCGCTGATCAACCAGAAGAGCACCAAGCTCAAGCCCCTCCTGATGGACCAGAAGTTCCTGGCCGGGATCGGCAACATCTACAGCGACGAGATCCTGTGGGGCGCGGGCCTGAAGTGGGACCGCAGCAGCGAGTCGCTCTCTCCCCAGGAGGTTCGTCGCCTCTACCGCGCGATGGTCGAGACGCTCCAGGATGCGGTGAAGTACCGGGGCTCGTCGCTCGCCGACGAGCAGTACGTCGATCTGTTCGGCAAGCCGGGGGAGTACCAGCTGCACCACAAGGTGTACGCGCGCGAGGGCGAGGCGTGCCCGCGCTGTCGGCACGTCGTCGTGCGCGAGCGCTATGGCGGCCGCTCCACCTTCTACTGCGGCGCCTGCCAGGTGTGAGTGGAGACGCCGACGATTCGCCGCCACGTCTGGGTGCGCGGCCGGGTGCAGAACGTGTGGTTCCGCGACTCGTGTGTGCGCGAGGCGACGGCCCGCGGCGTCGCCGGCTGGGTGCGCAACCTCCCGGACCGGCGGGTCGAGGCCGTGTTCGAGGGCCCGCCCGATGCCGTCGAGGCGATGGTGGCCTGGTGCGGCGAGGGCCCGCCCCGCGCCCGGGTGGACGAGGTCGAGGTCCGGGACGAGCCGCCGGTGGGCGAGTCGGGCTTCGTGATGCGTTGATGGTCCTCGGCCCGGGACGCCGCTGACCTGCGGGTTTGCGCCGTCCGCGGCCCCGGAGAAGGGCCGCGCTACGGTCCCGCGCGGATGTTCCTCAAGGCACTCACCATCAAGGGCTTCAAGTCCTTCGCCGAGAAGACGGCGCTCGAGTTCGAGCCGGGCGTCACCGTCGTCGTCGGCCCCAACGGCTCGGGGAAGTCGAACCTCGTCGACGCGGTCGCGTGGGTGCTCGGCGCGCAGGGTCCTCGCTCGCTGCGCGGCGGGAAGATGGACGACGTCATCTTCGCGGGTACACCGCAGCTCCAGGCGCTCGGTCGCGCCGAGGTCGCGCTCACGATCGACAACACCGCGCAGTTGCTGCCGATCGACTTCACCGAGGTCACGATCACCCGCACGCTCTTCCGCAACGGCGACAGCGAGTACCAGATCAACGACGTGCCGTGTCGGCTGCTCGACATCCAGGACCTGCTCTCCGACTCGGGCATCGGCCGCCAGCAGCACGTCATCGTCGGGCAGGGCCAGCTCGACACCGTTCTCAACTCCTCACCGTCGGACCGGCGGGCGATCGTCGAGGAGGCCGCCGGCATCCTGAAGTTCCGTCGCCGCAAGGAGCGCGCCGAGCGCCGCCTGGTCGCGACCGAGGGCAACCTGCTGCGGCTCAACGACCTCCTGCGGGAGGTGCGCCGTCAGCTCGCGCCGCTCCAGCGGCAGGCCGACGCCGCGCAACGCCACGGCGCGGTGGTCGAGGAGCTGCGCGCGATCCGCCTGCACCTTGCGGGCCACCAGATCGCCGGGTACCAGACCCGGCTCGAGCGCCTGCGCGACGAGCGCGTCGATCTCGGCGAGCGCGACACCGACCTGCGCGCCCGCCTCGCCACGCTCGACGAGGCCGTGCTCGACGCCGAGCACTCCCTCACCGCGCTCGGCGACGAAGGGCTCGCCGACTGGCTCGTGCGCGTCGAGACGCTGCGCGAGCGGGCACGGGGCCTTGCCGCGCTGGTGGGGGAGAAGCGCCGCAGCCTCGAGCGCGAGCTCGCCGCCGCGGCCGACGTCGGCGTCGTCGAGACGCTCGTCGCCGACGCCGTCGCGCTCCGCAACGAGCTTGCGGCGCTCGACGCCGAGGCGGAGTCACTGACGCTCCCCGGCACCGACGCCCAGCTCGTGGTCGAGACGGCCGAGCAGGCGCTCCAGGCCTCGGAGGACCAGTGGCGCGCCGCAGAAGGCGATGCCGCACGGGCGCGCGCCCGGGCCGATGCGCTCGCGCAACAGCTCAATGCCGCGCGGGCGGACGCCGCGGTCGCGGAGCTCGACGGCGTCCAGGGCATCGTCGGGCCGTTGGTGGACCACCTTCAGATCGAGCCGGGTGCCGAAGCCGCGGTCGCCACCGCGCTCGGTGACGCGATGCGCGCCGTCGTCGTGCACGGCGGCTCTGCGGCGCGCGACGCCGTCGAGCGCCTGCGGTCCGGCGATGCGCACGCGCTCGTGCTCGTCGTCGAACCGCTCGCCACGCCGTCGATGCTCGGTGACGACGCGCCGGCGGGCTCGCGCTCGCTCTCGTCGGTGGTGAGCACGACCGTGCCGGGCCTCCAGGACGCGCTCCGCCGCCTGCTCGCGCGCACCGTCTTGGTCGGCGACTGGCGCGCCGCGCTCGATCTGGTGCTCGACCACCCGGGGCTGGTCGCGGTCACGCCCGACGGCGACCGTCTCGGTGGCGACCGGCCGTGGAACGTCGGCGGCGACCACGAGGGCGCGGTCACCCAGGCGGCGCTCGATGAGGCCCTCGAGCGCGCCACCGCGGCCGAGGTGAGCCGCGCCGAGGCGCAGCGCACGGTCGAGACCGCCCG
Organism: uncultured Bifidobacteriaceae bacterium; assembly: GCA_964555735.1. Lineage (GTDB taxonomy): Bacteria > Actinomycetota > Acidimicrobiia > IMCC26256 > PALSA-555 > CAZKTS01. Next base: position 3,874 of record CAZKTS010000373.1, read on the forward strand.
CGCCGCACTCGCTGCCGCTCGGGCCACCGAGGTCCGACGTGCGGGTGCCGAGGAGCGGCGGTCGGTCCTGGCCGGCCGGCTCGCCGACGTCGAGGCGCGGCTGGCCGCGCACGACCAGACCGAGCAGGCCTCGGCCGAGGCCGCCCGCATGGAGATCCTCCAGCGCGACGCCACCCTCGGCCGTCTGCACCGCCGTCTCGCGGAGCACCGCGCGCGCGTCGACGGCCTCCACGACCGCCTGCGCGAGCGCCGCCGTCGCGAGGCGGAGGCGGCGCGGGCGTCAGCCGAGTCGCTCGAGGCGCTGCGCCGGGAGCGCCAGGAGCTCGAGCGCGGGCTCGCCGAGGTCCGTGAACGCCAGCAGCGGGTCGAGATCGAGGACGCCGAGAGCCGCATGAAGCTCGAGGCGTCGATCGAGGGGCTGCGGAGCGAGTACGACGTCGAGCCATCGGTCGCGCTCGATGCCCCGGCGCCGCCGGTCGCGGAGGGCACCACGCTCGCCGGGCGCGCGCGTGAGCTCGAGCGCGACCTGCGCCTCATGGGTCCGATCAACCCACTCGCGCTCGAGGAGTACCGCGCGCTCGAGGAACGGCACACATTTCTGAACGAGCAGCTCGACGACGTGAAGAACAGCCGCCGTGAGCTCAACCGTGTGATCCGCGCCGTCGACCGCGAGATCGTGTCGGTGTTCGAGGAGGCGTTCACCGACGTCGCTGCGAACTTCCAGACCCTGTTCACGACCCTGTTCCCGGGTGGTTCCGGCAAGATCTCGCTGCTCGACCCCGACGACATGCTCGACACCGGCATCGAGATCGAGGCGCGCCCGTCGGGCAAGAACGTCCGTCGGCTGTCGCTGCTCTCGGGTGGCGAGCGATCGCTCACGGCGCTCGCGTTCCTCTTCGCGGTGTTCCGCGCCCGGCCGTCGCCCTTCTACCTGCTCGACGAGGTCGAAGCCGCGCTCGACGATGTGAACCTGCACCGGTTCCTCGACCTGGTGCACGAGTTCCGCGGCGAGGCGCAGCTCGTCATCGTCACGCACCAGAAGCGCACGATGGAGGCGGGCGACGTGCTCTACGGCGTGTCCATGCCGCCCGGCGGGTCGACGCGCGTGGTGAGCCAGCGCGTGGCCGACGTCGTCACCACCTGACCGCCATGTCGGGCGCCGTCGCCGTGCTGGGGCAGGCATCCGACACCGCCCAGCAGGTCGCGGCCTGCGGACCCAAGGACGAGCAGGCCTGGCTCTGCTCGACGGTGTTCCGGATCACCGGCAACCAGGACGCGGCCGAGGTCGCCGACGCGCTCGCGAAGCCGCTCCGCATCGCGTTCGTCATCCTGATCGCGCTGCTCGCGATCTGGGTGCTGCGGCGGGTGATCCGCAAGTCGGCGCAGCACATGCGCGACGCCGAGCGGCTCGAAGCCCTGCGCCAACGCACCGGCCTCAACCCGCTCAGCGAGACCGAGAAGCGGCGGCGCACCCAGCGCGTCGACACCATCGCGTCGGTGCTGCGTTCGATCACCTCGGTGTTCGTGTGGGTCATCGCCGCACTCGTGATCCTCTCGGAGCTCGGCGTCGACCTCGCGCCGCTGATTGCAGGCGCCGGCGTGCTCACCGTGGTCATCGGCTTCGGGGCGCAGACCGTCGTACGCGACTACCTCGCCGGCCTCTTCATGGTGCTCGAGGATCAGTACGGCGTCGGCGACGTCATCGACGTGGGGGAAGCGACCGGCACAGTGGAGTGGGTGAGCCTGCGCGTCACCCGCATGCGCGACGTCGAAGGCGTCGTCTGGTGGGTTCCCAACGGCGAGATCAAGCGGGTGGGCAACAAGTCCCAGCAGTGGTCGCGAGCTCTGCTCGACATCACCGTGGCCAACGACACCGACATCGATCGTGCCACCGAGGTGATCAAGGCGACGGCCGACACCATGTGGCACGAAGACGCGTGGCGGCACGCGGTGCTGGACGAGCCCGAGGTGTGGGGCGTCGAGGACATCGGCATCGGCGGCATCGTCGTCCGGCTCGTCGTGAAGACGCTTCCGCTCGAGCAGTGGGCCGTCGCTCGCGAGCTGCGCGCCCGACTCAAGCTCGCGTTCGACGAGGCGGGCATCGCGATGCCGGTGCCGCAGCAGCGGATCACGTACCGCGTCGCCGAGGGCCAGATGCCCGGGGCCACGCCACCGTTCGACGTCAGCGACGGGGAGGGCGACGGGTAGCCTCGGCGTTGCCGATGTCCACCGCCGCCACGTTCGTCCTCATCGGGATCTTCGTCCTCGCTGCCGTCCTGATCGCCTTGCCGCGCCTGCTCACGCGCCGCGGCACCGACGAAGCCGACTCCGATGGCGCTTCGTAGGTCCCGCCGGACGGTCGTCGAGCCGGAGGCTGACGCCGACGAGATGCTCATCTCCGACGCGGAGCTCGAGGCCGAGGCGCTCGCGGCCGCGCCCATCGACGACGCCGACGACCTCGCCGAGCCGCCGCGCGCCAAGCGTCGGCGCCTGCGCGGCCGTCTCGGGCGCAGCCGGGCACCGTTCAAGGGCATGCGCGGGCGCATGCGCGCCCGCTCGATCGACGACGAGGTGTGGGAGGAGCTCGAGGAGACGCTCCTCGGTGCCGACGTCGGGCTGCCGCTCACCGACGCGCTCGTCGAGCGGGTGCGCGCCCGGGCCGCGCGCGAGGGCGTCGGCGAGGCCGACGCGGTCCCCGGTCTCCTCGAAGCGGAGATCGTCGAGTCTCTCGACCAGGGGCAGGACCGGTCGCTGCAGCTCGAGCCGGGTGCGGTCAACGTCTGGCTGCTCGTCGGCGTGAACGGGGTCGGCAAGACCACCACCGCGGCCAAGCTCGCAGCCCTCCAGGGCGCGGCCGGCCACACGGTGATGCTCGCCGCGGCCGACACTTTCCGCGCCGCCGCCGCCGACCAGCTCGCCCATTGGGCGGAGCAGACCGGCGCCGAGCTCGTGCGCGGCCAGGAGGGCGGCGACCCGGGTGCCGTGGCCTTCGACGCGGTCGAGCGCGCGCGAGCACGCGGCGCCGACCTCGTGCTCGTCGACACCGCCGGTCGGCTGCACACGAAGACGAACCTCATGGAAGAGCTGAAGAAGATCCGGCGGGTCGTGGAGCGCGGCGACGGCCAGGTCGGCGAGGTGCTCCTGGTGCTCGACGCCGCGACCGGTCAGAACGGACTCGTGCAGGCGCGCGAGTTCACCGACGCGGTCGGCGTCACGGGCGTGGTGCTCACCAAGCTCGACGGGACCCCGAAGGGTGGCATCGTGCTCGCGATCGAGGACGAGCTCGGGGTGCCGGTGAAGCTCGCGGGCGTGGGCGAGGGCGCCGACGATCTCGTGGCGTTCGACCCGGCCGACTTCGCGGCCGCGCTCGTGGGCGCGGACGACGACGAGGCGGGGGAGTAGCGGTGTTCGAGAACCTCGCTGACCGCTTCGACGGCATCTTCAAGAAGCTCCGTGGCAAGGGGAAGCTGAACCAGGCCGACGTCGACGAGGTCGCGCGCGAGATCCGCCTGGCCCTGCTCGAGGCCGACGTCAACGTGCGCGTGGTCAAGCAGTTCGTGGCGCGCGTGAAGGAGCGCGCGGTCGGCGCCGAGGTGGCCGAGAGCCTCACGCCCGGCCAGCAGGTGGTGAAGATCGTCAACGAGGAGCTGGTCGCGACGCTCGGCGGCGCGACCGGCAAGCTCGTCACCGCGTCGAAGCCCCCGACGGTGATCATGCTCGCCGGGCTCCAGGGCTCCGGGAAGACGACCGCCTCCGCGAAGCTCGCCCGCCTGCTCGAGCACGACCAGGGTCGTCGGGTGCTGCTCGTCGGCGCCGACCTCCAGCGCCCCGCGGCGGTGGAGCAGCTGCGCGTGCTCGGCGAGCGCATCAACGTGCCGGTGTTCTCCGAGTCGACCGACCCGGTCGCGGTCGCCACGGCCGGGGTGGCGGAGGCCGAGCGCCTCGGGCGCAACGTGGTGATCGTCGACACCGCGGGCCGGCTCCAGGTGGACGCGGACCTCATGGACGAGCTCGCCCGCGTGCGCGACGCGATCCAGCCGCACGACACCTTGCTCGTGGTCGACGCGATGACCGGCCAGGAGGCCGTCAACGTCGCCGAGACCTTCGCCGAGACGATCGACCTCACCGGCGTCGTGCTCACCAAGCTCGACGGCGACGCCCGCGGCGGTGCCGCGCTGTCGGTGAAGGAGGTCACCGGCCTCCCGATCCTCTTCGCCGGCACCGGGGAGAAGATCGAGGAGTTCGAGGCCTTCCACCCCGACCGCATGGCGAGCCGCATCCTCGGGATGGGCGACGTGCTCACGCTCATCGAGAAGGCCGAGCAGACCTTCGACGCCGAGCAGGCGGCCAAGGCCGAGGAGCGGCTTCGAGCCGGGCAGTTCACGCTCGAGGACTTCCTCGAGCAGATGCGCCAGGTGAAGAAGATGGGGCCGATCCAGAACATCGTCGGGATGCTCCCGGGCGTGCCCAAGGAGATGCGCGACGCCCAGATCGACGACCGGGAGATCGGGCGCATCGAGGCGATCATCTGCTCCATGACGCCGGAGGAGCGCCGCGAGCCCACCGTGATCAACGGCTCGCGTCGGGCGCGCATCGCCGCGGGCAGCGGGACGTCGACCCAGCAGGTGAACGCGCTGCTCAAGCAGTTCAAGCAGGTCAACCAGATGATGAAGTCGATGTCGAAGATGGCGGGCGGCAAGCGCGGCAAGCGGGCGCGTCGAGCGATGGGCCAGCTCCCGGGGGGCGGGATGCCCGTCGGGATGCCCGAGCTGCCCGGCGCGGGCGGCGGCCCGGAGATCGACTTCGGCGGCCTGCCGCCGCTGCCCGGCATGCCGGGTCGACCCCGCTCTGGCTAGTCTTGGTGCCTTCACTTGTCGTGGTGGGCGTGCACCCTCCTGCGTGCCGGCATCCCCACGACCGCACCACCCCGTACCGAAGGGACGTGGCCACGTGGCCGTCAAGATCCGCCTGATGCGAGTGGGCAAGCGCAAGCAGCCCACGTACCGCGTCGTCGTCGCCGACTCCCGCTCCCCGCGGGACGGCCGCATCATCGAGACCATCGGCCACTACGGCCCTCGTGAGGAGCCGTCGCGCGTCGACATCGACGGCGACAAGGCGCTCGCATGGCTCCGGAAGGGCGCACAGCCGAGCGAGCAGGTGCAGAAGCTCCTGACCGTCACCGGCGTGTGGGCGACCTTCGAGGGCGAGAAGAAGGGCCCGATCGACACCAAGCTCAACCGCCGAGGGTTCTCCACCGGCCGCGGCGCCACCACGAAGACCAAGAAGAAGGCCCCTGAGGGAGGGAAGTCGGAGGAGACGCCCGCCGCGGCGGAGGCTCCCGCCGACGACGCGCCGCCGGCCGACGAGGCCCCCGCGGCGGAAGCCGAGACCGAGGCGCCCGCCGCCGAGGAGGCTGCGGCCGAGGAGGAGTCCTCGTGACCGACGAGGACTTCGACCCGAACTTCACGGAAGGCGTCGACGACAACGAGGGCAACCTCATCGACGACAACGCGGGCAACATCCGCGACGACTACGACGATGACGACTTCGACGACGACGAGGTCGGCGGCGAGGGCAACCGCATCGTCGGCGCTCGCGCCAAGGCCGTCGTCGAGCACGTCGCGAAGGCGCTCGCCGATGACCCCGACTCGATCGAGGTCGACGTCGAGGAGCGCCGCGGCGACATCACGCTGCTCATCAACGCCAACCCCGACGACATGGGCCGCCTCATCGGCCGGCGCGGTCGGGTGATCCAGGCGGTGCGGCAGGTGACTCGCGCAGCCGGCGCGGCCGAGGGCGTGCGCGCCACGGTCGACGTCGCGGAGTAAGAGACGCAGCGCAGTCCTGGCCGGATGGCCGGGAGGCCGAAGCGGAGTCGACCATGAGATTGGAGGTCGGCCGCATCGGTCGACCCCAGGGGCTGCGCGGCGAAGTGACGGCGGTCCTCTCGACCGACCGCTCCGAGCGCACCGAGCCCGGCGCCGTGCTCTACGCCGAAGACCGCGAGCTCGTGGTCGTGCGGGCCCGCCCGCGCAAGCAGGGCTGGGTCATCCAGTTCGAGGGGGTCGACGACGTCGACGCGGCGGAGACGCTGCGCGGCGCAACGCTCACGGCCGAGCCGCTCGACGACGACGACGTCGTCGACGATCCGTGGTGGGTGCACGACCTGGTCGGCGCTGACGTGGTCGACCGCACGGGCACGGTGCTCGGACGCGTCACCGCGGTCGAAGCGAACCCCGCCCATGACCTGCTCGTGCTCGACGGTGGCGCGCTGGTACCGCTGCCCTTCGTCGTCGAGCGCGCGCCGGGGCGAATCACGGTCGACGTGCCGCCCGGGCTCCTCGACGGCGACGCCGAAGAGGCGCGGCCCTGATGCGCATCGATGTCTTCACCCTCTTTCCGGAGTACCTCGAGTCGGCGCTGGGCACGTCGTTGATCGGCAAGGCGCGCGAGCGCGGGCTGCTCGACGTGCGCCTGCACGACCCGCGCGAGCACAGCACCGACAAGCACCGCAGCGTCGACGACCCCCCGTTCGGCGGCGGCGCGGGCATGGTGCTGATGCCCGAGCCGCTCTTCGCATCGGTCGAGGCGGCGGATCCGCCGCGCCCGCTCCTGCTGCTCGGCCCCGCGGGTCGCCGCTTCGACCAGGCCGTTGCGCAGGAGCTGGCCGACAGCACGAGCGGCGGGTTCTCCCTCATCTGTGGGCGGTACGAGGGTGTCGACCAGCGCGTCGCCGACCACCTGTGCGACGGTGAGCTCTCCATCGGCGACTACGTGCTCGCCGGTGGTGAGGCGGCCGCGCTCGTCGTGATCGAGGCCGTCGGACGACTCGTCCCCGGCGTGCTCGGCAACGACGAGTCGCCGGCGCGTGAGTCGTTCGCGTCCGACCTGCTGGAAGAGCCGCAATACACGCGGCCGGCCGAGTTCCGCGGCTGGTCCGTCCCCGAGGTGCTGCGCTCCGGCGACCACGCCCGCGTCGAGCGCTGGCGCCGCGCCCAGGCCATCCGCCGCACCCTCGACCGCCGCCCCGACCTCCTCCAGCGCGACCTCACCGCGGAGGAGCAGCAGCTCCTCGACGAGTTCCCCGACTGACCGGTCACGGCGTCATGCAGTCGACGCCCGGCTCTGATTGCGCCTGCTTCGCCCCGTCTTTGGCGCTGTCGCTCACGAGGCTCACCGTCGGGTAGTCCGTGCCCCGCAAGCGCACCACGTACGAGAACCCGTTCTTCAGCGTGACCGCCAGCGGGCGCCGGTCCGGCGTGTCCAGCGGGTTCTTCGTCTCCGCAACGCGCGTAGGCACGATCTGCACGTCCTCGAAGTCGAAGGGGGCCGGGCTGAGGCAGAAGTTCCAGAGCTCGAGCACCTCGATGACCTTGGCGCGCTCCGCGGCTGTGACCGGGAGCCCGGCTTCCGTTTGGAGTGGGCGGCCGTCACCGCCGCCGCGGCAACCCGCGACGGTGGCCAGGAGCACCATGGCCAGCGCAATGCCGATCGCGCGTCTCACGGCTGCTCGCTGGACTGGAACCCGTCTCAGTGCTGGCCGACGCAGAACTCGTCGCCTTCGGGATCCTGGAAGGTCATCCAGCGGATCCCGTACTCGTGCTTCTCGTGCACGAACGTCGCGCCGAGCCCTTCGAGCCGGGTGCGCTCGGCGTCGAGGTCGGCAGCGTCGAGGTCGATGTGCACCCGATTCTTGGCCGTCTTGCCCTCGGGCACCTGCAGGAACAGCCAGTTCGGCGAGCCCGAGATGACGGCGAAGTGCTCGTTCGCGCCGTCGTCGAGCTTCGTGCCGAGCACCTCGGCCCAGAACCCTCCGAGCGCAGCGGCGTCGTGGCAGTCGGTCGTGATGTTGAACAGCTTCGAGGCCATGACTGGCAGTCTGGTCCCCTGCTGTACTTGATGTCGTGGACGAGCCGAGCGGCGATCGAGAGAGCCCGACGGATGCGAGCGTGCAGCCGTCGGATGAACGCTGTCGCGTGGGGTTCAAACGTGCGTTTCGCGCTGCATGGCGGACGGGGAGCCTCTGGTACGGCACGGTCCCCATTGGTCTCGCTCTTTGGTGGTGGGCCAGGGGAGTTCCGGCCGACTGCTTGGGCATCGCGGAGTCTGACGATCCGCGGTACCTGATCCCTCGGCGGACCGAGAAGCCGCGCCCTTGACGGGGCAAGATCCGCGGCTGGTTGACTGTCGGGATGGGCCTCGGGCGGGCGATGGTGATCACCCTGGCGATCCTCGCGGCGGCGTCGCTGATCGGGGCGTTGACCTCGCACGAGCGCAAGCCGTGCTTCGGGTACACGCCGCTCACCGACATCCCTGATCTTCGAGCCCACCTCCAGGCCCACTGCCCGTTCGATGTTTCGGTCTGCATTTGCGACGGCGGCTGGACGGACGTCCAGTGAGGGTCGAGGGGCGTGGCGGCGGGGCAGGCCGCTACCATGGTCCCTCCGCCCGGCCCGGGCGCTCAGCCCCGGCCCCGCACCTGGAGACACCATGAACGTCACCGATCTCGTCGACCGCGCCCAGCTCCGCGACGACGTGCCCGACTTCGCCCCCGGCGACACCCTGAAGGTGCACGTGCGCGTGGTGGAGGGGAACCGCGAGCGGGTGCAGGTGTTCCAGGGCGTCGTGATCCGCCGGCAGGGCAGCGGCATCCGCGAGACCTTCACGGTCCGCAAGGTGAGCTTCGGCGTCGGCGTGGAGCGCACCTTCCCCGTGCACTCGCCGATCATCGCCAAGATCGAGGTGGCGACCCTGGGTGACGTCCGTCGGGCGAAGCTCTACTACCTGCGCGACCGCATCGGGAAGGCCGCGAAGGTCAAGGAGAAGCGCACCTGAGCCCCCGTCGGCGGACGCCGTGAGCGAGGAAGAGCTCGACCGGTACGAAGCGCAGCTCGAGATCGAGCTGTTCAAGGAGTACCGCCAGGCGTCCGAAGTCTTCGCCTACACGGTCGAGACCGACCGCCGCTTCTACCTCGCCAACGACGTGAAGGTCACCGTCGAGTCCGACGGCGCGCAGCCCTACTTCCGGATCGACATCACCGATGCGTGGGTCTGGGACATGTACCGCACGCGCGCTCGTCGCTTCGTCACGAAGGTCCAGGTGCTGACCTTCAAAGACGTGAACATCGAGGAGCTGACGAAGGACTGATGACGTGCCCGACCGCGACCCCTCGACGAGGGGCAGCGGTGCTGCGGCTCGTCGTTCCCTCGGTGCAGCCGGCGAACGGGCCGTGGCTGCCTGGTACGAAGCCCGCGGATACCGCGTGCTCGACCGCAACTGGCGCTGTCGCGCCGGTGAGCTCGACCTCGTGCTGGGCGCACCCGGCCTGGTCGTGTTCTGCGAGGTGAAGTCGCGGCGCAGCACGCGGTTCGGTGCCCCGTACGAGGCGGTGACGGCCACGAAGCAGGCACGGATCCACCGTCTCGGCATGCAGTGGCTGCGCGAGCACCGTCATCAACCCGTCGAGGTGCGATTCGACGTCGCGTCGGTCACGGCGATGCAGAACGTTCCGGAGATCGACGTGATCGAGGGCGCCTTCTGAGCGAAGATCGACGTCGTGGACGGCGTCGACATCGTGCTGTTGACCAGCGCGGATCTCCCGTCGCTGGTGGCGGCGTCCGATCTCTTCGACCTCCCGGTCGATCCTGAGCATGCCAAGCGGCTGTTGCAGGCGACCGATCACATCGTGTTCCTGGCGATGGCAGGGGATGCGGCGGTGGGCTTCGTCACCGGCGTCGAGATGCAGCACCCCGACAAGGGGACCGAGATGTTCCTCAACGAGCTCGGGGTCGCCGAGTCGCACCGCCGACAGGGGATCGGCACCGCGCTCGTCTCTGCCCTGCGCGACCTCGCGCGCGAACGGGGATGCAGCGCCATGTGGGTGCTCACCGACGAGGACAACGCGGCCGCACGCGGCACCTACGAGAAGACGGATCCGACGCCGGGCACGAGCCACGTGATGTACGACTGGCCGCTGACGGACTAGCGCTTGGCGCGCACCGGACCGCGACCGCCGCGCGACTGGCGGTCCCAGCAGCCGCGGTGCCAGTGCCGACGGTCGTCGGGCGCTCGTCGCGGCACGACGACCACGTGGAACTCGCCGACCCGCACATCGTGGTCGCACCCTGGGCAGCGGTAGGCCTTGGTGGCATTCGCGGGCTGCACGTACCGGACCTCGACGGCGTCGTGGTCCTCGGTGTCGTCGGGCCATTCGTGCACGGCGCGACTGCTCTCAGCCGAACAGCGCCCAGATCACCAGGGCGACGGTGATGGCGAGCGCGACCACGACGATGGCGACGTCGCTCGTGCGATTGACGCGTCCGCGGAACGGGTTGAACCCCATGGGACCACGGTACCGTTCCGGCCCATGACTGCCGGCCCGCTGGAGACCCTGCTCGTCGAGCGCGACGACCACGGCGTCGTCACCGTCACGATGAACCGGCCCGAGAAGAAGAACGCGCTCAGCCCGACGATGATCCGCGAGCTCACCCAGGTGTTCGACGACGTCGCCATCTCGCGCGACGACCGGGTCCTCGTGCTCACCGGCGGCTGCGGCGCGTTCAGCTCGGGAGCCGACCTGACGCCCGAGCCCGGCGACGACAGCCTCGGCGCCGGCGTCGGCACCGCGCTGCACGCCATGCGGCTGCTGGGCCGCATGGTCCTCCGGCTCCACGAGCTGCCGAAGCCGACGATCGCGGCCGTCGACGGCGTCGCGGTCGGTGCCGGCTGCAACCTGGCGCTCGGCTGCGATCTGATCGTGGCGTCGGACACAGCGCGCTTCTCGGAGATCTTCGCTCGACGGGGCCTGAGCATCGACGGTGGCGGCTCGTGGTTGCTCCCGCGACTGGTGGGGCTGCACAAGGCCAAGGAGCTGGCGTTCCTCGCCGAGATCATCCCGGCCGATGAGGCCGAGCGCATCGGCATCGTCAACCGGGTCGTGCCGTCCGGCGGACTCGCCGACGCCGTCGCCGACCTCGCGCGCCGCATCGCCTCGGGTCCGCCGATCCAGCTCAGCATCACCAAGAAGCTGCTCAACCAGTCGTTGTCGGTGTCGATGGCCGAGGCGTTGGAGTTCGAGGACGTCGCGCAGAGCCTCGCGGCGGCGTCGAAGGACACGTCCGAGGCGATGGTCGCGTTCCTGCAGAAGCGGGAACCCAACTTCACCGGGGAGTAGCGATGCCAGGGGAGCTCTTCGTGTCGGTCTTCGTGCGCAGGCTCCGCGAGGGCAAGACGTACGACGACTTCAAGGCCGCGTGGTATCCCGAAGCAGGCTTCGGCGTGCCGACGCGCGTCCTCAACGGTGTCCGCCTGGACGACGAACGCGAGATCCTGTCGATCGGCGTCGTCGACCCGGCGGGGCAGAGCCTCGAGGAGATCGGCGCGCGCATCGCGGCGGCCGAGGCGAAGCGCCACGACGCGATCGCCGACGTCCTGGAGTCGACCGAGCTCCGGGCCGTCTACCGCCTCGTCGATGACCAGGACTTCTCGGACGCACCCCACCCGTTCTCGGACGACCCGCCCGGGTCGGGGATCACCCCCGCGAGCTGACCCCCCGAACGGGGGTTTTCCGTCCGGAAGCCGTTGCGGGGATTGGCCCGGCCACGGTCAGGGAACCCACGGACGGGTATACCTGGAGGGATGGAGGGCACCGGACGGGTCCGCGTCGCCGCGGTGAACGACTTCGAGCTCGTCGTGGCCGGCGTGGCCAAGATGCTCGAGCAGTACCCCGACCGTCTCGTCGTATGCGAGCGCGTCGTGATCGGGCAGCCCTTGCGCGCACCGGTCGATGTCGCCCTCTACGACACGTACGGGCGCGCCGGGATCGCCGTGCCGGCGCTGTGTGCGCTCGCGCAGGACCCCGACGTCGCGCACGTCGCCTTGTTCTCGCTCGATCTCGGCCCCGACCTGATCGCCGAGGGTCGGTCCGCGGGCGCGAGCGGCTTCATCTCCAAGGCGCTCCCGGGCGACGAGATCGCCGATGCCATCGTGCGGGTGGCCGCGGGGGAGCGCATCGTCGCGTCGACGATGGCCTCGGAGCCGTTGAACGAGTATCTCGACTGGCCGGGCCGCATCGAAGGGCTGAGCGAGCGGGAGAGCGAGGTGCTCTCGCTCGTTGCCCAGGGCCTCTCCAACCGTGAGATCGCGGCCGCGCTCTACCTGTCGCCCGAGACGATCAAGAGCTACGTCGCGAGCGTGTTCGCCAAGCTCTCGATCTGCAATCGCGTCGAGGCCGCGAACTACGTGCACCACGCGACCGCATTCGCGCGAGATCCGTCGGTGGACTCATGAGCACGGCATCCGACGGCGCGATCGGCGGCACTCGCGAACGCGGTGACGCACCGAGCGCCGCGCGCGAGCTCCGCTACCGCCTTGCCCTCGATGCGGCGCGTACCGGCACATGGACGTGGGACCCCGAGACCGACGTCGTGGAGTGGGACGAGGCGATGGAGGCCTGCTACGGGATGCCGCCCGGCACCTTCGATGGCACGTTCGAGGCCTACCTCGAGCGGGTCCACCCCGACGACCGTGCGCTCACGGCGGAGCTCGTCGCGCACGCGCGCGACACCGGATCGGCGCTCTCCTTCGAGCACCGTGCCGTCTGGCCCGACGGCTCGGTCCACTGGCTCGAGGCGCGCGGGAGCGCGGTGCGTGACGAGGCCGGACGGCTGGTCGGCATGGTCGGTGTCGGCATCGACATCGACCAGCGCAAGGAGCTCGAGGAGATCCGCGCCGAGGCCGCCGCGCTCCGCGCGTCGGTCGGTGTCGCGGCGCAGCTCGAGCAGGCCGAGCGCATCGCGAAGCTCGGCAGCTGGTACTGGGACCAGAGCACCAACCGGGTCGACCTCTCGGCGCCGATGGCCGAGCTCTGCGCCACCTCCGCCCGCTCGCTCACCGGGCAGGAGTTCCGTGACCTCCTCACCGACCGCTCCCATCCCGACGATCGGCACCTCCTCTTCGAGGCGCCGGCCGCGGCCCTCGAGTCGCGAGAACCCTTCCAGGTGGAGCAGCGCATCCGGGTGGCGACCGGCATCGGGTGGGCAACCGTGCTCCACCGGGGCGAGGTTGTCGTCGAAGGCGGCGAGATCGTGGGAATCCGCGGCACCACGCAGGACGTCACCGAGGGACGGGCATCGGAGGCTGCGCTGCTGGCCGCGCATGACCGCCTCGTCCGCGAGCGTCGCGCGGTGCAGATCCTTCAGGACACACTGATCCGCCCTGAGTTCCCAATGGTCGAGGGCTACGAGATCGCCGCGCAGTACCGCCCGGCCAACGCCGACCCGGAGGTCGGCGGTGATTGGTACGACGCGTTCGTGGTGCCGGACGGTCGCTTGTTCCTCGCCATCGGCGACGTGAGCGGCCACGGGATCCCGGCCGCGCGCCTGATGGCGAAGCTGCGGCACTCGACGCGCGCCTACGCGCTCGAGGACGCCCGGCCCGACCAGATCAGCCGCGCGTTGGACGGGTTCCTGGACCACTTCGCGAAGCCCGACGAGTTCGCGACGTGTGCGCTCGCGCTGCTCGACCCGGCGCGCGGGTCCGTGGAGATGAGCCTCGCCGGGCACTTCCCGCCGTTGCGGGTCCGCGACGGGCGCGCTGCGCCGCTCGAGATGTCGACCGGGGCGATGCTCGGCCTCGGGATCGCCGGAGACCCCGACCCGCGTGGGGTCGTCGACCTGGAGCCCGGTGACGCGCTCGTGTTCTTCACCGACGGGTTGGTGGAGCGCCGCGGCGAGACCCTCGACGAGCGCATCGCCCGCCTGGGCGACGGCATCACGAGCCGAGGTGCGAACCAGCCTCTCGATGCGATCGTCTCGTCGCTGATCGCCGATGCCTTGCACGACGGCGAACCCGGCGACGACATGTGCGTGCTCGCGCTGCGCCGCGTCGACGGCTGACCGTATCGGGGCGCATCAGCACGCCTGCACGGGTTTCGTGACCGCCGGGGCCGGGCACGGTTGGCTCGACCGTCACACGAGAAAGGCCACCCATGCTTGGTCTCATCCTCTATCTCATCGTCGTCGGCCTCATCGCCGGGTTCATCGCCCGCCTGATCGTCCCTGGTCGCGACCCGATGTCGGTCGGGGCAACCTTGGTGCTCGGCATCATCGGCTCGTTCGTCGGGGGATTCCTCGGGTACGTCCTCTTCGGCCATGACCTGGACGAAGGTGCACTCCAGGCCTCCGGCATCATCGGGTCGATCATCGGTGCGGTGATCGCGCTGTTCGTGTACCGCGCGGTCAATCGCGGTCGTACGAGCCACGTCTGACGACCGCAGAGCTCCACGACCGGGCGCCCTGGTGTGGTCATCACGCCTGGGCGCCCGGCGCGAGTCGCCGCTCGATGAGCGCGGTGGCGACGTCGGTCAGCTTGGCGTTGTTGTTGCGCGCGTACTGACGGATCGCCGCGAACGCCGCACCCATGTCGAGGCCGGCCTGTTGCCCGACCATGCCCTTGGCCTGCTCGATCGCGACGCGGCTCTCGAGGGCGGCCTCGAGCTGGCGAACCACCAGGCGAGCGTCACGCTCGGCGCGGTGTTGCACGATGGCGGCCGCAGCGGTGTCGGTGAGGGCTCGAGCGATGGCCAGCTGGGTGTCGGACAGTGCGCCCTGGGCGGTGCGCACCAGGCTCACGACCCCGAGGGTGCGCTCGCGGACGCGCAACGGGAGCTGATGGACGGCCGGTGCGACGTCAGACCATTCCCGATCGCTCGATGCAGCCGCGAGGTGCAGCGTGTCCTCGTCGTCGTTGAGCAGGATCGCGACGTCGTCGACATCGAGCAGATCCAGGTAGCGGTGCACGAGATCGGCGAGGAACACGCCGTCGGCGGCCAGGGGGGCGATCTCGGTGGCGTCGCGGTCGTCGATGGTCGTCACAGGGCAGTTCGATCCGTTCTCTCGCGGCCCCGCGTGCTCTCGCTCGTGTTCGGCGCCAACGCGAAGTTGGATGACGACGCGCGCGAAGAAGTCGCGATGTCGCGCGCGATGTTTGGACACTTGACAGCCCGGTTACTGTCCTCGCTGAGCACCTGATCGCGGTGCTCACGCTGCTCTGGACCTCGGCGGCACCACGTACCCGGTGTCGACGAGTTGAACGGAGCAGCCATGACGATCGACGAACGGGCGCTCGGTCATCTGATCGAGGAGTCCGAAGACCTGCAGTCCGACGCGATGGCCGAGTCGCGTGCCGTCCTTCCTGACCTCGAGGACATCCGCGAGGAGCGGCGCAACGAGGAGCTCGACCCCGAGGACGCCGCGCGCGTCACCGAGGGTCGCGGCGAGCTCGTGGAGAGCCTGTCGTCGCGCGGTCTCGCGGCCAAGGGCGCGCTCGCCGGTGGTGCCGGCGCGCTCCTGCTCGGCATGCTGGCGACGCCGGCAGCCGCCGACGAGGCGGTCGACGTGCAGATCCTCCAGACCGCGAGCTCGCTCGAGCTGTTGGCCGTGGCGACCTACGGAGCGGCGCTGAAGCTGCCGTTCATCAAGAACGGCAACGACGTCGTCGTCGAGTTCGCCAAGACCACGCGGAAGCAGCACAACGATCACCGCAAGGCGTTCCAGGCCCAGACCCGGAAGCTCGGCGGGAAGAAGCAGACCGAGCCGAACCCGAAGTACGTCCCGGTGGTGGAGCAGGCCAAGCCGGGCCTCACCGACCCGTTGGCCGTCGTGAACCTCGCGGCGACCCTCGAGGAGGTGGCCACCGAGACCTACCTGGCCAACCTGGCGCTGCTGAGTGACAAGCGGACGAAGGCGTTGATGGCCAGCGTGATGGCGGTGGAGACCCAGCACCTCGGGACGTTGCGTGCGGTGCGCGCGCTGCTCGAGGCGAACATGCCGGACCTCATCGCGATCCCGACCGACGTCGCGGCCCTGCCGGCCGCGGCGGGGAGTGCGGCGTCACCCGACGCCGTGGAAGACACCGACAAGGCGAGCCCGCCCGAGGAGGGGGCTGTCCAATGACCGACTTCATCGCAGCAGACTTCGACCTGGAGGACGAGGGCACCAGCCGTCGTCGCTTCCTCATGGCCGCGGGTGCGACGGGCGCGGCGGCGGCCGCGGTCATGTACCTCAAGCCGTCGGCGGCAGGCGCGTCGTCCGGAGCGCGTCGCGTCGCGACTCCGCGTTCGGCACCGAAGCAGATGCCGTCCGCGGAGACCGACCTCGACACCGCCGCGTTCGCGGCGAGTCTCGAGGTGCTCGCGGTCGCGACCTACAAGGCCGCGCTCGACGCCGCGAACAGCGGTGCCCTCGGTCCGGTGCCCCCGGCCGGCGCGAACTTCGTGACCTCGGCGATCTCCCAGCACCAGACGTACCTGGACACGCTGAACACGACGCTCACGGGTGCCGGCCGTCCTGCCGTCACGGAGCCCGACCCGACCCTCAAGGCGACGGTCGACAGTGGCTTCGCGAAGGTGAAGGACTTCGTCGGCGCGGCGTCGCTCGCACGGGACCTCGAGGAGATCTCGTCGGCGACGTACCTGAAGGCGATCCCGACGCTCACGCCCGACACGGCGAAGCTCGCCGGGTCGGTGCTGTGCGTGGGTCAGCAGCGTGTCGCGACGCTCAACTTCGTGCTCGGCGACTACCCGGTGCCCGAAGTGTTCGCGACCACGACGAAGGCGGCGAGCCCCTCATGAACCTCGGACCGACCGAGCTCATCGTGATCCTCGCCATCGTGCTGTTGATCTTCGGGTCGACGAAGCTCCCGAAGCTCGCCCGCTCCATGGGGCAGGCGTCGAAGGAGTTCGAGCACGGCAAGCGTGAGGGTGCGCGCATCCCGCCGGCTCCCGCCGAGCAGGACGAGCACCGCTAGCGAGAGACGTGGGTGCTCTCGCCGCCGGGCTTTCACCCCCTTGTGGGTCCGGTCGGCGAGGGCACCCGCTGCTCCACCCGTGGGCTCCGCTCTGCTGGGTAGCGTCGCGGCACCGCGTACGCGATCGAGGAGGAGCGGTGCACGACCTGGTCATCCGCGGCGGCACCGTGGTCGACGGCACCGGCGCGCCGGGCACCACCGCCGACGTCGCCGTGCGCGACGGAATCGTCGTGGACGTGGGCCGGGTCGCCGAGCGCGGCGACCGCGAGATCGACGCCGACAGCCTGCTCGTCACTCCGGGCTTCGTCGACGTGCACACGCACTACGACGGCCAGGCCACCTGGGACCCGCACCTCTCGCCGTCGTGCTGGCACGGGGTGACCACTGCGGTGCTCGGCAACTGCGGCGTGGGCTTCGCGCCGGTGCGGCCCGACGAGCACGACTTCCTCATCGGCCTCATGGAAGGGGTCGAAGACATCCCCGGCACCGCGCTCGCCGAGGGCATCCGCTGGCAGTGGGAGAGCTTCGGCGAGTACCTCGACGCGCTGGCGGGCATGCCGCGCGCCGTCGACGTCGCCGCGCACCTGCCCCACGGCGCGCTGCGCGCCTACGTGATGGGGGAGCGCGGCGCCGACAACGAAGACGCCACCGACGACGATCTCGAGGCGATGACGCGCCTCGCCGTCGACGGCCTTCGTGCCGGCGCGGTGGGCATCTCGACGTCGCGCACCGCGGGCCACATGGCCGTCGACGGCCGCCCGGTGCCCGGCACCTTCGCCGCGCAGCGCGAGCTGTGGGCACTCGGCGACGCGCTGAGCACGCACGGGCGCGGGCTCTTCCAGCTCGTGCCGTCGGGCACCACCGGCGAGATCTCCGGCGACCCGCCCGACGCCGCCGAGCTCGAGCTGGAGTGGATGCACCGCTTCGCGGTGGAGTCGGGCCGGCCGGTGACGTTCCTCGTGATGCAGAGCCAGCGCCGGCCCGACCGCTGGCGAGGGTGGATGGACCACGTCGCGACCGCCCGCGCCGACGGCGTGCCGCTCTACCCGCAGGTGGCGTCGCGCTGCTTCGGCGTGCTCATGGGCCACCAGTCGCGGCTCAACCCGTTCCGCAACCGCCCGGCCTACGCGGAGATCGCCGGCCTCCCGCTCCCGGAGCGCGTGCGCCTCCTGCGCGACCCGGCGGTGCGGGCACGCATCCTCGCCGACGCCCCGGTGCCCGACGACCGGCCCATGCTCGACGCGCTGCGCGACAAGTCGTTCTTCTACGTGTACCCGCTCGGTGATGGGGTCGACTACGAGCCGACCGCCGACCAGAGCATCGGCGCGCTGGCGCAGCGTGAGGGGCGCGACGTGTGGGAGACGGCGTACGACGTGATGCTCCGCGACGACGGCCGCGAGATGCTCCTGCTGCCGCTGCTCAACTACGGCAACGGTGGCTACGACGCGCTCTACGAGATGATGACCGACCCCCATACCGTGCAGGGTCTCGGCGACGGCGGCGCACACTGCGGCGTGGTGTGCGACGCGAGCATGACCACCTACATGCTCAGCCACTGGGCGCGCGACCGCACGCGTGGCCCGCGCCTCACCGTCGAGCACGCGGTGCGCCGGCTCACGTCGGACGCCGCCGGCCTCTACGGCTTCACCGACCGTGGCGTGCTCGCACCGGGCATGAAGGCCGACGTCAACGTGATCGACCACGACGCGCTCACCCTCCACCGACCGCAGCTCGTGAACGACCTCCCCGCGAACGCGGGAAGGCTCATCCAGCGGTCGTCGGGCTACGTCGCGACCATCGTGAGCGGCGAGGTGGTGGTGGACGCCGGCGAGTGCACCGACGCCCGGCCGGGGACGCTGGTTCGCGCCTGACGAGGACGCGACGCGAGGCCGGTGTGCGAACGCCCCGGCGTGGGTAGGAGCACGGGAGCTCACGGAGGCCCGTCCATGTCCGCCAACCCACACCCCGGCTACGCCCGTCCCCTCACCTGGGGTGAGCGCACCGAGGCGATGCGACGGTTCGTCGCCGAGCATCCGGTGCGCAACTACCACGCCGGCGGCCCGCCCCCCGGCGAGCGTACGGACTCAGAGGGCGGACGCGAATGCGACGAGAGGAGCCACGATGCCGGATCCCCATGAGGCCCAGCAGCCCGAAGCCCTGGGCAAGACCTTCGGCGACGCCGCCGCCGAGGACGAGGAGCTCGCGGATGAGATCGCCCAGCAAGAGGGCACCGGCCCCGACGCGCAGCAGCGGTTCGAGCGAGAGTCCGCGAAGCAGACCGTGACCGGCGCGCACCCGCCCGCGGACGCAGACGACCGCCAATAGGCGCTCAGCGACGGCCCCGCCGCTCGAGCACATCGGCGACCACGCGTCGAGGCGTGGCGCGTACTTCGGGACCGACGCCGAGGCGGATGACCAGCTGCGGCTCCTGACCGGGGCACGCGAGCGTCGCGAGTCTCGATCGGAGCTCTGGGAGCTCGACCGGTTGGTTGAAGAAGGACAGCGAGATGCCGTGTGATGCGGCGCGGAGGGCGACCGATGCGATCGCTCGACCGGTCGCAACCCAGGCGTGTCGGTCGTCCCGTCTCGTTGCCAGGACCGCGACGATCGGCGCGTTCTGCACGGCCCGCGCATGGGACTTCGCGATGCCCTTCCCCCAGTTGACGTGTCGGAGGAACGCCGCCCCGAAGAACGACAGCGGCGTCGGAAACCCGAACGCATAGCCAGGTATGCCGTCGGGGGCCTTGGTCGTGTTGGGGCGGATCCACGCGGCGAGCTCTCTTCGGAACGAGGGATCGGCTCCTTGGATGCGGTCGCCCTCTGCCACCAGCTCGGCGACCGAGGCGCGGGTTGCGTCCGGTTGGATCGTGATGAGCGAGACGTCATGGGCTGCCGCCGATCGGACCAGATCGCCGAGTGCTGGTTCGAGGACCGACTCGGGTCCGAACTCGAGGCGGTTGGTCCTTCGTGCGAAGCCGGCATCGAAGAGGCGACGATCGTCATCGGTCGACGGTCGAGCCGGTCCGAGCTCGATTCGAGCCACGAGGTCGGGGTTCGCGTCGTCGGGCCAGACCGTGGTCGCGGTCGTCAGTCCGTAACGCCCGGCTGCGACTTCGAGGAATGCGAGCGCCGCGCCACAGCTCATCGTCAGCTCACGATCGTGCGGATCGACGATCGCCAGCCGACGGCTCCGATCCGCCAACAGGTCGACCCTCCGACCGTTGACACGGAAGACCCACGGCTGCGTGTTGTGCCCGGAAGGCGCCAGGACCGCGAACCGGATCGACGCCGCGAGCTTCTCGTGCTCCGCCGCGTCATCCGCGAGGGGATCCGCCGCCCGCGCCCAGGCTTCGAGGTTCATGGGCTTCCTCCTGGCGGCGCTGTGGCGTCCCGATCTCCCCGGGCCGATCTTTGCGGCCACCGACATCGCCGGACAGAGCCGAAGGTCCCGACGGTGATCGCGGCGGGGAGCACCTGGGGGGCTCAGCGGGGCCAGATCGCACCGCGCTCCCGGGTGACCCACCCGGCGCGGTCGAGCTCGACGACCGCGGCTACCACCGCGTCGACGGGCAGCGCGGTGCGACTTGCGACCTGATCCGGCGTCGCGGGCTCTCCCCCCAATGCTGCGAGGACCGCGGCACCCCGGTCGGACGGAGCCGCGCGCGTCGGTGCGTCGTGGGAGCGACTCCTCGCGGTGAGCCCGAGCGCGACGGTGACGTCGCTCCAGTCGACGAGTGGGTGGGCGCCGTCGGCGATCAACGCATTCGTGCCTTCGGCGGCCGGGTTCCGGCGCGATCCCGGCACCGCGAGAACGGTGCGCCCGTAGTCGAGCGCATACTGCGCGGTGATGCGGGCACCGCCGCGGAGCGTTGCTTCCACAACCACGACGACGTCGGCCAAGCCCGCGATGATCCGGTTCCGGACGGGGAATCGCGCCGGATGCGGCCCGACGCCGAACGGCTGCTCGCCGACCACGACGCCGCGCTCGCGCACCCGTCGGTAGAGGGCCGCGTGGCGACGTGGGTACTCCACGTCGAGCCCTGTCGCCACGACACCGACGACGCCACCATCGGCCGTGAGCGCGCCCTCGTGGGCCGCGCCGTCGATGCCGATCGCCATGCCGCTGACGACCGTCACGCCGACGCCGGCCAGGTGGGCGCCGAGCTCGCGTGCGTCTGCGAGCCCGTGTGGTGTCGCGGCGCGTGTGCCCACGACAGCGACCCGGGGCTGGCCGAGCACTTCGGGTGCACGGCCTTCGGCGAGCAGGACTCCGGGCCGGTCGAGCGCGTCCTCGGCGATCGGGTAGTCGGGGTCCGCCAGGCTCCACACGAGGGTCGCGCGACTCCTCAGCTGCTCGCGTGCGCGCTCGAGGTCGAGGTGGCCACTCCATGTGCTGGCTGCAGCACGCCGTCCCGCGGTAACTCGACGATCGCTGACCGCATCCGCGATCACGGTGGCCCTACCCTCGCGGATCGCGGTCACACATCTCTGGGGCGAGCCGAATGCGTCCAGGAGGGCGCGCAGGCGCGTCGGCGACATGCCGGGGAGCGAGACGAGGGCGAGTGCGGCCGCGGCGTCGTCGACGCGAGTGCCGGCGCTCATGGGACGTCGTCCCGTAGGAGTGTTGCCGACAGCACGTGCGCGGCAGTGATGTCGGGTGCTCCGTCGAGGTCCGCGAGGGTGCGGGCGACGCGGCGGACCCTCGCGGCGCCGCGACCGGTGAGCTGCCGCTCGGCCGTGCTCGTGATCCAGCTGTCGAGCGCGTCCCCCGCGAGCGGCGCGAACCGCTCGAGGGCACCGGCCGGAACCTGGCTGTTGCGGCGCCATGGCGTGGACCGGAGGCGTGATCGCTGACGCTCGACGGCCTCCGCGACCCGCGCGCGGACCGCGGCCGAGCTCTCACCGGGTTGATCGGCGGCCTCGGGCGGTTGCACGACCAACCGAAGGTCGAAGCGGTCGAGCAGCGGGGCCGAGAGGCGACGGAGGTAGCGGGCCCGTTCGCGGTCGCTGCACGTGCACGCCATCACGCCACGACCGCACGGGCACGGGTTTGTGCAGGCGACGAAGAGGAAGTCGGCCGGAAACGTGAGGGTCAGCGCCTGACGAGCGATGCGGACGACCCGCTCCTCGAGTGGTTGCCGCAGCGCGTCGAGCGCCCGAGGCGGGAACTCGCCCAGCTCGTCCAGGAAGAGCACCCCGCGATGCGCGAGCGTGACCTCGCCCGGCGTCGGCCGGGCTGCGCCGCCACCGACGAGCGCGGCGACCGATGCGGTGTGGTGCGGTGCGCGGAACGGCGGTCGACGGAGCAGGCCCGAGCGTGGCGCGTGCCCGGCGACGGAGTGGATGCGACTGACCTCGAGGGCGTGGTCGGTGTCGAGGTCGGGGAGGATCGTGGGCAGTCGCCGCGCCAGCATCGTCTTCCCCGCGCCGGGTGGCCCGGCGAGCAGCAGGTGGTGGTTGCCGGCGGCGGCGACCTCGAGTGCCCGGCGCGCCCACGTGAGCCCGCGCACCTCCGCGAGGTCGACGGGATCGTCGTCCTCCAAGTCGTCGCCCGACTCCGGCCCACGAGAAGGGGTGGGAGGCGGATCCGGCCAGGGAGCTTCGCCTTTGAGGCACGCGCGCAGCTCGGCGACCCCACGCGCGGCGAGCACTCGGATGCCCGGCACCAACGACGCCTCGTGCGCGTCGACACTGGGCACGATCACCGATTCGGCGCCGCCGCGAGCGGCCGCGTCGACGAGCGCCAAGATCCCCGGCACGGCGCGCACCGAACCGTCGAGACCGAGCTCGCCGATGACCGCGACGCCGTCGAGCACGGCATCGGGCAGCTCCCGCCGGGCGATGAGCAGGCCGAGTGCGACGGCGAGCTCGAAGCCGGCACCGGTCTTGCGGAGTGCTGCCGGCGCGAGGTTGACCGTGATGCGTGACGCCGGCCACTCGAGCCCGGACGAGAGCAGGGCCGCACGGACGCGTTCGCGGGATTCTCGGATTGCGGTGTCGGGCAGACCGACGACGTGGTACGACGGCACGCCCCGCGACACGTGCACCTCGACGGTGACGAGGCGTCCCTCGACGCCGAGCAGCGTTGCGCTGGAGACCGAGGCGAGCACGGCGACCTCCGTGAGCTGCCGGCGCGCTGGGCGCCGGGGTCGGATGGGTCGGCCGAGCACCGCGGCCACGACGGTCCGGTGACGGTACGAGCGGGGTGTGACAGTGGCCCACCGACGTTGGCCCGGCGCTTCGCCGCACGGCGGGTAGCGTTTGGGGATGCCCTGGGATGCGGAGGGTTACCTCGCCTCGCTGGGTGGCCTCAGCGACCACACCCGCCGTGCCTACGCGTCCGATCTCGGCGGCTTCATCGAGTGGGCGGAGCGGGGCGGCTGCCCGGACCCGAGCGACGCCGACCACCGCGCGCTGCGCCGCTACCTGGCGTACCTCGGCACCCGTGAGTTCGCTCGTCGCACGATCGCGCGCAAGGCGGCCGCGGTGCGCGGCTATCTGCGCTACCTCCACCGCCATGGCGTGATCGAGCAGGATCCCGGCCGCACGTTGCGCACGCCCAAGGGTGAGGCGCGGCTGCCCCGGGTGCCCCGGCGGGCGGAGGCCGACGAGATCCTCGACGGGGCAGCTGCGCAGCTGGCCGAGCTGGGCGACGACGCCGACCCCGTCGCGGTCGCGCTGGCCCGGCGCGACGTCGCCGTCCTGGAGATCCTCTACGGGGCCGGCCTGCGGGTGAGCGAGTGCTGCTCGCTCCAGGAGCCCGACGTCGACCTCGGGCGATCGCTCCTCACCGTGACCGGCAAGGGCTCCAAGGTGCGGCGGGTCCCGATGGGGGAGCCCGCGCGCCTCGCACTGGTCGACTGGCTCGAGCGCGGTCGGCCCGTGCTCGCCACGCTCGACTCGCCGCCCCAGGCCGTCTTCCTCTCCCGTCGAGGCGGCCAGCTCTCGAGCCGCGATGCGCACCGGATCGTCGCCGCGCACCCGCTGGAAGACGGACGCACCGTGCACCCGCACGCGCTGCGCCACGCCTACGCGACGCACCTGCTCGAGGGCGGTGCGGACCTGCGCGCGGTGCAGGAGCTGCTGGGCCACGCCGACCTCGCGACGACGCAGATCTACACGCACCTCACCCGCGACCGCCTCCGCGCGGTCTACGACTCGACCCACCCCCGCGCCTGATGACCGACGCCAAGACGCCGCCGCGCGTGACCGACCCCAACGACATCGCCGCGGTCCTCGCCGAGCTCTGGGCGGACTACAAGGCCAACGGCACGGCGGAGGCGCGCGAGCGCCTCATCTTGAACTACTCGCCGCTGGTGAAGTTCGTCGCCGGCCGTGTCGCCGCCGGTCTGCCCCAGAACATCGAGCAGGCCGACCTCGTGAGCTACGGCGTCTTCGGGCTGATCGACGCGATCGACAAGTTCGACCCCGAGCGCGG
>CAZKTS010000374.1:0-1908 GCA_964555735.1 uncultured Bifidobacteriaceae bacterium
AGCACCTCGAGACCGACCACGTGATCGGCCTCGCCGACGGCGGCACCACCACCCGCGACAACCTCTGGCGCATCTGCCCCTACCACCACGACCTCAAGACCCACCGCGGCTGGACCGTCAGCGGCGAACCCCACGCCTGGACCCTCGAACCACCCGCGCCACCCGGCCACGATCCGCCCTGACGGAGCGCGACGATGGTGCGGAGGATGGTGGTCCTGGGCGGAGTCCGTCGTGGAGTGAGCAGCGGCATCGTGGTGCTGCTCGTCGCGGCCGGACTCGTAGTGATCCCATCCACCCCAGTGGCTGCCGGCGACGAGTGCGGCATCACGGTGCGCATCCGGTTCGAGCCGTCGGATCCCGTCGAGCCGTTCGCCGAGCTCTACCGCAGCGACGAGGGCCCCTTCCGGCGCCGCGATCGCATCGCCCGGATCAGCGTCGAACAACTCGAGTCGCCCGCCGGCGAGACCGTGGAGAGCTGCGGTCAACAGCACAAGCACCGCAAGATGATCGACAAGCGGGAGATCAGCGAGGCGGCCGTCATCACCTGCGAGCTCGGCGACTCGTGGAGCGCGTCGGTCTCCTGGAAGGGCCCGAACAACCACCCCAAGTTCGCCAATGCCAACCTGCTGAACCTGGACAACAGCCGCCGCAGGGCCGCCTACGTGGTGATCAAGGCGGGGGGATCGTTCGCGAAGTACGACGCCCAGGTCTGCGAGGCCACCGAGCCGTCGTGAGGTCCTCACCGCGAGGAATGTTCACCCGGCGCGCACCGAGGGCTCGGGGGTGCAGCCGCTACGCTCGCCCGCCGTGGGCATCCTGGCCATCGTGGCGTGGTTCGTCGTGCTCGGTGCGGCGTTCTTCTTCCTCGTCGTCCGGCCGCAGCGTCGCCAGATGGCCGCGCACCGGGCGATGGTCGCGGCGGTGGGCGTCGGCGACGAGATCATCACCACCGGCGGCATCCACGGCACGATCCGGGCACTGCACGAGGACGCGGTCGAGGTCGAGATCGCGAGCGGCGTGGTGGTCACGCTCGCTCGCGGGGCGATCGGCGCGCTGCAGCAGGACGTCGTGAGTCCCGACGACGGCGAGGCCACCTGAGCCGTGTCCCTCCGACGCATGCGGATCTACCTGGTGGGGTCCGTCCTCATCGTGACCGCCTCGGTCGTCGCGGTCGCGCTGAAGGGCTACTCCCCGGTCCTCGGGCTCGACCTCCAGGGCGGCATCTCGGTGGTGCTCGCGCCGGTCGGTGACTTCCGCACGTCGTCGCTCGACGTGTCGGTGGACATCATCCGCAACCGGGTCGACGGCCTGGGCGTCGCCGAGCCCGAGATCGGCCGGCAGGGCGACAACATCGTCGTCGACCTCCCCGGCGTAAAGGACCGCGAGAAGGCGCGCCGCATCGTCGGTCGCACCGCGGAGCTGCGGTTCCGTCCCGTGCTGGCGGAGCTCCCGCCCGAGGGTGCCACGAGCAGCTCGTCGACGTCGTCGAGCTCGCCGACGACCGCGACCGGCGCGCCCGCCGCCACCGACTCCTCGAGCACGACCACCACCACGCTGTCGCCCGAAGACAGTGCAGCCCAGGCGGCGATCGCGTCGTGCGACCCCAACCAGCTCGCCACGCTCACCGAGATCCCCACCACCACGCTCGCGAACGACAAGCGCGACCAGTGCGTGGTGCTCCCGGTCAAGGACCAGAGCGCGCGTCTCTACCTGGGCCCGACCGCGCTCACCGGGAGCGGCGTCGACAGCGCCAAGCGCGAGTTCCAGCAGGGGCAGGGGTACACGGTCAGCGTCTCGTTCAACGACGAAGGCGCGCAGAAGTTCGACGAGCTCGCGCAGAAGTCGTACCCGCTCACGCCGCCGCAGAACGAGGTCGCGATCGTCCTCGACGGGATCGTGCAGTCGGCG
>CAZKTS010000375.1:0-10065 GCA_964555735.1 uncultured Bifidobacteriaceae bacterium
GCGCGAGAGGCGACGGACCGCGATCTCGCCGATCTCCTGGGCGACGGCCGACGCGTCGTCGGCCTGGCCGGTGCGCGAGAGCGCGACCGCGAGGATGATCCCGGCGATGACGGCCTGGCGCCACGCCTCGGTGTTGATCCAGCGGTCGTAGACCGGGCTGATCATGGCCAGCGCGTCCTCGGGCCGGTCGGCGCCGACGAGGAAGTCGGCGAGCAGCTGCCGGCACGAGTCGGTGATGGCGGCGTCGTCACCGAACTGGTGGATGCAGCGCCACAGCGCGTGCCCGGCCAGCTCGATCGCCGCCGGGTGGTCACCCAGCCGTGACCACGCGAGCGCGAGCGTCACCTGCACCTCCATGCTCGTCGCCACCCACGAGTCGTACGCACGGTGGTGGTCCAGCACGTCGAGGAGCTCGATGTCCTCCAGCAGCGGCTCGCCGAGCCGGATCGCGGTCTCGAGCTCGCCCGCGTTCACCAGCGTCGACACGCAGTCGGCGATCGGGCCGGGCAGGAAGAGGGAGAACGGCGGCTCGAACCACTCGAGCGCGAGCCGCGCGTAGCGGGTGGCCCGCTCGTAGTCGGGCGCGGCAGCGGCACGCTGCGCGAGGTAGGCGGCGGCGCGCGACGCGGCGTACCCGACCGGCAGGTGGCCCTCACCTGCGAGCGCGACGTGCGCGGTCGCGAGCGCCGTGTGCTCCTCGAGCTCGCCGTCGGCCATGAGCCGGCTCGCGCGCCAGACGACCGCGTCCTCGAGCACCCGGGCCCGTGGCGCGTCGCCGGGCCGAGGCTCGCCCGCGGCGGCGGCGAGCGCGTCGAGGCGGTCGCTCACCCGCCCGAGCCCGGTGAGCAGGCCGTCGGCGGCGAGGCCTTCGGCGGCGTCGAACAGCGCGAGGAGCGCGCTCGCGTAGGCGTCGGCCGGCGCCCGGCGGGGCGGTGGCGCCACGAACCGGATGGTCGACGCCAGATCCAGGTGGTCGACCACCCGCCGCAGGAGGGTGGTGAGCCGGGCCGGCGGCGTGGCCAGCGACCGCGGGTCGAGGCGCCCGAGGCGGGCCAGCTCGGCCCAGACGGCCATCACGGGGAGTCGTCGTCGTTCCATGCCCCGACGATGCCAGGGGGGTGTGACAGTCAGCCCTCGCCGCCCGAGTCCCCGCCACCGCTGCCATCCCCGGCCGCGCACCGGTCGTGGACGTTGGCCATCTTCCCGGTCGTCGCCGAGAAGGTCACGGTGCCGGGGTCCTCCCGGGTCACTGCCTCGCCGCACACCGAGCACTGGCCGAGCGGCGAGTCGCCGCTCTCCGACGGGTTGCGGTGCGGCTGCTGCTGCGGCATCGGTGCTCTCCTGCTCTCGGCGGGTGGGTCCCTCGGCGGCTGGGGTCGACGGGCGCGGCGATCAGCCCGTGAACGGGCTCGGGTGGGGGCGGGCCGGCGCGGTGGCGAGGAACGGCCGCACGTGGCGCGCCATCATCTCCTCGACGACGGCCTTCGCCTGCGGATCGGCGACCAGGTTGACGTCCTCCGCCGGGTCGTCGGTGAGGTCGAAGAGCTGGCACGGCTCGAGCGCGTCCTCGTCGACCACCAGCTTGTGGGTCGGCGTCTCGAACGACGCGAAACCCCAGTTCTCGCTGATCGACACCTCGCGCGCGACCGGATCGTCGCCCTCGACGTAGCCGAGCAGCGAACGGCCGTCGCCGCCGGGGACCGCGGCCGCACCGGCGATGGCGCGCACGGTGGCCGGCACGTCGACGTGCTCGACGAGATCGTCGACGACCCGCCCCGCCACACCTGCGGCCGCGCCGCCCGGCGGCCGCACGAGCAACGGCACGCGCACCGCGGGCTCGTAGAGCACGCACTTCGACATCATCCCGTGGTTGCCGCCCATCTCCCCATGGTCGCTCGTGTAGATGATCCACGTGTCGTCGAGCATCCCGCGCTCGTCGAGGGTGGCGATGATGCGGCCGACCGCGTCGTCGATGACCGAGACGTTGGCGGCGTACGCGACGCGCATGGCCCGGATGGCGTCGTCGGTCATGGTGTCGGTGTCGGACAGGCCGAGGAAGGCACCGAGCAGCCGCCCGTAGCGGCCGGTGCCGTCGACATCGGGACGGCGGGTGGTGACCGGCATCGAGACGTCGACGTCGGCGTAGCGCTCGCGCGCGACGGCCGGCGCGTCCCACGGGTCGTGCGGACCGGGGAAGCCGACGAAGGCGAAGAACGGCTCGTCGCGGTCGTAGCCGGCGATCCAGCGGGACGCGAGCTCGCCGTGCCAGGTGTCGATGTAGGCGTCGGGCGGCAGCGGCGACGGCGTCGCGTCCCACATCGGGATGCGCTTGGTGGCGCCGCGCCCGCTCTCGCTCTCGCCCTGGTAGGCGCGGTCGCGGATGTGCTGCGCGTAGGTGGCGAGGATGCCGAGCGACTCGAGGTGGTCGGTGTAGGGGTTGCCGCTCACGCCGAACTTGTCGCCGGTCTCGTGGACCTCGGCGAAGCCGCGCTCGCGCATCTGCGGTTCGAAGTCGCGCACGTGTGCGCCGTCGGCCATCTCCTCGCGGGTGAGGTGGGCCTTGCCGAGCTGGACGGTGTGGTACCCCGCGTCGCGCAGCGCGTGGAGGTAGGTGGGAGAGCCGGGCGCCACCGCCTCCCAGTTCGTGTACACGCCGTGGTCGCGCACGTAGCGCTCGGTGAGGAAGGACGCGCGCGCCGGCATGCAGAGCGGCCCCTGGCAGCTCGTGCGCGAGAAGCGCACACCTTCGGCGGCGAGACGATCGAGGTTGGGGGTGAGCGCGCCGGCGTCGCCGGCGGCGCCGAGCACGTCGGCCCGGTGCTGGTCGGCCATGACCAGCACCACGTTGGGCGAGCGGCTCACGATGCCGGACGTCGCTCCAGCAGGACCACCGGGATCCGCCGGTCGGTGAGCGACTGGTAGTCGTTGTACTGGCCGCGGTTGATCTCGTTGGCGCGGGTCCACAGCCGCGCGCGCTCGTCGCCCTCGACGACCCGCGCTCGCACCGGGATGCGCTCGCGACCGATCTGGACCTCGACGTCGGGCTGCGCGACCAGGTTGTGGAACCACCCCGGGTGCTTGGGGTCACCGCCCTTCGAGGCCACGACCGCGAAGCTGTCGCCGTCGGGGACGTAGAGCAGAGCCGAGGTGCGGGCCTTGCCGGTCTTGCGCCCGACCGTGCGCAGCAGGAGCATCGGCCGACCGCCGAGGCTGCGCCCGATGCGGCCGTCGGACTTCTCGTAGAGCCACTGGTGCACACCGAGCAGCGGGGTGAGCACCTTGATCATCGTTCGGTTCACGGTGGCACCCTAGGCCGCGCCCCGCAGCGGTAGCGTCGGCCGATGCCGACCTCCACGACCCGCCGACTCCTCGCGGTGCTGGCCGTCGCCGCCTTGACGACCGGCGCGGCCGCACTCGCACCCGCGGTGGCCCAGACGCAGCCCGTCGCACCGGGCGACGTCGGGCCGGGCACGCCCACGTACGCGGTCGGGCGGCGCACGATCGAGGTCACGAGCGAGCCGGGGCGCACGCTCACCGCCGACGTCTGGTACCCGGCCGACGACGCCGCGGTCGCCGGCGTGGCGAAGTCCACGTACCAGTTCCCCGGTCTGCAGTACACGTCGACGGTCGCCTACGACTCGCCGCCGGTCTCGGCCGATGGGCCGTTCCCGCTCGTCGTGTACTCGCACGGGTCGGGCGGCCTCCGCTACGTCTCGGCCTTCCTCACCGAGGCGCTCGCGGCGCGGGGCTTCGTGGTGATCTCGGTCGACCACACCGGCAACACCGCGCTCGACACGTTCGCCGGCACCACGCTGCCGCGCAAGGAGATCGTGCGGCTGCGCCCGGCCGACATCCACGCCGAGATCGACGCCATGGCCGCGGCGTCGGCCGATCCCGCCGGCCCGTTCGCCGGCGCGGTCGACGCCGATCGCGTCGGGCTCGTCGGTCACTCCGCCGGAGGAACCGGCGTGCTGAAGACCGCGACGGCGGAAGGCGACGTGCTGGCCGACTCGCGGATCAAGGCCGTGGTCGGTCTCGCCGCGTACGGCGCGCCGGTCACCGACGCAGAGCTCGCGAGCATCGAGGTGCCGACCATGCTGATCAGCGGCACGCTCGACGACGTCGTCCCGATCAAGCCCGAGACCGAGCGGCTGTGGAAGCAGCTCCGAAGCTCGGCCCCGCGCTACCGCGTCGACCTGAAGGGCGCGGGCCACCAGTCGTTCTCCGACGTCTGCCTCTACCAGCAGATCGTCGAGGCGACACCCGGGGTGGCCGAGCCGGTGGCGAAGGCCGTCGACGACTTCGCCGCCGACGCGTGCCTGCCGAAGTTCCTGCCGATCGAGGACGCGCACCTCCTCATCGACCGGTACGCGATCGGGTTCCTCGAGCGCTTCGTGCAGGACGACAAGGCAGCGGAGAAGCTGCTGGAGCCCACGCGACCGAAGGTCGTCAGCGTCGACGTCGAACGCTGACGCGAACGGCCCTTGCGCCGCCGGGTCGCGTGCCACAAGATCGCCCCACGGGTTCGACCACGAAGGGGGCTGACGATGGCCGACGACCTGAAGGCGCTCGTCAAGAAGTTCAACGACGAGGTGCTGAGCAAGGGCAACCTCGACATGATCGACGAGGTCGTCGCCGACGACTTCGTCGAGCACCAGGCCGGACCGGGGATGCCGAGCGGCAAGGACGGGCTGCGGGCGTTCACCGAGACGTTCCGGGCCGCGTTCCCCGACCTGAAAGTCGACACCAAGGACCTCGTGGCCGAAGGCGACGAGGTGTGGGCCTACTCGACGATGAGCGGCACCCACACCGGCGAGTTCATGGGCATCCCGCCGACCGGCAAGAAGTTCGAGGTCTCCGGCTTCGACCGGGTCCGGTTCAAGGACGGCAAGGCCGTCGAGCACTGGGGCGTGTTCGAGGACATGTCGATGATGCAGCAGCTCGGCGTGATCCCGGAGATGTAGCGGGCGCTCACCGGGCGCGGAGCGCCGCGCCCATCCTGCCCACGATCTGCTCGAGGATCGCGCGCGACGTCGCGAAGTTGAAGCGCACGCACTGCCCGTAGCCCGCGCCGAACGGCGGGCCGTCGTTCAGCGCGACCTTGGCGTCGTGGAGGAAGAACCCGGCCGGGTCGTCGAGGCCGAGCGCGCGGCAGTCGAGCCACGCGAGGTACGTGCCCTCGGGCGGCCGATAGTCGACGCCGGGCACATGGTCGGCGAACAGCGTGCCGAGGTGCGCCCGGTTGCCGTCGAGGTAGGCGACGACGTCACGCAGCCACGGACCGCCGTCGCGGTAGGCAGCCGTGGACGCGGCCACGCCGATCGGAACCGGGCCGGGCACCTGAAGGACGGGCAGCTCGCGCCAGTGCTTGGCGTCGGCATGGTTGCTCGTGATCACCTGTGCGCAGGGGAGCCCGGGGATGTTCCACGCCTTCGAGGCCGAGGTCACGGTGATCGTGTGGTCGGCCGTCGCTCGGGAGATGCCGGCGTACGGGACGTGGCGGTGGCCGGGGTACACGAGCGGCGCGTGCACCTCGTCGGCGAGGACGCGTGCGCCGTGGCGCTCGACGACGGCGGCGAGCGCGCCGAGCTCGTCGAGGGTGAAGACCCGTCCGGTCGGGTTGCTGGGCGAGAGCAGGACCACGAGCCCGGCGCCGGCGGCGAGTGCGGCATCGATCCCGTCGAGGTCCAGCGTGCGGCGGGCGCCGTCGTCGGCCATCGGCACCTCGACGATCGGGTGGCCGTGCAGGCCGATGACCTCGAAGAACGGCGGGTAGATCGGTGTGGGGGCCACGATCGGCGTGCCCGGCGCCAGCATCGTGTCGAGCACGCCGGCCACGCCGGCCATCACGTCGGCCACCGGGAAGATGCGCGGCGGCTCGACCTCCCAGCCGTAGCGGTCGGCGAGGAAGCCGGCGCACGCGCTCGTGAGCTCGGTGAGGTCGGCGGCGACGTACCCGAAGTCCTCCCGCTCGACGGCCTCCTGCACCGCGGTGCGCACGGGCGGAGCGACGTCGAAGTCCATCTCCGCGACCCACGCTGCGAGCACGTCGGGCCCGTGCAGCGACCACTTCACCGTGCGGCGACGACGCAGCGCGTCGATGTCCACGTCGTCGAAGGGGCTCCCCACGCGCAGGACCCTAGGGCGCGGAATTCTCGGGGACACGCGCGACCGCGGGCGTAGCGTTGGTGCGTCCATCACCGCGAGGTCCATCACCGCGAGGAGGTGAGCGCCATGCAACCAACCTGAACCGAGAGGAGAGTCCCGTGTACCGCTTCTACGTCCGCAAGTTCCTGAACCGCCGCGGCCATCACGCCGCGGCCTACGTGTACGCCGTCGTCGAGCAGGCTCGTGACGACGACGCGTACACCGACGACCCCACCTTCGAGCTCACCGACTGCTTCCGGCGCGTGGAGCTCGAGTTCCCGCTCGGCTCGGCGGCCGACCGTGCCAACTCGGTGCGCAAGGCCCGGCTGCTCGCCGAGGCCGCCGTGGGCTTCGCCGACGCGCTGGAGGCCGAGGCCGAGCGCCGCGCTGGCTAGCCTCGCGGGCTCACACAGTGAGCCATGAACGGTTGCGGTCCGGGGAGCAAGGGGTGACGTTGCGATGGGTGAAGACCTGAGCCTGTGGGGTCCGTTGGCCCCGATGATCGGCGACTGGGAGGGCGAGGGCGGGCTCGACACCGCGTTCTCGCACTCGCAGGAGAAGGTGCTGGGCACGCCGTACCTCGAGAAGGTCACGTTTAAGCCGTTCGGCCCGGTCGACAACGGCCGTCAGCACCTCTACGGCCTCGACTACAAGTCGGCGATGTGGCGCGAGAGCGAGGAGAACCCGTTCCACACCGAGGTCGGCTACTGGCTGTGGGACGCCGCGTCGGGTGAGGTGCTGCGCGGCTTCGTGGTGCCGCGCGGGATCACGGTGCTCGCGGGTGGGACGGCCGCGGCCGACGCCACCGAGTTCAAGCTCATGGCGCGGCCCGGGCACCGCAACTACTCGATCGGCGAGAACACCTACCTCACCGACAACGCGTCGACGCTGAGCTACGACGTCACGATCACGACCGACGCGGCCGCGGGCACGTGGTCCTATGACGAGACGACGATGCTCAAGATGGTCGAGATGGACGAGCCCTTCGCCCACACCGACCACAACACCCTGCACAAGGTCGGCTGACCCGCATCGATCCAGGGCACTACGTCGGCGGGGCGTGCTCCGTGACGAAGGCGAGTGCGGTGTCGGCGACCTCCTGCCAGCCGTGGTCCATGGCGAGCGAGTGGCCGCGGTCGTCGAACTGGTGGAACTCGGTGACGCCCGAGTTCTTGCGCTGGCGCTTGTAGGCGGCCTTGGCGACCGACGGCGGCACGGTGTGGTCCTTGCCGCCCGAGATCACCAGCATCGCCCCGCGCTCGGGGTTCTTGGTGTCCGTCTTGGTCTCGCTGGCCGGGTTCATGTTGGCGGCCGCGGCCTGGAACAGCACCTTCGCCGGCCCCGGCACGGAGTACGCGTCGTAGAGCCGGCGCGCCTCGTCCTCGGGGATCGCGTTCCCGAAGCCGTAGACGAACTGCTCGAACGTCAAGCCGACGCCCTTCCCCCGGTTCGCGGGGTTCTTGAGCGCGACCGACGCGACCTTGAGCGCCGAGAACGGCAGCGGCAGGATCCCGCGCCCGGGGGCCGGGTCGATGGGCACCGACGCGGCGGCGATCCCGCGCCCGGCGACGATCTGGGTCAGCAGCCCGCCGAACGAGTGTCCGACGACGGCCGGCCTCGTGTGCAGCGCGCTGATCACGTCGTCGACGTGGTCGGCGATCTGCCCCACGCTCTTGTTCGCGAACACCTCGGGGTGCGCCTTGCCCTCGGCGACGGTGGGCGGGTCGTCGGGCCAGTCGATGGCGACCGGCGCGTAGCCGGCGGCCTCGACCGCGGGTCGCCAGAGGTCCCAGCTGTTGGCCAGCAGCCAGAGCCCGTGCACGAGCACGACGGCTCGCTTGCCCGACGCGTTGGCCGCGTCGACCTGGGTCTGCTCGGCGGCGGTGATCGATCCGGCCACGGTGATGCCCCTTGCGCTCGATGACGGGCCGTCAGTCTGAGCGCGCGCGCCGCGCGCGATCCACCGCGCGGTCAGAGACCCGACAGGCGCATCAGTCCTCGGGGCTGTTCACCACGGTGAACGCGGCGCGGGCACCTTGGGCGTAGAAGCCGGGCTGGTTGTCGAGGAGCACGAAGCTCCCGATCTTCAGGTTGATCTTGTACGTCTTGGTCTTGCCCGGCTTGATGGTGATGGTCTGGCCCACCTGGTCGTCGGTGCTCACCTGGTTGGTGTCCGGGTCGACCGGGAGCTGGTCGTACGGCGTGTCGGTCTGCAGGATCGTGAAGGTGTGCTGCAGCTGACCGTTGTTCTCGAGCTGGAAGATCACCTTCCCGTCGTCGCCGACGACCGCGGGCACGGCCGTGAGCGTCATCGGCTGGTCGGGGTCGTCCTCGTCGTCGAACGTGATGTCGACGTTCGCGACGGCCGGGATCGTCGTCGTCGTGGTCGGACCCTCGTTGGTGGTGGTCGTGGTCGACGGCGGCGGCTGCGTCGTCGGGGGCTGCGTGGTGGGCGGCTGGGTCGTCGGCGGCTGCGTCGGCGGGACGCTGCGCTGCACGGTGAGCTGCTGGCGCACCTGCGTGCCGTTGATGCCGTTCACCACGAGCGTGTAGTTGTGCTGGGGCGCGGCGCAGTTGAACGGCGCCTGGATCGAGCCCTCCGGCGGGTACGGCGGGGTGGTCTGCGGGACGCCGTCGACCTCGACCGACGCGCTCACCGCCTCACGGGTCTGCCACGCGAGCGTGACCGGCTCGGTGGCGTTGCCCGGGCACGACACCGGCGACGGGTTGGCAGTGAACGCGGCCACGCTCGGCGCGCCGGCCGGCGGCGCGGTGGTGGTCGTCGTCGGCGGTTGGGTGGTGGACGTCGACGTCGTGGACGACGGGTCGACGACCACCGAGCTGTCGTCGCCACCGTCGTCGCTCACCAGCACGATCACGAGGATGATGACGAGCGCCGCGGCGACGAGCGCGCCACCGGCGATCCACCAGCGGCGGGCGGCGAGGCCGCTCTCGTCGGTCGGGTCTTGATTCGGGATCGTGGGGTCGGTCACGCCGCAGAGACTACGGCCCACACCGCGGAACGAGTGGGCATAGCGTCCGCACCGTGACCGGATCGAGCCCGTGGCCCAGCGAGGACGGCGGACCCGCGCGGCTGCAGGTGCCGCGTGGGCCGGAGCCCCGGCTCGATCCCGCCCGGCTGACGGCGACGTCGCGCGAAGCGCCGGCGGCGACGATGGTCGTGCTGCGCGAGCCCGGCGAGGTGTTCCTGCTCCGCCATACCGGTGGCGACGACGCGATCGCGTGGGTGGAGCGCATCGACCCGATCACGCTGGAGCCGCTGGCACGATCGGTCGACCTCTCGGGTGGTCCGGCGTGGCCGGGCGGGCTCGCGGTGCACGCCGACGGTGCGCTGCACGTCGCGTTCGGTGCGCACGTGCACCGGCTGTCAGCCGAGCTCGACGTGCTGGCGTCGGCACCGATGCCGCGCCGCCGTCCGTACAACAGCTTCGTCACGCTGCCCGACGGCCGGCTCGTCACCAAGGACTTCGGCGGTGCGCTCCCCGGCGACCCGCCCGGCACCGCGCCGTCTCCCGACTGCGAGGTGCTGGTGCTCGACCCGGTGACGCTGGACGTCGTCGCGCGCGGCGTGCTGCCCGAGGGCTCGATCGCGCGGCTGTCGGCGCTGGCCAACGACGTGTACGTCGTCGGGACGCACTCGGTGTTCCGGCTGCGCTGGGACGGTCGCGATCTGGTGCGCGCCGACGGCGTCGCGCCGCGGTACCGCACGCTCGACGGCCAGACCTACGGCTGGGACCCGGTCCTCGCGCTGGGCGCCGCGTGGTTCCTCGACGACGGCGAGGGGAGCGAGCGGTATGCGGGGTCGTTCCGAGGGGTCGGCACGTCGCCGTCGCCGCTGCACCTGGTGCGCGTCGGGCTCGACGACGGCGCGGTGTCGCTCACCGAGATCTGCGGTGA
>CAZKTS010000376.1:0-1857 GCA_964555735.1 uncultured Bifidobacteriaceae bacterium
GCTGAGCGGACGTGCCAGCACCCGAACGCGAACGACGAGAGTGCGACCGCGCGCGCCGTCGACGTGCGGCGAAGGCCGATGCCGAGCACCGCGCTGCGGAACACGAGCTCCTCGGCCACCGCGGTGGCGAGTGGGATGCGCACGAGCACCTCGAACGCCGTGTCGCGCGGCGACAGTCCGGTCACGCGCTCGTCGGCGAAGAGGTCTCGGGTCGCAGGGGCCACGAGCCCGCTGCCGACCGCCCCGACCGCGACCGCGGCGGCCGCGGCACCGACCCGGGCGCCCGGACCGAGGCGGGACGGCTCGAGGCCGAGGTCGGCCCACGACGCGCCGGCGGCGCGGGCGAGCAGCACGCACCCGGCCGCCGCCAGCACCGGGCGGGCGAGCTCCCGAACCCTCGGCTCGTGGATCCTGGCGTCTTCCATCGGTGGGCCTCCTGGAGGAGGTCCGCAGCATGACCCGTTGGGGCACAAGGGATCCAGGCGCAACCCCGCCGCCGCGACCTCGTTGGGTGGTGATTCGGCCACGCCGCGAGACAGTCGGCCCCGTGGCTCCGTAGTCCTCTCGAGAGCGGGGCGAACCAACCGCGCCCGTCCTGGGGGAGGACCCATGCGATCACGCTCGAACCGACCTCGCCGCCGGCGCTTCGCCGCCCTGGCCATGCTCTGCTCGTCCCTCGGCATCCTCGCGGTCGCCGCCGCGCCCGGTGCCGGTGCTGCGTCCTACGACTTCAACTGGGACATCTACGCGAGCACCCACATCGCCAAGTCGGGGATGAACGTCACCGTGCCCAAGGGCACCTTCGTCGGCTCGGCCGACCTCGCGACCGGCAACCTCACGGGCCAGATGAACCTGCCGCCCGCGAAGGTGACGCTCTCGGCGCTCGGTCTCGTGCCGCTCGCCGAAGCGACGTTCGAGATGAAGTCGCTGCAGCCCGTGACCGGCCATGTCGACCTCACGACGTTCGCGTTCACGAGCACCGCGACGTTCGCGATCAAGATCTCCAAGGTCACGCCACCGGGCGCCTCCGACATCAACCTCGTCGGTGACGATTGCACGACCGCGACGCCCATCACCGTGTCGATGAGCGGCGTGGCGAGCCCGACCGCGGCGTCCACCTTCACGGGGACCTACACGATCCCCGAGTTCCAGAACTGCCAGGCGCTGACGGAGCTGCTCACGCAGCTGATGTCGGGGCCGGGCAACACCTTCACCGCGACCGTCGGCCCGTCGGGCTTCCCGGCCCCGCCGCCGCCGCCCGCACCGGAGACCGTCGGCGGCACGCTGACCGTCAACGAGCTGCCGATCAACATCGGCTCGACGCAGCTGCGTCCGCAGTTCCAGGGCGGCGCGACGACGCCGGTGCCGCTGCCCCCGCAGAACCCGACCGACCCACCGAGCTTGCTCGGGTGGTTGCTGCAGGCCCGCTAGCACCGCGGAGCCCAGCCCCAGATGTGGGGTTGTGGCGCCGAGAGCACGCACCGCCCGCCCCGCCCCGTGTGCTCGAGGCGCCACAACCCTACGAACGAGAGCGAGCCCGGGTCCTCGGACCCGGGCTCGCTGCGTGTTCGGTGCGGCTCCGGAGGGAGCCGGTCCGGGTGTCGGATCAGACGACGCGCACGTTGCGCGCCTCTTCACCCTTGCGACCCGGGCCGACCTCGAACTCCACCTTCGCGCCCTCGTCGAGGGACTTGAAGCCGGAGCCTTCGATCGCCGAGAAGTGCACGAAGACGTCGTCGCCGCCCTCGCGCTCGATGAAGCCGAAGCCCTTCTCGTTGTTGAACCACTTGACGGTGCCTGATTCCATGGTGCGCTTCCTCAGCTCTTCGTACTGATCGGGATGGATGCCCGACGCGG
>CAZKTS010000377.1:0-5554 GCA_964555735.1 uncultured Bifidobacteriaceae bacterium
CCGAACGGGGCGGCGAGGGCGTCGGCCTCCGCCACCTGGTCGACGTCGATGTTGAGCACGACGAGCGCGGGCTTGTTGGTGAGCAGGAACACCGGCGCGAGCAGGTCGCGCTCCGCCGCGGTGAGATCGGACCGGTACACCGGCACGCCGTCGCCGAGCACGGCCTCGGCGCGCTCGAGCGCGGCCACCTCGTCGGCGAGGGTCTTGTCGCCCTTCATCGCGCGGCGCTGCTTGTACAGGCGCTGCTCCACCGAGCCGAGGTCGGCCAGGATCAGCTCCTCTTCCACCGACGCCAGCTCCCGCTCGGGTTCGTGCCCCGCGTCGGCCCGCACGACGATCATGAGCGCATCGCAGTCGCGCAGCGTGCCGAGCAGTCGGCTGCCGAGCCCCTTGCCCGCCTCGGTGGAGAGCCCGGGGATGAACGCGATCTGGAACGTGGCCGGCACGACCTTCTTCGACGACGACATCGCCGCCAACGCGTCGAGACGGTCGTCGGGCAGGTGGACGACGCCGAGGAGCCGGTCCGACGCCGTGCTCGCGTCGAGCCCGGTGAGCGCGCTGAACAGCTGGGCATGACCCGAGTCCGCGAGCCCCACGAGGCCGAGGTGTTCCATCGGCGCCGAGGCTAACGTCCGCCAACGATCGCCAACGGGGAGAAACCGCATGCCCGAGCCATCGCTCCAGGCCATCGCCGATCGACTCGAGATCGACGAGCTGCTCTCGAAGTACGCGTGGGCGCTCGACACCAAGTCGTTCGACGGCCTCGACGAGGTCTTCACGCCCGACGCGCACCTCGACTACACGAGCGCCGGCGGCATCAAGGGCAGCTTCCCCGAGGTGAAGGCGTGGCTCGCCGACGTGCTCCCGCACTTCCCGACCTACCAGCACTACATGACGAACAAGGTCATCACCATCGACGGCGACACCGCCACGAGCACGACGAGCCTCTACAACCCGATGGGTCAGCAGAAGGGCGATCGCATCACCTTCTTCTACATGGGCGGCGAGTACCACGACCGGCTCGTGCGGACGCCCGACGGCTGGCGCATCGCCGAGCGCATCGAGAAGACCACCTGGGCCGACGGCGATCTCCCGACGGCGCCGCCTGCGTAGGCGCGCCCGCTAGGGCGTCGAGGAGGTGGTGGTCGCCTCGGTCGAGGAGGTCGTGGCCCCGGTCGTCGTGGTCGACGACGGCGCGGTCGAGCTCGGGCTCGACGACGTGCTGCTCGACGGTGGCGTCGGGCACGCTGCTGCCACGGCGAGGCCGACGTCGAGGCGGGGCGCGCCCAGCGCGTTGATCATCGGCCCGGCGTTGTCGTGGAGGATCGCCTGCACCTCGCTCGGGGTCGCGCTCGGGCAGTGCTGGCGCACCAGGGCGGCGGCCGCGGCGACGAGCGGTGACGCCATCGACGTGCCGCTCAGGTTGCGGTACTTCGCCTGCACGCCCTGCACCCCGAACGGCCACGTGGACGGGATCGATACCCCCGGCGCTCCGATGTCGACGTAGGGGTCGCCGTAGTTCGAGAACGTGGCCTTGGTGTCGGTGGTCGTGGTCGCACCGACCGCGATCACGTACTGGTTGTACTTGGCGGGTGAGATGCCGGTATCGCTGTTGCTGTTGCCGGCGGCCGCGACGACCACGACGTTGTGCGACTGGGCATAGAGGAGCGCGGCCTCCATCGTGGAGTCGCACTGCGGACCACCGAGGCTGAGGTTGAGGACGTCGGCATCGCCCTCGGTCGGGTCGGCGGCCCAGAGGACGCCGTCCACCACGTCGCTCATGAACCCGCTGCCGTTGTCGTTGAGCACGCGCACCGGCACGATGGTGGCCCCGGGAGCGGCGCCGATCCCGCCCAGCGCGTTGTCGGACGCGGCCGCGATGCCCGCGACGTGCGTGCCGTGGCCGTTGCCGTCGGCGGTGCCGTCACCCGGCGCGACGAAGTCGGTGCCCGCGGCGACGTCGACCTTGCCGGCGAGGTCCTCGTGGGGCGCGTTCACGCCACTGTCGATCACCGCGATGCGCTGACCAGTGCCGTCGAAGCCGGCCGCCCACGCGTCGTCGAAGCCGGCCTTCGTCAGCCCCCACTGCTGGGAGAAGAGCGGATCGTCGCCCGGCGTGACGGTGAGCGCGGCCACCGGATGGTTGGGCTCGACCGCGATGATGCGACCGTCGAGGGCGTCGAGCTGGGCGTCCTTGTCGTCCTCGGACGTCGCGGTGAACGTGACGACCTCGGGCGCGCCCGGGCCCGGCTCGTCGACGACCGCGGTGAACTCGACGGGGTTCGCGCTCGTCGGTGCGGCACTGCTGCCGCAGCTCGCGAGCGACGTGGCGACCGGCGGCTCGGTCGGGGCGGTCGTGGTCGTGGTCGCGGGCGGCGCCGAGGTGACCGGCGCGCAGGCGGCTGCGAGCGCGGCGACGCCGGCCACGACGAAGAGCGCCCGCTTCCTGGAGCGTCCGAGCATGGTGGTGGCGGCCTTTCGGTCCCGGCCCCGCGTGTGACGACTGCTTCCGGAAGGTTTCGTCCTCGCCCACGAACCGCTTGAGAGATTAGGCGGGATTTCCCCGCCCTGACCTGCGGATCAGCAGGCCCCGTCGACGGCCGGGGCGGCCTGCAGGAGCCCGGCCCCCACGCCCGGACCGGCCGGCGCGGCGGTGCTCACGAGGGCGGCCTTCACCTGGGCCGGGGTCAGGCCCGGGCAGGCCTGGAGGATGAGGGCGGCGGCGGCGGCCACATGGGGCGTGGCCATCGAGGTGCCGGAGAGGAGGCTGTACTGGTCGTCGGCCGTGCTCCAGGTCGACCAGATGGCGTTGCCCGGCGCCGCGAGGTCGACGTAGGAGTTCGAGTTCGAGAAGCTCGCCCGCTCGTTGGTGGACGTCGTGGCCCCGACCGCGATCAGCTCGGGGCTTGCGCCCGCGGCGGGATAGACGGGCTGATTGGTGCTGCTGCACCGGCTGGAAGGGCCCGCCCCGCAGTTGCCCGCGGCGGCGACCACGACGACACCCGCGGCGATGGCGTCGTCGATGGCCTGCTCGAGCGCGCCCGAGCAGGTGCCGCTCCCGAGGCTCAGGTTGATGACGTCGGCGTGGAGCTCGACCGCGCGGTTCACCCCTCGCACCACGTTGGCGATCGTGCCGGAACCGGTCGAGCCGAGGACGCGTATGGACAGGACGTCGGCATCGGGCGCGCCGCCGATCACTCCGACCAGGTTGTCAGCAGCCGCGACGATTCCGGCGACGTGCGTGCCGTGCGGATAGGTCGCGCCTCCGCCCGCGTAGTCGGTGGCGCCGGGTGCGAGCTGCCCGACGAGATCCTGGTGCGTCGACAGCACGCCGCTGTCGATCACCGCGACCGTGACGCCGGCGCCGGTGTGGCCGGCCGTCCAGGCGGTGGTGAAGTCGGACGCGGCCGGCTTGAGGCCGTACTGCCCGACGGGGTCGTTGGGGCCGGGAGCCGGCGGCCCCTGCGGCGGCGGCAGGGGCAGGTAGTACGGATCGTCGTCGGGCGACACGACGAGCGCGCTCACCGGCTGGTCGGGCTCGACCACGACGACGTCGCCGGTGCGCTCGAGCTGCGCGACCTTGGCGTCCACCGCCGCCTCGGAGGTCGCGGTGAACGTGACCACCTGCGACGTGTCGCTGGTCGGCGTGTCGACGACGGCGAGGTACTCGACCGGCGCCGCGGGGGTGGGGGTGGGCTCGTCGGCGACGGTCCCGCACGTCGGCGGAGGAGGTGGCGGCGGCGGCGGGGCGACTGGCACACACGCGGCGGTGACCGCGGCGAGCACGACGGCGAACGCCGAAGTCGCTGCGAGTCCGTGCCGCCGTCCCCCGAAGCCCACGCGCGCCTCTCGTCACCCTGGCCTGCCGGCCCCGATTCCGCCGCCCCGGCGACCGCTCAGGCTACCGGCCCGCCCCCACTCGCTGCGGCCGGTGCGTCCCGCCTACCCTGGTGCGCCCCCGCTCGTGCGATCAGCACCGACCGCCGTGCACCGAACAGAAGGCTCGCCGTGTCCAAGAAGACCAAGAAGCGCAAGCTCAAGGCCCGCCGCAACAAGGCGAACCACGGCAAGAAGCCGAACGCCGGCCGCCGCAGCTGACCAGAAACTGCCCCTGACCTGCGCTTTCGCGGGTCGGCGGCACTGTCACACCCCCATGGTCTCGTGGGGGCATGACCACGACGACGGTCGCCGAGCGCACGAGCGCCCCCACCGAGGGCGGAGACTTCGCGGCGCGCGTCGAGCACCTCC
Organism: uncultured Bifidobacteriaceae bacterium; assembly: GCA_964555735.1. Lineage (GTDB taxonomy): Bacteria > Actinomycetota > Acidimicrobiia > IMCC26256 > PALSA-555 > CAZKTS01. The sequence continues at coordinate 4,249 of CAZKTS010000377.1, forward strand.
GTCACCGCGAGACCGGCGACGTCCGGGCGGCGCTCCAGCGGGCCCGTCGTGAGCAGCAGCGCTGGCACCTCGAGGAGCTCGCAGCCACTCGTGTGCTCGACGAGCGCGACGTCCTCGGCCGGATGCCAGATCCGTCGATCTCCAGCCGCACCGCGAAGGCGAACCGCGAGACCGCCCGCGCGCTCGAATCGTTGCCCGAGGTCGCCGCGGCCGCGGCACGTGGCGACCTCACCTGGGATCAGCTCCAGCCCGTCGCCCAGCTCGCGACTCCGGAGAGCGACGCCGAGTGGTCGGTGCGAGCGCGCACGGCCGCGCCCGCCGACCTCAACCGCATGGTGCGTCGCAACCGGCGCGTCACCGCGGCCGACGCCGAAGCGCGCCACGCCATGCACTCCGTCGTGTCCTGGCGCGACGCCGACGGGATGATGTCGGGCCGATGGCGGCTGCCCGACGTCGACGGCGTGCTCGTCGAGAAGGTCCTCGAGCACATGGCCGAGCAACGTCGGCCGGCGCGCGGTGAACGGTGGGACTCGCTCGCGCACCGCAAGGCCGACGCGCTGGTCGACCTGTTCACCAACTACGTCGACGTCGAGCCGACGGGTCGCTTCCGGATCGAGATCGTCGACGTGCGGATGCCCGACGGTTCAGCGTCGGCTGACTGCGAAGGTGTGGCGATCGCACCCGAGACCTCCGCCGCGCTCCGCCCGAACGCCAAGGTCCGCGAGTGCCGGATCGACGAGGCCGGCCGCCTCGTCACCACGCGGCGGCCCCGGCCGGCGCTCCCGCGCGACGTCGAACGCCACATCCGCCGGCGCGACCGGCAGTGCCGCGTCCCCGGCTGCACGGCTTCGCGCGGCCTGCAGATCCACCACCTCAACCCCCGCTGCTGGAACGGCGACACCACGGACGTGCGGGAGCTCGCTGCGGTGTGCCCGCAGCATCACCACTTTCTGGAACCGCACGGGCCCTACCGGCTCGTCGGCGATGCCGAGGATCCCGTCGGTCTCCGGCTCGTGCATCGCGACGACCCCGAGCGCGGCCCGCCCTGATCGCGACGCGCCTCGCGGCGTGCCGTCACTTCCCCAGCAGCTCCTTGACAACTTCAGAGAGAGGCCGCGGTCACCGTGCCGCGATAGAGGCCTGCGACTGCTCGGTGGCCTGCTCTCGTGCGACGCCGTTGGCCATGAAGAGCAGCACGACCGCCAGCACGGGCGTGATCACCAAGCTCGCCACGAGCGCGACGTGCTGGTCGGCCGGGAACGGGTCGAGGTTGAGCGCGTGGTAGCCGAGATGCGGCAGCCACGCC
>CAZKTS010000378.1:0-1764 GCA_964555735.1 uncultured Bifidobacteriaceae bacterium
GAGCGCCGCGCCGGCGAACAAGAAGAAGAGGACGACGGTCATCAGTGCTGGGTGTCCACCATCGCCGGGTCGTCGGCCGCGGGGTCGTCCGCGCCGCCCTCGGAACCGGCCTCCAGCGCCAGCGGAGCCGCCTGCCCGTGCTCGGGCTGGCGCACGCCGAAGCCGAGCTCGCCGGACCAGGCCGTCCGACCCTCGTACGCGGCCTGGCCGCTCGGCGCGGTCGCGCGCATCCAGGCGCTCGTCTCGTCGTCCTCACCGCCGAGCCAGAGCTCCCAGGGCTGACGCCGAGCCCGGCCGTGGTCGTCGACCAGGAGCTCCCGCTTCGTGTAGATCGCGTCCTCGCGGTTGGTGAACGAGAACTCGAAGAGCTTGGTCTCGGTGATCGCCTCGGTCGGGCACGCCTCGACGCACATGTCGCAGTGGATGCACCGGAGGTAGTTGATCTCGTAGACGAACCCGTAGCGCTCGCCGGGCGACACGGGGTCGTCGGCCGGGTTGTCGGCCCCGCGCACGTAGATGCAGCGTGCCGGGCACACGCCCGCGCAGAGCTCGCATCCGATGCACTTCTCCATGCCGTCCTCGTAGCGGTTGAGGACGTGGCGCCCGTGGAAGCGCGTGGGCTTGGGTCGCTTCGTGCGCGGATAGAACCCGGTGACCTTGCGCTTCGGCACCTGCCGCAGCGTGACGAGGAACCCGCTGAACCGCCCCATTACTTGATCTCCAGCTTCCGGTCGCGCTCGCTCGGCGCCGGGATACCGAGCTTCCCGCTCGACTCCGCACGCTCCGTCTCGCACAGCTGTCGACGGCGCAGCCCCCGACAGCTTGGCGCCGCCCTCCGGGCCGCTCGGCTGCTCCTGCGAGCTCCCTCGCTCACGCTCGGTCGCCGCCTCACTTGATCTCCTCTACGCGTTCGCCCTTCTTGGGCACGCAGAGCATCAGGAGGAGGTAGACGCCGACGGCGCCGATGGATGCGGCGCCGACGGTGATGGCCATCTGCCAGAAGTCGGCGCCCTCGTCGCGAGCCACCACGATGATCGCCGTGACCATCGCCCAGAGGAACGCGCACTCGATGAGGACCTTCCACCCGAGATCCATGAGCTGGTCGTAGCGGAGGCGAGGCAGCGAGGCCCGCACCCAGACGGTCGCGTAGAGGAGGACGACGAGCTTCAGGAAGAACCAGAAGACCGGCATCACCCAGACGTTGACCCAGGAGTCGGACGCGAGGAACCCGAGGGACGGGCCCGACGGCCCACCGAGGAAGAGGGTGACCGCGATCGCCGACATGGTGATCACGTTCATGAACTCGGAGAGGAAGAAGATGGCGAAGCGGATGCCGGAGTACTCGGTGACGAAGCCGCCGACGAGCTCCTGCTCCGCCTCGACGAGGTCGAACGGCGGGTGGTTGGTCTCGGCCAGCGCGGCAATCACGAAGATGACGAACGCGCCGATCGCCGGGAGCCAGTACCACTGCGTGAACACCGAGCCGGCGCCGTCCCACGCCTGGGCATCGACGATGCCGCGAGTGGAGAGGGTCCCCGACTGGATCAGCACGCCGACGATCGAGAGCCCCAGCGCAGCCTCGTACGAGAGCAGCTGCGCGGACGCGCGCACGCTGCCGATGAGCGGGTACTTCGAGCCCGAGGCCCAACCGGCGAGCATCACGCCGTAGAGGCCGATGCCCGACATCGCGAGCAGCCAGAGCACGCCGATCGGCGGATCCGCGAGCTGGAGCTCGGTCGTCTTCCCGAACATCTCGACGGTGCC
>CAZKTS010000379.1:0-4341 GCA_964555735.1 uncultured Bifidobacteriaceae bacterium
GTGAAGAAGCGGTGCCCGCCGATGTCGAAGCGCCACCCGTCGGCGGTCGCGGTGCGGCTGATCCCGCCGACCACCGTGTCGGCCTCGAGGACCGTCGGCTGCACGCCCCGCTTGTTGAGCATGTAGGCGGCGGTGAGCCCCGCGGGGCCCGCGCCGATGATGACGATCTCGTGATCCACGGGAGCGGCGTGTCCTAGCTGTCGAGCTCGGGAAGGCCAGGGTCGGAGAGGGTGGTGTCGAGCAGGTTCGCGCGGATCCACGTGTCGAGCGCGGGACCCGACTCGAAGCTGCTGATCACCGCATACCGGGTGCGACCGCTCGGGTTGCACACCACGTGCCAGAGGCGCTGCGTGTCGACGACGAACCGGGAGCCGCGGTGCATCGGGATGTGCACCTCGGTGGACTGATCGGGGAGGCCGTCGGGGCCCTGCTCCATGAGCACCATGAACGCGCCCGGGTTGTCGGTGAGCTCGAGCCATTGGCGCACGACCCAGCCGGTGCCGTCCGGGTTGAACCGGTTGTTGTCGTCGCGGTGGATGTGGCGCAGCGACTCCTCGTAGGACTGCGGCTCGAGCTTGATCACCCGCACCCGCCCGAAGTCGGCGCCGACGGACTGCACCTCGGCGACGATCGTCGGGCAGCGCTCGGCGTTGCTCGTGAGCCGGCCCCCCTTGTCGGGCCGCTCGTCGCCCGGCTTCCAGAAGCCCTGGCAGTCGAGCTCGCCGTCGGCGGTGGCGATCGGCGCGAAGTTGGTGTCACCGCCGCTCTTCCAGTCCATGTACTCGAGCGAGAGGAACTCCTCGTCGGGCACCGGCGGGTCGAGGTCGGTGAGGACGGCGAAGCCGCGCTCCGCGAGCACGTCGAGACGCACGTGGGGCGTCTCGCGCGGGATGTCGGTCGACCAGTGGGGCGTCCGGAGGAGGTCGGTGACCTGGACCATGGGCCCAGGCTACCTGGGCTCCTCCGCGCTCCTAGAGGCGAACGTCCCGGATCCGGGCGGCCGGGCGCGAAGCGCCAGGAGCGGGATCACAGGTCCAGGTCGCCGGTGGCGGCACGGATCGAGCCGGTCTCGGCGTAGGCGGCCCGCACGTTGCGGGCGATGAGCGCCTGGTGCACCTCGTCGGCGCCGTCGACGAGGCGGGCCGAGCGGGCATGGCGCAGCATGCGCTCGAGGGGGGTGTCGGTGGAGTAGCCGAGCGCGCCGTGCACCTGGACCGCGCGGTCGACGACGCGCCAGAGCGTGTTCGCGACGTGGTGCTTCGCGAACGACACCTCCTGGCGGAACGGCATCTCGTGCTCGATCTTGTACGCCGCGTGCAGCACCATGAGCTTGGCGCCGTACAGCTCCATCGCCGAGTCCGCCATCATCCACTGGATCGCCTGCTTGTCGGCGAGTGGCGCGCCGTGGAGCTGGCGCTGCTCGGCCCGCTCCACGAGCAGCTCGAGGGCGGTCTCGATCTGGCCGATCCAGCGCATGCAGTGCGCGAGCCGCGCCGGTCCGAGCCGGGCCTGGCCGAGCAGGTGGCCGTTGCCCCGGCCGCCGAGCACCGCATCGTTCGGCACGTGCAGGTCGGTGATGCGGATCTCGCAGTGGTTGCCGTGGCCGGCCATCGTCTCGATGTCGCGCACCATCTCCCAGCCGTCGGCGGGGAGGTCGACGAGGAACGCGGTGTTGCTCGCCTGCGGCGGGTCGGCATCGGGATCGGTCTTCGCGATCAGGATCGCGAAGCCCGCGCCGCGTGCGCCGGAGATGAACCACTTGTGGCCGTTGATCACCCAGCCGTTCTTCTCGGCGTCGCCGTCGACCGGGACGGCAGTCGTGCGGATGCCGGTGGGATCGGACCCCGCCACCTCGGGCTCGGTCATAGCGAAGCACGAGCGCACCCGACCCTCCAGCAGCGGCCGGAGGTAGCGCTCCTGCTGCTCGGGGGTGCCGTGGTGCAGGAGCGTGTGCTGGTTGCCTTCGTCGGGTGCCTGCGCGTTCAGCACGAACGGGCCGAACGTCGTGCGGGCCGACTCCGCCGACACGAACGCCATGGCCGTGATGCCGAGGCCCAGCCCGCCCCACTCCTTCGGCATGTGGGGCAACCACACGCCCCACTCCTTCGCCTTCTCGCGCAGGCCGAGGATCATCATCACGACGTCGCGACGCTCCGGCTCGCCCGGCGCGGCGTCGGTGAAGAGCTTCTCCTCGGCCGGGCGCACCTCGCCGTCCATGAACTCGCGCACGCGGCGACGCACGTCCTCGACGTCGGGCGGCAACGTGAAGTCGATCATGTGGTCATCCCCTTCGGCGTCCTCGACCCGAAGCGTAGGCTCGGGCTCGTGAGGGGGGTCGTGGCGCGACGGCACGCGCTGGTGGTCGACGAGCTCGCGGAGCCCGTGCCGGAGCCGGGCGACGCGCTGGTCGCGCTGCGCGCGTGCGGGATCTGTGGCTCCGACCTCCACACGCTCCACCACGCCGACCATCTCGCCGACGTCGCCGAGGCGATGGGCCTCGACGCGTCGTTCGATCCCGCAGCCGACTACCACCTCGGGCACGAGTGGGTCGCGGAGCTGCTCGACCTCGGTCCCGACACGCCGGCCGTGGGTGACGGCGGCCAGGCCCTGGCTCCCGGCGACCTCGTCGTGTCGGTCCCGTACCTCGTGCGCGGCACCGACCTCGTGCCGCTCGGCTTCACGAACGACTTCCCGGCGGGCTACGCGGAGCGGTTCCTGCTCACGGCGTCGCTCTGCGTGCCGGTGCCCAACGGGCTCGACGCGCGTCGGGCGGCGCTGACCGAGCCGCTCGCGGTCGGCCTGCACGCGGTGGAGCGGTCGGGCATCGTCCCCGGCGAGGCCGCGGTCGTGGTGGGATGCGGTCCGATCGGGCTCGCCCTCATCACCTGGCTCGCCGCGCGGGGGATCGAGCCGATCGTCGCCGCGGACCACTCGGCGCGGCGGCGGGCGCTGGCCGCGCAGCTCGGTGCGCACGAGGTCGTCGACCCCCGCGACGAGCCCGTGGTCGACGCCTGGCGCCGGGTCGACGGGGGAGGGCTGCGCCCGCTCGTGCTCTTCGAGGCGGTCGGCGTGCCAGGGATGATCGACGCGGCCGTCTTCGCCGCGCCCGCGCGCAGCCGCGTCGTCGTCGTGGGCGTCTGCATGGAGATCGACTCGTTCCGTCCGCTCATCGCGGTGGTGAAGGAGCTCGACCTGCGCTTCGTCTACGCCTACGAGTCCCACGAGTTCTCGGGCACGCTGCGCGCCATCGCCGAGGGCGAGGTCGAGGTGACCCCGTTCGTGACCGGGCGCGTCGGGTTCGACGGCGTGGCGGCGGCGTTCGAGAACCTCGCCGGTGCCGATCACCACGTGAAGGTGCTGGTCGAGCCGGACGCCGGCGCGGTGATCGAGGAGATCACGGTCTGATGGGGGTGGGCTGATGGCGGCGCGCATGGCGGGCAAGGTCGCGTTGGTCACCGGGTCGACGCGTGGCATCGGGCGGGCCACCGCGATCCGCTTCGCCGAGGAAGGTGCGAGCGTCGTCGTCACCGGCCGCACCGAGGACACCGGGCGTGAGGTCGAGGCGGAGATCCGCGCCGCGGGCGGCGAGGCCACCTACGTGCGCACCGACCTGGCGGTCGAAGCCGACGTCGTCGGCGCGGTGCGGGCCGCGGTCGAGCAGTACGGCGGGCTCACGACGTTGGTCAACAACGCCGCGCCCACCGAGCTGATGGGGCCGGGGCGGGCGGATCGGCGGGTGACCGACCTCGAGAACGACGCGTGGGACTCGATCATGCTCGTCGCGCTCAAGGCCGTCGTCTGGGCGTGCAAGCACGCGATCCCCGAGATCGCGGCGACCGTCGCGCGCAGTGCCGACCCGAGCGCGGTGGACCCCGCGACCGGTGGCGCGATCGTGAACATCTCGTCGGCCGCGTCGCTGCTCGGCACGCCCGGGCTCGACACGTACACGGCCGCGAAGGGCGCCATCAACACGCTCACCCGGTCGATGGCGGTGGAGTACGCGGCCGACGGCATCCGATCCAACTGCATCGTCGCGGGCATGGTGCTGACGAGCGAGGGCGCGTTCCAGCTCATGGACGACCCGGTGATCGGCGGCGCGACGCGCGCGATGCACCTCACGCGCCTCGGCCTCCCGGTCGACATCGCGAACGCGGCGCTGTTCCTCGCGTCCGACGAGGCCGCGTTCCTCACCGGCGCGGTGATCCCGGTCGACGGCGGGGTGACCGCCCGCATGCCGGTGCCCGACCTCTCGGCTGCCGACATCTCGCTCGACTGACGCGTGGATCCTCGCCTGTCGGTGAGCGCGGTGTCGTCGTGGGGCTGGACGCTCGACGAGGACCT